>JBDIBK010000023.1:0-38669 GCA_039812845.1 Bryobacterales bacterium
CGCTTGCTGCTGGTGCGCTGCCAGTGGCCGCGCGAGGCCTGGGATGCCGTGAACCTCGTTGTGGGCGCGGGCGGCTTCGGGCTGATCGTGCTTGATTTGATGGGCACCCGCTCCCGCCGCTTTCTTCAGGAATGGCAGATGCGCCCGTGGCTCAAGCTCCAGCGCGGCATCGAAAACACCCCAAGCATTCTTCTGGTGGCGGCCACCTGCAAGGGGATCGCCGCGCACGCGGCCGCCGCCCGCATGGAGTTTCGCCGCAAGGAAGCGCACTGGAACGGGCATCCCGGCGTCTCCTTCGTGCTGGGAGGCATGCAGGTGGAAGCGGCTCTGGCTTACCAGCGGCATCCGCAACAGGCCAGGCGTGCGCTCCGGCGGGAGCAAAGCTGCACGTTAGAGCTGAAAGCCGCCGGCTAAGGAAGGCGCGCGATGCACCCAATCTACGCATGTCTCTACATTCCCGATTTCGCCGCCGCCGCGCTGCAGCGGGAAGAACGGCGTCTGCCCCGCCCGCCTCTGGTGGTGTTCACCGGCAAAGCGCCCAACTCCGCGGTGCATGCCGCCAGTGCCTCCGCCCGCGACGGCGGCATTCGCGAGGGAATGACGCTGGCCGAAGCCAGAATGCGCTTTGCCGCGCACTCCAAGCTCTCCCCGGCTTCCAAGCCCGCCCCGGCCCTCCGCGTGCATGAGCGGGATGAAGCCGCCGAGGCCCAGGCAAGGCGGGAGACGCTCGAAATGGCGTTGACCGTTTCCCCCCGCATCGAAGACGCGCAGCCCGGCCTGCTGATGGCGGATCTGGCCGGGCTGCGGGACCCGCATGCGGCGGCCCGCCAACTGGCCAACGGAGCCGACCGCCTGGGGCTGCCCGGCAACGTCGCCGTCTCTCTCAACCGCTTTGCCGCCGAGTGCGCCGCGCGCACGCAAAGCGGCATCACGCACATTTTTCCCGGCCAGGAAATCGCTTTTCTGCACGTGCTGCCGGTGGAGTTTCTTCCTCTGGAAGAGAATGTCCGGCAAACCCTTTACCGCTGGGGAGTGGAGACGCTGGGCGCCTTTGCGGCACTGCCGGAAAACGCGGTGACGGACCGCCTCGGCCCCGCCGCCGCGCGCTGGCTCCGCATGGCGCACGGCCAGGACGACCCCGTCTTTCAGCCCCATCGGCCCGCAGAGGAATTTGAAGAGTCCGTTGACTTCGATTGGCAGGTGGCCGATCTCGAATCGCTCGCCTTCGCTCTTGCCGGTCTGCTGAAAACCCTCTGTGAGCGTCTGGACCGCAAGAACCTCGCCGCGGGCAAATTTCTGCTTGGCCTCAAACTCGCCGGCGGAAGCTGGTATGAGCGCGAACTGCTGCTATCCACCGCGCACACGGACACGAAAACCTTCGTCACTCTGGCGCGTCTCGGCCTCTCCTCTCACCCTCCCGGCGAACCTGTAACGGGCATGCGCGTCACCCTTCACGCCTCTCCCCGGCGGGTGGCGCAGTTCTCGCTGTTTGAGCCCGCGCAGCCCAGCCCCGAAAAGCTCGACGTCACCCTCGCGCGCCTCGGCAATCTGGTGGGCGAAGGCCGCGCGGGCGCGCCCGTCATCCCGGATTCTCATCGCGACGACGCCTGCGTATTGAAACCCTTCGTCGCCAGCGCCGCGCCCGCAAGGATGCGGACGCGCCCTCGCGGGGGCGCTGCACCTTCCCCCTCGCCGGCCTCCGCCGCGGCCGCCTCCCCGCTTCCTCTTCGCATGGCGCTGCGCTGTCTGCGCCCGGCGCCGGAAGCCGAGGTGCGCATCGAACGCGCCGTGCCCGTGCATGTAGCCGCGCGCGGCCTCTGCAACGGGCCGGTCGGCCGCCATGCCGGCCCCTGGCGCAGCGGCGGCGAATGGTGGACCGAAGAGGAGTGGGACTTCGAGGAATGGGACGTCGCCGTGGGCGGGCATCTCTTCCGCATTCGCTGCGAACTTCCCCGCATCCGCTGGAAAGTCGCCGGTGTCTACGATTAGCCGCCTCTTGCCGGGAAGCCATGTACATCGAACTCCACACCGCTTCGGCCTTCAGCTTTCTCGAAGGCGCATCCCTGCCCGAGGACCTTGTGGCACAGGCTGCCCGTCTGGGCTACGAAGCGCTCGCGCTTTGCGACCGCGATGGGGTCTATGGCGCGCCGCGCTTCTATCAGGCGGCAAAACAGGCGGGCCTGCGCGCCCTGGTGGGCTGCGACGTTTCGCTCGAAGACGGCCAGCGCCTCACGATTCTGGTGGAGAATCGCCGCGGCTACCAGAACCTCTGCCGCCTGCTCACCCGCATGCACCTGCGCTCTCCGAAAGGGGAAGGCCGCTGCGTCTGGCGGGATCTTTCCGGCCATGCGAGCGGCCTTGTGGCCCTGGTCCACGATCCCGCGCAGGCCGCCCGCGCCCTCGAAGCCTTCGGCCCCGGCAGCGTTTTCATCGAACTCCAGCGCCACCGCCGGCGCGAGCAGGAAATCGCCAACCAGCGCCGCATCGAATGCGCCCGCCACCTCCGCCTGCCGCTGCTGGCGACAAACGGCGTGCGCTACGCCAAGCCCGAAACCCGGCCTCTCTTCGACGCGCTCACCTGCCTGCGCCACAAGACGACGCTGGACCGCGCCGGCCGTCTGCTCGACGCCAACGCCGAACGGCACCTCAAGAGCCCCGGCGAAATGGAGCGCCTCTTCCGCGATCTGCCCGAAGCCATCCGCAACACGCGGGCACTCGCCGAACGCCTCGATTTCACCCTGCGGGATCTCGGCTACCGCTTCCCGGATTACCCCGTTCCTCCCGGCGAAACGATGATGTCCTATCTCCGCGCGGTCACCGAACGCGGCGCGCGCAACCGCTACCGGCCTTACCACGAGAAGGCTCGCCTGCAGATTGAGAAAGAACTGCGCGTGATTGAGAAGCTGAATCTGGCGGGCTACTTTCTTGCCGTCTGGGATATCGCCGAGTTCAGCCGCCGGGAGGGCATTCTCTCCCAGGGCCGCGGTTCGGCCGCCAACAGCGCCGTCTGCTACAGCCTGGGCATCACCGCCGTCGATCCGGTGGGCATGGACCTGCTCTTTGAGCGCTTCCTCTCCGAAGAGCGCGGCGAATGGCCGGACATTGACATCGACCTCCCCAGCGGCGAGCAGCGCGAGCGCGTCATCCAGTATGTCTATGAGCGCTACGGCAAGCGGGGCGCGGCCATGACGGCCAATGTCATTACGTACCGCGGACGCAGCGCCGCGCGCGAAATGGGCAAGGCGCTTGGGTTCCCGGACGAGATGCTCACGCGCCTCTCGGCGTCGATGAGCCGCTTTGAGTACACGAACGATCTCGATAAGCTCCATCATCAGGCCAAGGCCGCCGGTCTTCCCGTGGAGCACTCCCGCGTCCAGCATCTGCTGCGCCTCTCCATGCAGATCCAGAACCTGCCGCGGCACCTTGGCCAGCATTCCGGCGGGCTGGTGATCTGCCAGGACGAACTGGACCGGATTGTCCCGCTGGAAAATGCGCGCATGCCCGGCCGCGTGGTGATCCAGTGGGATAAAGAGGATTGCGCCGACCTGGGCATCATTAAAGTGGACCTGCTCGGCCTGGGCATGATGGCCGCTCTCGAAGATTGCGTACGCCTGCTGCGCGGCCGCGGGATTCAGATTGATCTCGCGCATCTGCCGCCCAACGATCCGAAGACTTACCAGATGGTGCAGCGGGCCGACACCCTGGGAGTCTTCCAGATTGAATCCCGCGCGCAGATGGCCACCCTTCCGCGCATGAAGCCCGCCAATTTCTACGATCTTGTCGTGGAGGTGGCCATTATCCGGCCCGGCCCCATTACCGGAAGGATGGTGCATCCATACTTGAACCGCAGACAGGGCCGCGAGCCCGTCACCTATCCTCACCCCGCTCTCGAACCCGTGCTGCGCCGGACCCTGGGTGTTCCGCTCTTTCAGGAGCAGTTGCTGCGAGTGGCGATGGTGGCCGCGAATTTTTCGGGCGGCGAAGCCGAAGAACTCCGCCGCGCCATGGGCTTCAAGCGGTCTCTCGAGCGCATGAGCGAGATTGAAGCCAAGCTCCGGGACGGTCTGCGCAAGAACGGCATCGGCGCAAGAGAGGAAGAGGAGATCGTGCGCTCCATCACCTCGTTCGCCCTGTACGGCTTCCCGGAATCCCATGCCGCCAGTTTCGCGCTGCTGGTCTACGCAAGTTCCTACCTGAAGGCCCACTATGGCGCGGCCTTTCTGGCCGCCCTGCTCAACTGCCAGCCCATGGGTTTCTACGCGCCCGCCACGCTGGTGAAGGATGCGCAGCGCCATGGAGTCCGCGTGCGCCCGGTCTGCGTGCAATCCTCCGCCGCGCTCTGCACTCTCGAGGACGACAATACGGTGCGCCTGGGCCTGCGCTATGTGGCCGGACTGCGCGCCGATGCCGCCCTCGCCATTCAGCGGGAGCGCTTCTCCAACGGAGCCTTTCGTTCGCTGCAGGATTTCACCCGGCGCACTCATCTGCGGAAAGAAGAGCTCGATACACTGGCCGAAATTGGCGCGCTCAATCCTCTCGATGCCTCGCTCCACCGCCGCGAGGCCCTCTGGCAGGTGGCCCGCTTCGGGAAGCCCGCCGGGCCATTGCTCGAAACGGAAGACGAGGAGGGCTCGCTCGCGGAGGAGTCCCCGCTTGCCGCCATGTCGCCCATCGAACGGCTGGAGGCCGATTTCCGGGGAACCGGCCTCACCACGGGGCCGCACCCGATGCGTTATCTGCGAGAGGAACTGCGCGGCAGCGGCGTATCCAGCGCGGAAGACCTCCGCCTGGTCCGCGACGGCAAGCGCGCGAAAGTGGCCGGAGTGGTGATCGTGCGGCAGCGCCCCTGCACGGCCAAGGGCATCGTGTTCCTCAGCCTGGAAGACGAAACCGGCATCTCCAACATCATCGTCTGGCCTGAGTTGTTTGAGAAGCATCGCCCGCTATGGACGAGCGCTCCCTTCGTGCTGATTGAAGGGCTGGTGCAGAAACGGGATGGCGTCGTCCACATCCGGGCGGAATCCGTTCAGCGGCTAAGCGGCACGCGCCATGCCATCGAATCGCATGACTTTCATTAGCCGCGTCGCTTCCGGGGCTGCGCCATTCCCGCCGCCGGGGAGACTTCCTGGGAACAAACCCGCTCCTTCCGGACCCGCGCCAACGTCGCCCCGCCTCCATTCTGCTCGCATCCGCCGTGCAAGCTGGAGATCCAATCCGTATCCTTCCCCATCGCCGCCAGGCTCTGGCGAGAGAAGCCCATCACCAGATTCGCCAGCAGTTCGTTCTCGCAATGCAGCGCCCGAACGATCTCGCCGAGCCGCCGCTGATCCCGCGTGTGCAAGATTCCCGTCCAGCGCTTCCGTCCCGCGAAGTGTGCGTTCTCGATCGATTCCCGCAGCAGTTCCGCCCCCATCTCTCGCGCCTGATCCCGGGCGATCCCCGCCGCCACGAATGCGGCCTGCGTGGCTTCGAGCAGCGGCAGGCAGAACTCCTCCGCGAGGAAAATCCCCGCGTCCACCATCACCCGCGCTTCCCGGCGCGCCACCACCAGGCGGCTAATCGGCACATCCAGGAGGTTCTGGCAGAAGCGCCGGAAGCGAAGAGAGCCCTCCACCAGATAGGCGCGCTTCCGCCGGTTCGGAAACACGCTCAGGCAGCCAAAATCCGTCACCATCGATGGCAGGTTCAGGGGCAATTCCGCCAGAGCGGAACTTTCCACCAGCACCATGGTATCCACGCCCTGCAGCACGCCGTGCCGCTGCGCCGAATCGAGCAGCGTCGCCGTTTCCTCCGGTGGGGCGCAAACGAAGAGTGTCTCGCAGCCTCGCATCTCTTCCAGGGAGAGAGCGGTAAACCCGGCGCCCAGTGCGCTCACCACCCTCGGCGTCGCACGGTTCAGCGGAGAAAAAACCGGTCCAAGCCATCCGGCCAGCGCAGGCAGATTCGCCAAAAAGGTGCGGCTAACCACCCCGGTTCCTAGAAAGCCGGCGGCATGAATGTGCTTGGACTTAACCATGTTGAACTAAGTTACTCCGGGAACCCCACTGCTCCACAAGCGAAAACAGTACCAGAACGCGATCGTGCCACCAGACACATTCTCCCCTCACCCGGCGGACCGCCGATCATCCGGCCAGCATCTGTTGCCGCAATTCCTTGATTCGGTCCCGCAACCGGGCCGCTTTCTCAAACTCGAACTCGCGGGCGGCCTCGCGCATCTGCTCTTCGAGCGCCGCCGCCAGCGCGCCGGCGTCTTCCGCGGAGAGAGGCGCTTCTTCCGTCTCAGCCTCGCCGGCGGTCAAATCGACATAGTCCCCCTCCGCAATCTGCACAAGCAGCGTATCGACCGGTTTGATGATGGTTTGCGGAACAATTCCGTGCTCTTCGTTGTAGGCCGCCTGCATGGCGCGGCGTCGCGTGGTTTCCTCAATGGCGTTACGCATGCTATCAGTCATCACATCCGCATACAACACCGCCAAGCCATTTTCGTTGCGGGCGGCGCGGCCCATGGTCTGAATGAGCGACCCCTGGGAGCGCAAAAATCCTTCTTTGTCCGCATCCAGGATCGCCACCAGCGAAACTTCCGGCAGGTCCAGCCCCTCCCGCAGCAGGTTCACCCCGATGAGCGCGTCGAACTCGCCCTTCCTCAATCCGCGCAGGATCTTCACCCGGTCGAGCGTGCTCACTTCCGAGTGCAGGTATTGGCACTTCACCCCCACTTCGCCGTAGTACTCCGCCAGATCTTCCGCCATCTTCTTGGTGAGCGTGGTCACCAGCACCCGCTCATTCCGTTCCGCGCGCAAGCGGATTTCATGCAGCAGGTCGTCGACTTGCCCCTTGATGGGGCGCACCTCCACCAGCGGGTCAAGCAGCCCCGTCGGCCGGATGATCTGCTCAACGAACACGCCGCCGGTCTTCTCCAGTTCATAAGGGCCCGGCGTCGCGGAAACATAAAGCAACTGGTGCGCGCGCGCTTCGAACTCCTCGAACTTCAGCGGCCTGTTGTCGAGAGCGCTCGGCAGCCGGAAACCGAAAGCCACCAGGTTCTCTTTTCGCGACCGGTCGCCATGGTACATGCCGCGCAACTGCGGCATCGTCTGGTGGCTTTCGTCGATGAACAGAAGCGCGTCGTGCGGCAGGTAATCGAGCAGCGTCGGCGGAGGCTCTCCCGGAGCGCGCCCGCTGAAGTGCCGCGAATAATTCTCGATCCCGTGGCAATAGCCGATCTCGCGCATCATTTCGAGGTCGAACTTCGTGCGCTGCCACAACCGCTGGGCCTCGATCGCCTTGCCCATGTGCTCGAGCTCGGCGTGACGCACGCGCAGTTCCTTGTCGATGGACGCCATCGCCATCTGCCGCGTGGGAACGCTCATCACGTAGTGCGACTTCGGGTAAATCGGCAGCCGCACAAACGTCTCCTGCACCGTTCCAAGCAGGGGGTCCACCTTGGAGAGCGATTCGATCTCGTCCCCCCACAGTTCAATGCGAAGCGCGGAATCGTCGTAAGTTGGATACACCTCGATCACATCGCCGCGCACGCGAAAGGTCCCGCGGCGAAAATCGGCGTCGTTGCGTTCGTAAAGGATCTCGACGAGCTTGGCCAGGATCTCTTTCCGCGCAATACGCTGCCCCTTTTCGAGCATCAGCAGCATGCCATAGTACGCTTCCGGCGAACCCAGGCCGTAAATGCAGCTCACGCTCGCCACAATGACGCAATCCCGCCGCTCAAATAGGCTCCTTGTTGCGGAGAGGCGCAGTTTATCCAGTTCCTGATTGACCGTCGCTTCTTTCTCAATATAAGTATCGCTCGAAGAGATGTAGGCTTCCGGCTGGTAATAATCGTAGTAGCTGACGAAATATTCCACGGCATTATCCGGGAAAAACGTCTTGAATTCCTGATAGAGCTGCGCGGCGAGGGTTTTATTGTGCGCAAGAATCAGAGCGGGGCGTTCCAGCTCTTCAATGATCTTCGCCATCGTGAACGTCTTGCCGGACCCGGTAACGCCAAGCAGCACTTGATGCTGTTCTCCGTCCCGGATGCCGCGCACAAGCTCCGCGATCGCCGCCCCCTGATCGCCCCGCGGCTGGTAGTCGATTCCTAAATGAAACGCCATCCTTTCAGGATATCGAGGAAGCGGAAAGCGTCAAAGAAGCCTCCGCGGCGCTGCCATCGTTGCCGGGGGACTGGCCACGGGGAGCGTTGAAACCGGGGTGCCGGCACCGCGAGTTATGCCCGGCACCCCCCCGCGCTCCGGTTCCCGGAAACACTATCGCGCCGGCTGGCGTTCCTTCGGCTTCGGCACCAGAACGATCCCGACCGTAAAATTCAGGTACGGTGGCATCCACGAGAAAGGGATTCCCTGCACGGATTCGACATCGAAAGACTTGCGCAAGGTCTCAATCAGATGGCGATAATTGAAGCCCCGGTGCTCATCCCGGACAATACGGCTGGTTCTTCCAAGGGTCGCGTTCCAAATATCCGTCCAACTGAATGAGGATCCGCCCAGAAGGGCTTTCTTGATGATTTGCTTTGCAAAGCAGACCGGCCCGATCTCATTCGGAGAAGTAACCAGCAAATATCCATCGGTCACTTCACGAAGGCGGGCGATATAACCGTCCAGCACGTCATCCGGCAGATGTTCGAGCGTTTCCATAACGATCGCCACATCAAACCGTTCGCCGGTTGGGACCTCCTCCGGCTTCTGACATTTCCGGAACTCCGCCCCGTGAAATCCGGCCCACTTGACCTTGGCCAGATCGAGCCCGCCCTCCCAATTGGCATCGAGCCCGAGGTACCGGCGAGGGGCCGGCGCGATGAAATTCAGCACCTTGCCGTCAAAGCAGCCGATCTCAAGGATGGAGGGTGGAGTGCTGGAGCGCTGGAGGATCTGCCGGCGCAGCCAGCGGAATCGTCCGCCGTGAAACCACCCGCGCGGGCCCGCGCCGAAGAGGCGGTCGTTATAGTCTCTCTTATCCTTCGCCCAGCCGACGGACGGTCTGGAAACTTGCTCGCTCAAGCCATTCCCCGCTTTCGCCCGCCGACAATCAGGACGCTGGGCAGCCCTTATTGTAACCGATGCGGGTCGAAGCCCAGTTCTCCGGCCGCCCTCGCCCGCCGGGGCCTTCCGCGCTTGGAAGGCCCCGGCGTGGCTGTCCTGAGTCTAGTTGTGGTAGTGCAGGCTCTCCGCCAGCCGCGGATCTCCGGCGGGAACCGGCGATGCCTGGCGCATGCCGCGCACAAACAGCAGCACGAACAGAGCGGATGCGGCCACCACCGCGCCAATATCCCACACGGCGATGCTGGGATTCTCGCCGCCCATGGCGGGCTGCACCATCAGATACACATCCAGCCAGCGCCCGACAAGCACCACCGCGGCAACCCGTGCCAACAAGTGGCCGGTGCGCTTGATGCGCTTGTTCAAGAGCGCCAGGAACGGAAACACCCAGTTCAGGATGATGTTCAGGATGAACAGCGGCAGCCAGTACCGGTGCTGCAAGTGTGTATAGCGAAGCGTCTCCTCCGTGATGTTTGCGTACCAGATCAGCATGTACTGGCTGAACCAGATGTACATCCAGAAGCAGGAGAATCCGAAGAGCAGCTTCCCGAGATCGTGGAAATGCTCGTCCGTCACGAAGTCCCGCAACGGTCCCGCGTGGCGCATCCACAGCACCAGCAGAATCATGATCGCGATGCCGGAAGAGAACATCCCGGCGAAATTATAGATTCCGAAAATGGTGCTGTACCAGTGGGGCTCCAGCGACATGATCCAGTCAAAGCTCGCGAGCCAGAAGGTAATGGCAAACAGCACCAGAAAGAGAACCGAGAGGCGCGTGTTGCGCTGCGAAAGCGCGGGGTCCGGATTGGCGTCCTGAGCCCGCGAAGTGGCAAGAATCTTGCGCGCGAAGACCCACCAGAGCAGCAGATAGAATGCCGCCCGCATCAGGAAGAACGGAAAGTTCAGCCAAAAGGCCTTGAAGCCGGTGATATGGTGACGGTCGTGAACCCACGGATACAGTTCCGAACCCGCGAGCAGAGTGACGCCGACGATCAGCGCGCCCACGGGCAGCGCGGCGCACATCGCTTCCGGTACGCGGCGGAATGCCACAGCCCAGCTTGCGCCGCTGGCATATTGCGCGGCGACGAAGAAGATGCCCGCGAGACCGGCGCAGAGCAGCGTGTATCCCGCGGAGAGAAGGCTCGAAAGCGCCATCTGCGGGGAGATTACGAGGCCCAGGGCGAGAGCCGCCCCGCCGCCGATCACGAGGCCCCAAAGCCAGCGGATCAATCGGGCGGATGGATGAAAATCGGATGCGATGGAGTTCACGGGCGCACCTCCTGTGCAGCGGGAGCGGCCGGAGAAGCGGGAGCACTTTCACCAGTCGCGGCGGCGGGCGCGGCAGCCGGAGCCGCGGCGGCAGCGGGCGCGCTCTGGGCGGCCGCGAGAGCCGGGCGCTGGAGAGACCGCACGTAGATTACCGCCTTCCAGCGGTCTTCGGCTGAAATCTGCGATGCATATCCGGGCATGTTGTTCTGCCCATGCGTGATCACATGAAAGATCCGGCCGTCTTTCATCGCCAGCGCGCTCTGGCTCGTGAGGGGCGGCGGAGCGGGGAATCCGCGCATCGCCACCGGGCCATCCCCCTTGCCCGATCCTCCATGGCAGGGAACGCACCACGTGCGGAACACCTCGCCTCCGCGCGTGTAGGCGGCGAGATCCTCGGCCCCATAGGGATTCTTCAGTTCTTCGCCAGCCCGAATGGCATCCGCCTCGCTGGCGCCGTAAGCATCCGGGGCAATGTCCTGCGAAACCGTGTGCGGGGGCGGAGCCTGAAAGGTCATGTGATTCGCGAAATTCTCGTTCTCGTCGAAGGCCTTGTACGAAGCCGTCCGCACCATCTCCGGGAGAAACTCAAAATTGAGCTTGGTCTCATCCGGCCGCACATAGACGTTGGCCAGAACCAGAAGGACAAACACGATTGCCAGAAATACGTTGAGCTTCATCGGATGACTACCTCCGCCCGTTCGGTCACCTCGACCGCGCCGTAAGATTCGAGCAGCGCGCGAACCTCCTCGGGGTCGAAGGCAGCGTCGCTTTCTTCAAGCACCAGCGCGAAGCGATCGTCGGTCGTGCCGGCATCGGTGATGACGGCCTTCTTCCCTGGGTACAGCCGGCTCACCCAGAAGAAAGCAAAGACGGCGCTCAGACCGGCGAAGAGCACCATCACCTCGAAGGTGATCGGCACAAATGCGGGCAGCGAATCCCAAGGCTTTCCGCCAACGTTCACCGGCCAATCCGTCGCCGTGGTCCAATACTCAAACCAGGTCTTGGCGACGGCGCCAATCATTCCCAGAGCGAAGCAGGTCCAGGGGATGCGCCAAGGGGCGGGGAGCCCCATTGCTTTGTCCAACCCGTGTACCGCGTACGGCGCGTAAACATCGACGATCTTTATGCCGCGGGCGCGCACCGTATTGGTCACATCGAGAAGGTCGCCCTCATTGGTGAAGACGCCCACCATCACTCGGCCTGTCATTGCAGCACCTCCGCACCCGATTCTTGAGCCGCTCTGGCGGTGCCATGCCCCGCCGCGGCCTTCTTGTGATGATGCGCCCTCTCATGCCCGATCACGCCCTTCACTTCCGCCATGGCGATGATCGGCAGCAGGCGGCAGAAGAGCAGGAAGAGCGTAAAGAAGAGGCCGAAGCTGCCCAGCAGCGTCGCCACCTCGACCGACGTCGGCGTGTAGGAAGTCCAGTTCGCCGGAAGGTAGTCCCGGTGCAGGCTGGTGACAATAATCACGAAGCGCTCAAACCACATGCCGACGTTGATGAACAGCGAGATCACGAAGACCATGGGAAGCGACATGCGCACCCGCCTGATCCAAAGGAGCAGCGGGATGAAGACGTTGCAGGAAAGCATCACCCAGTACGTCCACGCCATCGGGCCGAAGGCGCGGTTGATGAAGGTGAATTGCTCGTACGTGTTCCCGGAGTAGAACGCGGTGAAAAACTCGGTAACGTACGCGAGCCCGACGATGCCGCTGTTCAAAATGATCAGCTTGCACATGACGTCCACGTGGCGATGCGTGATGTAGTCTTCGAGGTTCATCACCTTTCGCGCGATGATCATCAGCGTGAGCACCATCGCCATGCCGGAGAAGATTGCTCCGGCCACGAAGTATGGCGGGAAGATCGTGGTGTGCCAGCCCGGAATCACGGACGTCGCGAAGTCCCAGCTGACGATGGTGTGCACGGAAACAACCAGCGGCGTGGCCAGACCCGCCAGCAGCATGTAGGTGGTTTCATACCGCTGCCAGGTGCGGAAACTTCCGTCCCAGCCGAGGCTGAAAATCGAGAGAAGCGTTCGCCTGAGGCCGGGCTTGGCCCGGTCCCGGATGGTAGCGAGGTCGGGAATCAGCCCGATATACCAGAAGGTGGCGGAGATGATGAAATACGTGGAAACCGCGAATGCGTCCCAGGCAAGCGGCGAACGAAAATTCATCCACAGGGAGCCGCGCGTGTTGGGATAAGGAAAGATCCAGTAGGCCATCCACGGCCGGCCCAAGTGAATGAGCGGGAAGATGCCCGCGCACATGACGGCGAACAGCGTCATCGCCTCCGCGGCGCGGTTCACCGAGGTCCGCCATCGCTGCCGGAAGAGGAAGAGAATCGCGGAGATGAGCGTGCCCGCGTGGCCGATACCGATCCAGAACACGAAGTTCGTGATGTCGAACGCCCACCCCACCGAGGTGTTGAGGCCCCAGGTGCCGACGCCGGTTGCGATCTGATATCCGATCGCCAATGCGCCCAGCGCGAGCAGCGCCACCGAGATCAGGAAGGCCACCCACCAGAGCAGGCCGGGGCGGCGCTCCATGGGCGCTGAGACATCGTGGGTGACCTGGGCGATCGACTTGTTGCCCGCGATCAGCGGAGGCCTTACGAATGCTCCTGCATCAGCCATGATGCTCCTCCCCTGGCTTCTCCCCGCTGCGTTTCACGATCTTCAGATAGTGAACCGACGGGCGCACGTTGATTTCTTCGAGTACACGATAGCGGCGCGGGTTCTTCACCCATTTCGAGACCTTGCTTTCTGGGTTGTTCATGTCGCCGAAAACGATTGCGTTCGCCGGGCAGGATTGCTGGCATGCCGTGACGACATCGCCATCCTTGAGTTCCCTGCCCTCCTGTTTCGCGCCGATCTTCGCCTCCTGAATGCGCTGGATGCAGAAGCTGCACTTCTCCATCACGCCGCGCGAGCGGACCGTGACGTCCGGGTTCAGGAGCAGATTGGCGAGTTTGTCTTCCCGTGGATAATTGAACCAGTTGAAGCGCCGCACCTTGTAGGGGCAATTGTTGGCGCAGTATCGGGTGCCGATGCAGCGGTTGTATACCTGCTGGCTCAGCCCTTCGCTGCTATGGACGGTCGCGAGCACGGGGCAAACCGTCTCGCAGGGCGCATTCTCGCAGTGCTGGCAAAGCATGGGCTGATGGGCGGCGCTCGGGTTCTCGACGTCCCCGGAATAGTAGCGGTCGATGCGGATCCAGTGCATCTCGCGCTTCCGCATCACTTCGTCCTTGCCCACCACCGGCACGTTGTTCTCAATCTGGCAGGCGACCACGCAAGCCGAGCATCCGGTGCAGGCGTCGAGATCGATCGCCATTCCCCAGCGGTGCCCCGGATACGGGTGATCCGGTGGCCAGAGTTCCGGAACGTCTTCCGGATCGGTGGCCGGGAACTTCTCCGGCTCGCTCAGGTACACTTCCTGAACGATGGGTCGCGGCGGTCCGCCGGGATCCAGATTCTCCGGCACGGAGAGTGTGTGATGGGTTTGCGTCACCGCCAGCGCCTGGCGTTTGCCGGTGGCGGAGATCGTCACTCCCGGCCGCAAATAGGAGACGGTGTTCGCTTCGAAGGCGAGGAATGGCGCGGCGTTGATGCCCACCAGTCCATTGGCTCCGGTCGTGGCGCGGTGGTCGATCCACTTGGGGCCGAAGTCCTGGAAGCGCGCGGATATCTTCCTGCCGTATCCCAGCGCCACGGCGACGAGGGCATCATGCTGGCCCGCCTGCACAAGAGCGGGAAGTTCCCGCGTGGTCTCGCCAACGCCGACGCGCACGATGTCGCCATTCTTAACGCCGAGTTCTTTCGCCTTGGCGGGAGAGATGCTCGCGTAGTTGTCCCAGGTCGCCTTGGTGACCGGGTCCGGCAACTCCTGAAGCCAGGGATTGTAGGCGAGAGCGCCGTCGAGCATGCCGGGCTTCACGTAAAGCTGCAGCATCGCCGTCGCGGCCGCCTTCTTCTCGAGGGGTGCGATGGCTGTGGTGGAGAAAGCTCCCGCCGCGGCGAGATTGGGCTTCACTTCGGCGAAACCGTCGTGAAGCGCTTTGTGCCAGAAGGTCTCAAACGGAACCGCGGCAGCGAACCTTGGATAGATGGACTCCCGCCAGTGCGTCTGCACCAGTTCGTACGCGGACGCGGGCTTGCCCGCCCACTTCGCGAAGGATTCAATGGCCGAACGCGCTTTGCCAATCTGCTGGATGAGCGGCTGCTGCACGGAAACGAGCCCGGCAACCGGCTCCGCGTCTCCCCAGGATTCAATGGGGTCGCTGTCCGGGCAGTGCAGCTTGGCGATCGCGGCGGTTTCATCTTCGCGGGGCGCGAGGCTGACCAGCATCGGAATGCGCTCCAGGGCTTTGCGCGCAGCCTCGTTCAGAGGGAGGTCGGCGACGGGATTCATGCCGAGCACGAACAGCGCCGCCACCTTTCCTTCCGCGATCTCCCCCAGCAACTGGGCGAGGTCGCGGTCGCTGCCCTGGCGCTGCAGAGAGGGGAGGCTCAGGTCCAGGGTGCTTCCATAGTTGCCAAGCAGTTCATTGGCGAAATTCGCGAGCTGCTGCCCCGCGATCTCATTCGCGCCGTAGAGCACCAGGCTCTTGCCCCTGGCGTTCCACAGCCGCTGGGCGAGGCGATCGAGAGCGGCCATCGCCTCCGCGGCGGGAGCGGTGGAACCGGGAACAAACGCTTTCCCCCCGAGCGAGGCAAGCTTCGCCACCAGGTGTTCGAGAGCGGCCGCCACTTCCCACGGCGCCACCTTCACGCGCTCGTCCGCTTTTCCGCCGGACACCGTGTAGCGCGCCTCCACCTGGGTATGCCACGCGGCCTTGCGCGGTGCCTGGTCCGCAAGGCGGCTTTCGGTGTATCCGCGCGTAAACTCCGTTGTCGCGATCCACGATCCAAGGAAGTCGGCGTCGAAAGAGGCCACCACTTCCGCTTTGCCGAACTGATAGTGCGGCAGACGGCGGACGCCATGCGTGCGCTCATGCGCGTCGAGAATCGCGGAGGCCGAGACCGGGTCCGCGACAATGTGTTTCCCGTTCGCGAAGCCGCCGACGAAGGCGGCGATCTGCCGCAGCAGAGTAGGGCTGGTTATTGTTGGCGAAAGCACGCGAACGGCGCCGGAGCCTTGGCGAGCCGCCGCCAGCGCTTCGGCGATGCGGGCATCCGCTTCGTCCCAGGAACTCTCTTTCCCCGCGGCGCGCGGCAATTGCGCGCGATGGCTGTCGTAGAGGCTCAGGATGGATGCCTGCCCCGTGGCGCACAGCCCGCCATGGGTGAGAGGATGAGCGGGGTTCCCTTCCAGTTTGATGGGACGTCCGTCACGCACCTTCGCCACAATGCCGCAAGCCGACGGGCACGCCCCGCAGACCGTGGCATAGCGGTAGGATTTTCCAGGAACATCGCCCTCCAGTTGAACCACCGGGGGCAGCGCCTTCTCTTCCGGCGGACGGGAACAGGCCGTGAATGAGGAGGCGGCAACCAGAAAGCCGGTGGCCTTCAGGAAGTCACGGCGTCCCGGCTCGGCGCCGATGCGCAGGGGAGTGTCGATAAACTCCGTCTCCGCCTGCTCTCGGACCGATGTGGGATCTTCCCACTCCTCCAGGCCGCGCCAGTGATTTGGATTTGGATGTTTCACCGTTCGCGTCTCCTCAGTAGTGGCAAACGCTGCAGTCAATGGAAGCATTGACGCGCTTGCCGTTAATTCCATTCTTCGTTGCGTCGCGGTGGCAGTTCACGCACCAGCCCATGCTGAGGCTGGCGTGCTGCCGCATCCGCTCCATCGTCTCCACCGGCCCGTGGCAGGTCTGGCAACTGACGCCCGCGTTGACGTGCGCGCGATGGTCAAAGTACACGTAATCGGGCAGACGGTGTACTCGCGTCCAGGCGACGGTCTGCGTCACCTGCTGGTCTTTCAGGTCCTTCGACGGATCCAGGCCGAGATCCGTGAAAAGCTTGCGCAGTTCCGGGGACACGACGTCGCGCCGGGGCCGCTTCTCCGCGGTCGCCGCTTCGTCCTCCTGCCGGACGACTCCGAAGGTCGCCTTCACCTGCTTATGGCAGTTCATGCAGATGCTCCCCGAAGGGATGCCCGCATGGCGGCTGGTGGATGCGGCGACGTGGCAATACTGGCAATCGATCTGAAGCTCTCCCGCGTGCAGGCGGTGGGAATAGGCGATGGGCTGCACCGGCTCGTAGCCCTGCTGGTTCGCGGGAACCCGCGCACCGCCAAATCGCCCGGCCATCAGAAGCAGGCTCATCACAATGCCAACGCCCAGCAACAGCGATATGATCCGGTGGCTCATTGCCGCACCTCCGCGATGTTCACGGTTTCCATCCGCGCCGCCTCCTCGCCGCCCTTCCCGTCTTCGGCGGGTTCAATGTATTTGAAGATCCAGGCCATCGCGAGCGAGGCGAGGCACAGGTAGATAAAGATGATGAAGCCCACTTCGTAGCCGCGCTTGCCGATGTCGCTCACGGCGAAGGCCATCGCTGGCGGAATCACGAAGCCGCCAAGCGCGCCCAAGCCGCCCACCCATCCAACCACACCGCCTACGGCACCCGGCGCGGCGTGCGGCACCAGCTTGAAGACAGCCGCATTGCAGATGCCCATGCCGAAGCCGAGCAGCACCTCGCCCGGAATCGCCAGTTCATATTGGTCCGCATTCACCATCACGAGAGCGCCCGCCATCATGATCAGCAGCCCAAGAATGGCTGTATTCTCGCCGCCCTCGCGAAGGCTGTCCGAGAGCATGCCGCCCACCACGCGAACCGCGGAAGTGAGCACGGCGAACAGAGCGGTAAGGAAACCGGCGTTCACGGGGCTAAGGCCATGAAACTCGGTCCAGTAGGTTGGGAACCACGCCGTAAGAGCGACAAACCCGCCGAACGTCGTGAAGTACATGAGCACCAAAGACCATGTGCGCCAGGTCTTCGCCGATTGGATGAGGCTTTGCTTGATGCTGCCGCTGGGAAAGAGCGCCTGGCCCCTGGCCTGGGCAACGCGCTTGGCGTCTTCCACGCTCATGCCCTGTTCGCGCAACTGAAAATACCAGGAATTGGCCCCGAGAAACCAGTAGGCGATGGTGCCCGCGAGAAGCAGTCCGAGCCAGCCAATGTAGGACCATGCAAGCCCGATCGTGACCAGCGCAATCGGGATCAGCATGGAAAAGAGCCCCGGCGCCAGATTGCCAATACCGCCGAAGAGCGCGAGGGCGACGCCCTGACGTTCCTTCGGATGCCAGTACGCCACCTGGCTGGCCCCCACCGAAAAGACCGCAATCCCGCACCCGCTAAGCAGTGCCAGAACGAGAAGCAGGGGATAGTAGCCCCCGGTGAGGTTATCCGGGTAAAGGAACGTCACCACTGCGGCCAACCCGCCCATTCCGACGAGCGAGAGCAGCAGCAGCACCAGGAACGGCTTTCGGCCCCCGGAGGTGTCTACCCAGGCCGCGAACGGAATTCTGAGCAGGGAACCGGACAGCGCCGGCATCGCCACCAGAAAGCCAACCTCGACGGGGTTCAACCCCATCACTTCGCGGAACCGGGCGGCGGAGGAGCCGAACAGGGCAACCGCCGCGAAGCCGACGAAGAACCCAATGATGGCACCGATGAGCCCCTGCCTCGGGCTTCCTTTTAGTTCAGGCATGGATGTGACTCCGGCTGTGGTGCTACGCATTCCGAGGCTTCCGATACCAGCGAACCACCTGGCGCTTCCGCCATAGATACGGGTTGGGAACAACCAGAATATGGACGAGGCGCGAGAAGGGGAAGAGCAGAATCAGCAAGTAGGCGTTGATGATATGCAGCTTCACGGAGAAGGGCATGGCCGAGATATAGGAGATATCCGGATTGAGGCCAGCAAGGGACCAAAGGTAGGGCGCGGCCGAGGTGGCGAACCAGGACGAACCCCAGGGGTAGCGAACCGCCACTTCGATGCCCGTCAGCAGTTGCAGCATGAGGAGCGACAGAATCACCCAGTCCATCCGGCTGGTCACCGTGCGCACCTTCGAGGTGTTGAGCCTCCGGATCATCGCCGCGCCCAGGCCCACCACGGCAAGGATCGCGAAGATCAGAGCGCTCGCCTCCAGAATGTAGAGGCGCAGCGGCTTGCTGTTCCACCACAGGATCTCGCGCGGGACCAGAAACGCGACAATGTGGCCCGCGATCACCGTGATGATGCCGTAGTGGAACGGCACCAGGCCCCAGAAATGCTGCTTGTTTTCGAGAAACTGCGACGACAGGCTCGAGTACGTGAACTTGCGCCTGCGATAGCGCTCAATCGTCACCAGAAAGAAGGTGAAGAACGCCACATAGGGCAGCGCGATGAAGAAGAATGAGTCAAAGTAGGTGGCCAGATTATCCATGGTGCGTCTCCTTCAACACCGTGAGTTCGGGGTAGACCGTCGGGGGCGCTTCGTTGGGATCCGCCCCAAGGCAGAGGAGCAGCGCCGTCAGCAGGTTCAGGTACGGGTTGTCCTTGCGTTTGATCCCCTCGCGGATTTTGCGGAGGGACGGAAGCAGATACTCGCGGGCAAATGCTTCGGCGTCTTCCTCGGGCATCCTCGAGAGAAGGTTGAGCACGATGCTGAGGTTATCCGGCAGTTCCCCCCGCTCCTCCACGCCGTAGCGGCGGTTCTCCGAGCGAAGCTTGACGAGCAGTTCCCCGCGCGCGTAGTCTTCGCCGAACAGGTGCCAGCCAATATCCAGCGTGGCGGCTGGGTTCATATCGAAGGTCTCGATATAGAGCTCTTCCATCTGCCCGACGGAGAGATCCTTCACCGCTTCCGCGAAAAGGAGGACGTCCGGGTAGCCGCTCTCCGCCGCCCAGGCAGCGGAGCCGCGAACGACTCCGTCAAATCCAGGCTCGGGATACGTGAACAGCACCGCCAGGCGCTCCAAGGCTTGCAGATCGCCGCTTTGCATCAGAGCCCCCTCTTCGGGCCGGTAAGGAAACCAAAGCCCGTATTCTGCTTGTGCTCCAGCGGATCTTCCATCATCTCGATGGCTTCTTCGCGGTGCATGGGAGGAATCACAAAGCGTTCGTCGAAGGTGCAGAGCGAGGTGAGGCGATAGATGGCCTCCGCCTCTTCCCTGGTGGATCCGGCTTCGGCAAGAATCCGGTCCGCCAGTTCTTTCGTGACATCTCCCACCGTGAGGGAGCGGCGATACCAGCGGACGGCCTTCTGCTTGCGGAGTGCGTAACGCACCTTCGCTTCATGCCCCGCGCCAAAGAGGTTCGCCAGAAACTTCATCGGCACCCGCGCTTCGTCAATCTCGTGGAAGAGATTGTCGTTCTCGCCAATATTCCTGACCGGACCGTTGTGACGCTCGGACATCACCGGAGCCATCGGCGGCACGTAGAAGAGCATCGGAAGCGTGCGGTATTCAATGTGCGGCGGCAGTGCGATCTTCCACACCTTGACGAACTTGTAAACCGGCGACATCTGTGCGGATTCGATCACCGAATCGTGAACGCCATTGGCGCGTGCCGCGGCGATCACCTCCGGATCGTGCGGATCGAGAATCATCTCGCGCTGCGCTTCGATGAGTTCGTCGGCGGGCATCTTGCCCACTTCCTCGATCTTCGAGGCGTCGTAGAGCAGCACGCCGAGATACCGGATGCGCCCGACGCAGGAGTGGAAGCAGGCCGGGGCCTGCCCGGTTTCAAGACGCGGATAGCAGAGAATGCACTTCTCGCTCTTGCCCGTGTGCCAGTTGAAGTAAACCTTCTTGTAAGGGCAGGCGGGCACGCAAGCGCGCCAGCCCCGGCAGCGGTTCTGGTCGATCAGCACGATGCCGTCCTCGCCGCGCTTATAGATAGCGCCCGAGGGGCATGCCGCGACGCACGCCGGGTTCAGACAGTGGTTGCAGATCCGGGGGAAGTAGAAGAACACCAGCCGCTCCACCGCGGAAAGCTGGTTCTGCTGCTCCGCGGTGAGGCCGTCGAGGTTCGGGTCGTTCGCCGCGTAGATCTTGGAACCGCCCAAATCGTCGTCCCAGTTCGGGCCGGCCTTGATATTGATCAGCTCGCCGGTGACGGTGGAGATAGGAACCGCCGTCGGCTGATCCGGGCCCTCCGGGGCGTTAAACAGATTCTGATAGTCGTACGTCCATGGCTCGTAATAGTCGTCCATGGTGGGCATGTTCGGGTGATGGAAGATATTCAGGACGGTCTTCGTCTTGCTGGTGGACTTTAACCGCAACTCACCGTTATGGAGTTCCCATCCGCCGTTGTACTTTTCCTGATCTTCCCATGCGGTGGGAAAGCCCGTCCCCGGCTTTGTCTCCACGTTGTTCCACCACATGTACTCCGCGCCCTTGCGGTCGGTCCACACGTTCTTGCACGCGATGCTGCACGTATGGCAACCGATGCACTTGTCGAGGTGAAACACCATCGCGATCTGACTTCTGACATTCATGAGCTGCTATCTCCTTCACCATTTGAGGTCGGGCAGTTTCCGCACGAGCACATGGGTATCCCGATTCGAACCGGTCGGACCCCAGTAGTTGAAGTGGAATGTGAACTGGCCGTAGCCGCCCACGAGAAGGTTGGGCTTCAGGCGCACGCGGGTAAGGCTGTTGTGCCCGCCGGCGCGCCGGTAATTGCGGAGCGGCGACTTCGGAACCGAGGTTCGCTCCGGAGCGTGATACTGAATTCCGATTCCCCTGGGAATTCTCGCGCTCACCGCGGCGCGCGTCACCACGACGCCGTTGTCGTTGTGAACCTCGACCCAGTCGTTGTCGACGATGCCGAGCGAATCCGCGTCGCGGTCGTTCATCCAGAACGGCTCCGTGCCCCGCGAGAGAACCGTCATGCGATGGTTCTCGCTGTACGTGGAATGGATATGCCACTTGCCGTGCGGCGTCAGATAATTGAGCATCATCGTGGGACCGGGCTCGGGCGACATGCGCAGATCCGAATACTGCTTCGGCGCGGGCTTCGGCTTGTAGGTCGCGACGTGCTCGCCGAACTGGATATATCCGGGATGATCCAGATAGAAGTGCTGCCTGCCCGTGAGCGTCCGCCACGGCACCAGATTCTCGACGTTATAGGTGAACGGCGAATACGGGCGTCCGTCTTCCACCAGGCCGGACCACATCGGGCTGTTGATCACGCGCTGAATATGCGCCTGAATATCCTTGTAAGTGGCCCGGACGCTGCGGCTCTTCTCGCCGAGGTGTGCCAGAGGCAGGCCAACGCGCTTCTCGATGTTCTGGTAGGAGCGGTAGGCAAGCTCGCCGTTCGTGACCGTCGCGAAGTGCATGATCGTGTCGCAGACGTTCTCGTCTTCCTTGAGCGAGGGATAGCGCGCGCCATCCCACTCCACGGTCTTGTGGGTCTCCAGCCGGCGCTCGTAGAAATCGGAAACGTCGTAGTGCGTGCCGTGAGCGCCCAATCCGTTCTTCGGCACCAGTGGCCCGTAGGAGATGTACTGGTTGTACAGGTTCTTGTAATCCCGGCGCACCACGCGCAGGGCCGGCATGGTCTTGCCGGGAATCGCCTCGATCTCCCCGGTGTGCCAGTCGCGAATCGCTGGCTGGGCGATCTCCGCGGCCGAATCGTGGGAAAGCGGCGTGGCGACCATGTCTTCCACCGGATTGGGGAAGTGCTTCGCCGCCATCTCGGAGAACTTCTTCGAGATCGCGCCGAAGATCTGCCAGTCCGTCTTCGATTCCCAGCACGGGGGCACCGCGGCCGACAGCGGGTGAATGAAGCTGTGCATGTCCGTGGTGTTCAGGTCCGCTTTCTCATACCAGGTGGCGGCTGGCAGAACAATGTCGGAGTACAGCGCCGAAGTGTCCATTCGGAAGTTCAGGTCGACAACCAGATCCATCTTGCCGACGGGCGCTTTCTTGTGGAACTCGATCTCATGCACGGAGCCTTCGGCGATTTCATCGGCGATGGCGTTGTCGTGCGTGCCCAGATAGTGCCGCAGGAAGTATTCATGGCCCTTGGCGCTGGCGAGCAAAGCATTGCCGCGCCAGATGAACCACACGCGCGGCCAGTTCTCCGGCGCGTCCGGATCTTCCACCGAGAAGCGCAGCCGTTTCTCCTTTAGCGCGTCAACGGTGTACTGCACCGCCGCTTCATCCGTCTCCGCCCCCTGCTTCCGCGCCTCCGTCATCAGGTCCAGCGAGTTCTGGTTGAATTGCGGATAGAAAGGCATCCAGCCGTTCCTCACGGCCTGCACCTGAATATCCGCGGTGTGGCTGCCTTTCAGGTCGCTCATCAGCGGGCTGGTGGGCATCGTGTGATAGTCGGAGAAATCGCGCTCATAGCGCCACTGGTCCGTGTTGATGTAGTGCCAGCTCGGGGCGTTCTGCAGCCGGGAGGGAGCGAACCAATCCTTGGCCAGGGCAATAGAGGACCAGCTCTCGCCCGGTGCCAGTTTCTCTTGGCCGACGTAGTGGGCGAGACCGCCGCCGTTCACGCCGATGCACCCGCACATCATCAGTGCGTTGATCGCGGCACGGTACATCAGATTGTTGTGGTACCAGTGGTTGACGCCCGCGCCGATAATGACGGTGCACTTTCCGCCCGTCAGTCTCGCCGTCTCCCCCCATTCCCGCGCGAAGCGCAGCAAGGTGTCGCGGCTGATATCCGTGTACTTTTCCTGCCAGGCTGGCGTGTAGGGAACCTTCTCATCGTCATAATCCTTGGGATAGTCGCCTCTTAAACCGCGGGAGACGCCATATTGGCCCATCATTACGTCGTAGACGGTAGTTACGAGGACGCTGCCTCCGTCCGCCATTTTGAGCCGCTTGGCCGGAACTTCTCGCAGCAGCGCTGTGCCTTCACCGAAGTCGTCGAAGCGCACGTTCGCGGTGGTGTCGTGCCCTTCCAGGAACGTCAGCGCCGGGGCGATATCACTGCCGTCGATTCCGTCCTTCAACTGCAGGTTCCACTTGCCCTGCTCTTTTGACCACCGGTAGCCGATGCTGCCCATCGGCATCTTGGGCTGCGCGGTAGCCTCATCCCACATCAGGAATTGCCAGTCGCCGTTCTCCACGTCCTTGTACGGCGTCATCCGGTTGGCTCGCAGCAGTTGGCCGGGCTGATAGGCCCCGTCCTTCTCCACAAGCTCGACAAGCAGCGGCATGTCCGTGTACTTCTTCGTGTACGCCAGAAACTCCGGGGTTTGCTGCTCGTGATGGAATTCCTTCATCAGCACGTGGCCCACGGCCATCCACCAGGCGCCGTCCTGGCCCGCGTTGATCGGAATGTACTCGTCGGCGTACTTGGCCACCTGGCTGAAGTCCGGAGCGTAAACCCACATCTTGCTGCCGTTGTGCCGGGCTTCGGCGGCGAAGTGGCAGTCCGGCGTCCGCGTCATATTGAGGTTCGAGCCCATGACGGCCAGCAGTTTGGCGTTGTACCAGTCGGCGGATTCCTGAACGTCCGTCTGCTCGCCCCAGACTTCGGGCGAAGCCGGCGGCAGATCGCAATACCAGTCGTAGAACGAGAGGAACGTGCCGCCCATCAACTGCAGCATCCGGGTGCCAGAAGCATGGCTGATCATCGACATCGCCGGAATCGGAGAAAAGCCGGCGATCCGGTCGGGGCCGTATTTCTGAATCGTGTGGATCGTGGACGCTCCGATGATCTCGAGCGCCGTATCCCAGTCGAGCCTCCGGAACCCGCCTTTGCCTCGCGCCTTCTGCCACCGTGCCCGCTTCTCCGGGTTGTCCACCATGGATTTCCACGCGGCCACCGGATCTTCGTGCTCCGCCCGCGCCTCGCGCCAGAGGTCCAGCAGCGCTCCGCGAACGTAGGGGTACTTCACGCGGATCGGGCTGTACAGATACCAGGAGAAGGAGATTCCCCGCTGGCATCCGCGCGGCTCGTAGGGAGGGATTCCAGACTGAAGGGCCGGATAGTCAAGCCCCTGCATCTCCCAGGTGACAATGCCGTCCTTCACGTAGATTTGCCACGTGCATCCGCCCGTGCAATTCACGCCGTGCGTGCTGCGAATCACTTTGTCGTGCTGCCAGCGATTCCGATAGAACTGCTCCCAGCTTCGAAGATCCGCCTTCGTTTCGTCCTTCACCCAGGACAGCGGTCCGTTGCTCATAATTCTTCCCCTCGTCCGGTGCTCTTGAGAACCATTTCTTTTCGGGCGGAGCGGAAGCGACGCCGCCACGCCAGGTCGAACGCAACCAGGGCCAGACCAGATCCGCCGAGGCCAATCAGCAGGAAGGTGAGTCCGCCGACGGACATGTCTTCCCCGCCCTTCGCCGTCTGGTCCTCGAGATAGGCAACCAGCGCCAGAACCTCTTCCTGCTTGATCGTATGTTTCTTGAAAATCGGGGCCATCACCGCCGTGGCGGGAGCGCCCAGCCATGCGGCGAGATTCTTCCTGCCCTCCAGCCGTTCATACACGCGGGAGAGATCGGGGCCCAAACGCCCGCCGCTGAGCCCGCCCAGGTGCTTCGCCGTGTGGCAGGAAATACAGGGCGGCCCTCCGTTCGCAAGACGCTGTTCTCCAAGAAAAATTTGCCGCCCCTGCGAAATTTCCTCCGGAGTGAAGGGCGCATCGCTGATCGCGGTGCCCCCGAACTGCGACGACTCCAGTTTTGACTCCGCGGCGATCAGGTCGAGCAAGCTCTCCGCCCGCTCGCGCGTCATCCCCACGATCTGGGGCATCACGACACCCCGCGCCTCTTCCAGCAGTTTCTGCGCGTAAGGGTCTCCCTGGTTGATCACGGCCTGCGGATTCATCATGAATCGAACCAGCCATTCCCGGTCCTGCTGGCCTTCAACGTTCTTCAAATCGGGGCCCGTCAGCCGGCCGCCGCCGATGGTGTGGCAACTGATGCAGTTCTGGCGAAAGAAGTCTGCCGCTTCCTGGGCCTGGACTGTGGCGGTTGTCACGCACCAGAGGAGCGCCGCGATCCCCATTCCCTGGGCGATCCGGGTGAACCATCCTGCTCCTTGCGATCTCATTTCGGACTTACTCCTTTCCCTAATCCACTCCCAGGCGGGGCAATGTTCCGTCCGCTCTGTAACGAGGCAATCTGATCGATCGTTGTAGATTCCAGGAACTGCATGTACTCTGCTCGCACTTTTTCCCACGCGGCATGGATGGCACAGGGTTCGCATTGTTTGGCCCGCTGCTCGCAGCCAAGAAAGCAACTGTCTCTCCATACGTGCCGGTCAAACAGATCCACCACTTCGCGCAGGCAGATCTCGGACGCGCGCCTTCGCAGACGATAGCCGCCTCCGCTTCCACGCGTTGCATCGATAATGCCGGCGTTGCCAAGAGTCCAGAGAATCTTGGCCAGATAGTTCGGCGGGACCCCGGTGCTTGCCGCCAGATCCTTGCCGAGTATCAATTCCCCCTCCGGTTTCGCCGCCATCTCGCTCAACGCTCTCACTGCATGTTCTGCCGTGATCGAGAGCAATTGTGGATATCCTCATGAAGAACTATACTACAGTCTTTGGGGATGTCAAGGAGTTCAAGACCACATTTTCTGCATTAAACGGAAAACTTTTTTCCCCGCCAGGGCTGGGCTATTCCGTTGGGAGCGGCGTGAGCGGCGACAGCAGCGCGTTTCGCTGGCCGGGGCGGCCGTGGGAGATATCGGAAAGGGTCGTGCTTTCAAGGAAAGTAACCAGTTGCTCGCGCGTTTCCTTCCAGATGTGATGCGCGGTGCATGCATTCTCGTCCGAGCAGGGGCGGCTGTAACCGAGCAGGCAACACGGGTTCACAATATCCCGGTCAAAGACGGCGACGATTCTGTCGAGTGTGATGGAATCGGGGGGCGTGGTGAGGGTATAGCCCCCTCGCGTGCCTCTGGTGGCCGCCACGATGCCGGCCTTGTTCAATCCAACCAGGATCTTGGAGAGGTAGTTGGCGGGAATTCCGGTTTCCTTGGCGATTTCGCGCCCGAGCACGGCGGCGGAACGAGGGCGGGAAGCCAGCAGCGCCATGGCGCGCAAGGCGTATTGGGAGGTAGCCGAAAGCATGAGTTCCTAATGAAACTCTAGCAGAGTGCGCAATTTTCGCTTCGGAAATTGACGGAAACGCTTCAAACGAGGCGACCACTTCCCCTTCCTGTTGCGAAAGGTGAAACCGCCGGCACCGCTCTGGGAAACTAGACCGGCTTCGCCTGATTGCGCGAGCGCGGATTCGGATATCGCTCCGTCTCGGCGCTTTCCGTGCGCCACGGCTTCAGGCGGCGCAGATCCTTTTCCACCGTCACCCGAAGCTGGCCGCACCGCATGTCCAGCCCCACTTCGTCATTCAGCGGCCATGCGGCCGCAAACTCCGCCGGGATGGTCACCCGCAGCCGGCCGTCGGCGAAAACCGCTTGCGATTCCGTGCCTGGGGCGGTTTCGATACGGAATCCAAACACGGGCGCGCCGGGCACGAACGCAACCTCGCATTCCACCGCCCCCTCCGATGCGAGCTTCGCTACGTCGCCCACCAGGAGCCGGATGCGGACACTTGATTCGTCGATTCTCGCATTCATCGTGGAAACCTCTCGTGCGTTCGATTGTATCGAATGCACCTTGAAAACATTGTGACTTCGGTCACCGGCTTGCGGCTGGATTTCCCATTGCATTGAGAGTGCCGCGCCGACGCTACCCGGCGATGGTTACCTCGCACCCGGCATCCTGGCCGCATTGCAGCGTCACGCCCGGCGTCGCCTGAGGAAGCGCGACACTGGCGATTCCCCGCAGTGCGCCGTTGCGGGGCGAGCAGGCCACCGAAAGCACTTCGCCCACGCGCCGTTCGCCATCAAACAGTTTCGCGCCCGCCACCACGCGGGTGTGCTCGGGCATCGTGATCGGCGCGAGCACGCGCGTAAGCAAGTTCCGGGATCGCACCCGCTCCACCACTTCCTGGCCGAGATAGCAGCCCTTGCCCGTCGCGATCGCGCCGGGCAGGTTGATCTCGGGGCCGAGGAACCGGATCGTGATCTCTTCCCCGAAGCGCGGCTTTCCGTTCTCAATGCGCACGCAGCGCGCTTCCTCCGGCGCGGCGGGCGGAATCCCGGCTGCGCTCAGCCGCTCAATCCAGAGGGTCAAGTCGGAACTCGGCACCCAGAGGCGGAAGCCTGGAAGTCCGGTGGTGGCACTGCGCGCGACCCAGCCCGATGAGAGAGGCACGGCACCGTAGGGCTCCGAGGGCAACTCGGCGACAAGAGGCCGCAGCCGTTCCTCCGATTGAGGGCCTTCGACGGCAACGGCGCAAAGCTCATCCTCAAGCGCCCGCCATTCGGCGTCGTCCGCGATCAGATGCCGCTCCAGATGGTCGCGAAGCGGAGCCGTTCCCTCCGGTTCGGTGTCGAGCAAAATTTCATTGGGGAGCGCGTACACGCACGCATCGGAGACCACACGGCCGCGCGCATCGAGCGAGAACGCGTAGCAGCCTTCGCCAGCACCGAGCTTGCGCAAGTCGCCGGTGAGCATCGCATTCAGAAAGCGTACGCGGTCTTCCCCTATCACGGCCAGCAGCCCGCGTCCCGGCAGGCGGAACCAGGCAGCCGATTCCGTCAGCGCGCGGTAGCCCGACGGGTTAATGAGTGAGGTTGTGGCGGCAAGATCTGGCATCGGTCACCGGTTCCAATTGGAGTTCCCGGCACTCCGGGAGTTTCAAAACAAGGGAAGCGAAATGAGTGCGGCGGCGGGTGGATGTATGCGCGCCGCGAATTTCCTCGTGCAGCGAAGGCTCTTCCGGGTCCGCCCCGGAAGAGCCCTCCCGCGTTTAGTTGCGCTTTGCTTCAAGCTCAAGCACCCGCGGGAACAAAATGTTGTTCTCCAGGTGAATGTGCATGTGGATGTCTTCTTCCATTTCTTTGAAGCCGGCGATCAGCGCGCGATATGTGACACACGCATAATCGGGAATCGCGTACTGTCCGGTGATCTCGCGGATCTTCGCAAGGGCCTGTCCCGTTTCTTCGTGCTCGGCTTCCATCATCTTGATGGGGTTCGCCACGGTGCCGAACGGAGACGGCGGCAGCGGTTCGCCCGCGGCCGCCGCGCGCGCGTATTCCTTGATCGCTGGGAACAGAATCCGCTCTTCCTTCATCAGGTGCGAAAGCAGTTCCTCTTCCATTTCCGCGTACACTTCGGGCAGCCCTGGGAAGGTCTCGCCGTAGCGCTGGTTGTAGACGCGGTACACCTTTTCGAGACGCGCCGCGATGCCCGGCATCTCCCGGCGCAGATAGTTGTGATGCATGCTCACGATATGGTCCACCAGCTCGTCGAGCGGAGCGGTGTTCCAGTCGCGGCCGCCGCCGCTTCCCGCGGCCATGGCTTCGCGGAGGTCCTTCTCCACCTGGCTGAAGTCCAGACCCTTTTCTTCGCATACCGCCGCGAGCGGGCGTTTGCCGCCGCAACAGTAATCAATCCCGTGCCGCTCAAAGAGCTTTACGGCCGCCAGGGATTCGGCGGCCAGTTCCGCAACTGTCTTGCTGCTGTCAAGCACCGTCATTCTTCATCATTCCTTCCGAGTAAGATTCGAACCGGCCCTTCGATGCGGGGCCGCCGTCGCTGCGTTCAGGCCATTCGGGCGTCTCCCCGCGGCCCATGATTATCCCATTCCATAATGGTCTGCGTTGATTTTCGCGTAGTGCTCCCACTGCGCCGGCAGGTCATCCAGAGCGAAGATTGCGGAGACCGGGCAAACCGGAACGCAGGCGCCGCAGTCGATGCACTCGATGGGATGAATGTAGAGCAATTCCGCCTCCGCGAAATCCGCTTCATCCTTTCGCGGATGGATGCAATCCACGGGGCAGGCGTCCACACACGCCGTGTCCTTTACGTTGATGCACGGTTCGGCGATTACGTACGCCATGAACGAAGTTCCTTTCCCGCGCCCGCTGCTCGCCCCCGTTTCGCCGGCGTTGGGCGGCGTGAACGCTTAAAGATATATCCGTTTTATATCTTAAACCCCTCCCATTCGAAAAGCAAGAATCCCGATTTTCTTTGGGGCCGGATTCCGCCCCGATCGAGCCCGCGCGGGGATGCGGCCCGCGGCGTGCCGCGCGGTGGCCTCCCATAGGCGTTCGAACCTATACTGAAACAAGGTTCCCTCGGCGTCTTCGCCGAAAGCGAATGCGGAGAAAAGAGCCCTCCCAGAAGGATTTCGTCGATATGCCGGCCAACGAGTCAAGATCGCCCAACCTGCAGCTCGCGCTGGGTACTGTTTCCTTTGCGATGTGCTTCTGCGCCTGGGGCTTGATAGGCGCGTTCGCTCCCACCTTTCGCCAGGAATTCGCTCTCAGTGCAACCCAAACGTCCATCCTGGTCGCCACTCCCGTCATTCTTGGCTCTCTTGCCCGCATTCCCGTGGGGATCTTGACAGACCGGTTCGGCGGACGGGCGATGTTTTCCATTCTGCTCCTCCTCTCCGCCTTGGCCGCATTTCTGATGCCGCACGCCATGGGATACGGGCCGCTGCTGGCCGCGGGATTCCTGCTCGGCGTTGCCGGTTCGTCCTTCGCCGCCGGCGTGGCCTTCGTCTCCAAGTGGTTCCCGCCGCATTCGCAGGGTTCCGCGCTGGGCGTCTATGGCGTCGGCAACGCCGGTCAGTCGGTGGCCGTCTTCCTGGGGCCGCTCCTCGCGCTGAGCATCGGCCGGGATAACGTGTTTGTTTCGATGGGCGTCCTGCTGGTCGTCTGGGCCGTGGCGTTCTTCTTCCTTGCGCGGAACGCTCCCGCCGCCGGCCCCCTGCCCTCGCTTGGCTCCATGCTGGAAGTGCTCACCGGGAACCGGCTTGCCTGGTATCTTGCTTCGTTCTATTTCGTCACGTTCGGCGGGTTCATCGCGTTTTCCATCTATCTGCCTTCCCTGCTCGCGGACGATTTTCAGCTCTCCGGGCCCGATGCGGGTTTCCGAACCGCCGGTTTCGTGATTCTGGCCACGCTCGTCCGACCGGTGGGCGGCATTCTCTCGGATCACATCGGCGGCGCGCGCGTGCTTGGCGGCGTGTTCACCGCCATCATCCCGTTCGCCGCCCTGATGGCCTGGAATTCCATGATCCCGTTTACCGTCGGCGCTCTCGGCTGCGCCGCGCTGCTCGGGTTGGGCAACGGAGCCGTATTCAAGCTGGTTCCGCAATACTTTCCGAAGCGCACCGGCGCGGTCACCGGACTCGTCGGAGCCATGGGCGGGCTCGGCGGCTTCTTCCCTCCAATCTTATTGGGAATCTTCCGCGACAGCCTCGGCGTCGTCTGGCCGGGCTTCTTCCTGCTCGCCGCCTCCGCAGCCGTGCTCGGCGCGGTCAACCGGCGCGCCTTCCTGCCCCACGAAGTGGAATTGGAGAAACTGCTCAGCCCGCGCCTCCAGCGGGAAGCCGATCGCCTCCGCGCCGCGCTCTGGGCCACGCTCATTACCGCTCTTCTCTGCGCCGCCATCGTGGTGGGTTCCCGCAACCTGCAGAACTTCGACGCCGCGCTTGTCGTCTACACCTTCGCAGTGATCTTCGCCACCTGGGGCGTCACCTATCACTACGCCACCTGGATGCAGAAGCCGCCCACCCGCCGTTTTTGGGAGCGCAGTGTCGAACTGGTGAAGCGCTTCGGCATCGGCCCCTCGCTCGCCATCGTCGGCCAGACCGCGGCCACGCATATCGTCGCCCAGAATTTTATCGCCAAGCGCTCCAAGCTTCGCTGGTGGATGCACTTTTGCCTCTTCTGGGGATGCATGAGCGCCGTCGCCATCACCTTCCCGCTCGTCTTCGGATGGATTCATTTCACCTCCGATGTGAACGACCAGATGACCTACATCACCTGGCTGTTCGGCTTCCCGGTTAGCTCCTTCGAGGTGCGGACGGTCGTCTCCTTCATCCTCTTCCACGGTCTCGATTTCTCCGGCGTCCTGGTGCTGGCCGGCATTTGCCTCGCGCTCTGGCGAAGGATGCGCGATGAGGGCGCGCTCTCGCTCGAAACCGTCTCCATGGATTTCGTCCCGCTCATCATGCTCTTTGCTATCTCGATCACCGGTTTTGCCCTCACCGCTTCGTCCATGTGGCTTCGCGGGTCGCACTACCACTTCCTGGCAATCACGCACGCCGTTACGGTCATCGCCGCGCTGCTCTATCTCCCGTTCGGCAAGTTCTTTCACATCTTCCAGCGCCCCGCGCAGCTTGGCGTGAAACTCTACCAGAAGGCCGGTGATCTCGATGAAGGCGCAATATGCACGAGCTGCGGAGAGCGCTACGCTTCCCGGATGCAGATCGACGACCTGCGGGACGTGCTGCCCCAACTGGGCTTCAACTACACCATGCCCAGCGGCACTGTGCACTGGTCCACCGTGTGCCCGGCATGCAAGCGGAAATCGTTCGCTCTGTCTCAACTGAAAGCCAAGGAGGGCATTCGTGGCTAGACCGCCGGTTCCCGTTGAGGAACTTATCCGCAATTTCGGACCCACCCTGAAATACATGCCTCCCGGAGGCTGGGTGAACTCGGGATCCCACGCGAACGAGACGCTCGTTAAAACGCACTGCTGCTTTTGTGGCCAGCAGTGCGGCATTCAGTTGCGGGTTCACGAGAATCAGGTGGTCGGCTTTGAGCCCTGGGACGAGTTCCCGTTCAACCGCGGCATGCTTTGTCCCAAGGGCGTGAAGCGTTACCTGCAGGGCTCGCATCCGGACCGGCTGCTCGATCCCCTCGTCCGCACCGATTCCGGCTTTCGGAAGGCCTCCTGGGAGGAAGCGCTCTCGACGACGGCGGACCGGCTCTCCTCCATCCAGCGGCAGCACGGCAAGGATGCCGTCGCCGTTCTTGGCGGCGCGTCGCTGATCAGCGAGAAATCCTATCTGCTCGGGAAATTCGCGCGCCTGGCGCTCGGCACCCGCCATATCGATTACAACGGCCGTCTGTGCATGGTCTCCGCCGGCACCGCCTACAAGCTCGCCTTTGGCGTTGACCGGAACCCCAACCCCTGGTCCGATATTCCGGAAGCGGAAGTGGTGCTCGTGGCGGGCTCGAATATCGCCGCCTGCTTCCCGATCACGACGGACTATCTGTGGCGCATGCGCGATAACGGCGGCAAGCTCATCGTCGTCGATCCGCGCCGGACCCCCATTTGCCGCAAGGCGGACCTCTACCTTCCCGTAAAGCCGGGAATGGACACCGCCCTCTTTTCCGGCATTCTCCATGTGGTGCTGCGCGATGGCCTGCACGACCGCGAATTCATCGACAAGTACACCACCGGCTTCGATGCCGTGGAGGAATACGTCCGGCATTGGGACCCCAGCCGCACCGCCGCCGCCACCGGAGTGAAGCCGGAGTCGATTGAGAAGGCCGCGCACTGGTTCGGCGCCAGCCGCCGGGCGATGGCGCTGCACGCGCGCGGCGTCGAGCATCACTCCCACGGCGTGGAGAATGTGAGTTCCATCATCAACCTTTGCCTGGCCACCGGAAACGTGGGCCGCCTGGGTTCCGGACCGAATATGATCACCGGCCAGGGCAACGGGCAAGGCGGGCGCGAACACGGCCAGAAGTGCGACCAGTTGCCCGGCCAGCGCCACCTTGAAGATCCAGAAGCGCGTTCCTATGTCGGCGGCGTCTGGGGCGTGCCGCCGGAGAGCCTCCCTCACACCGGGTACACCGCGATGGAGATTTTCGAGGCCATCCATCGCGGCGAGATCAAGGGTCTGCTCTCCATCTGCTTCAACCCGCTCGTCTCGCTGCCCGACGCCGGCTACATCCGCGAAGCGCTGAACAAGCTGGAGTTTTTCGGCATCATTGACTTCTTCCTCTCGGAAACCGCCCATCACGCCGACGTCGTTCTGGCGGGCAGCCTTCAGGAAGAGGAGGAAGGCGTGGTCTGCTCCGGCGAAGGCCGCGTGATCAAGATCAACAAGGCCATCGATCCTCCCGGCAACGCGCGCGCAGATTCCGCGATCATCGTCGATCTGGCCCAGCGCCTCGGCAAGGGCGAGTATTTCCCGTTCCCGAGCACGCGGGAAATCTTCGACGAAATGCGCGTCGCCTCGAAGGGCGGCATCGCCGATTACTATGGCATCACCTGGGAGCGGATTGAGAAAGAGATGGGCCTGTTCTGGCCCGTGCCGTCGTTGGATCATCCCGGCACGCCGCGCCTCTTTGAAGACCGCGTATTCAAGCATGCCGACGGGAAAGCGCATTTCGTCATGGCCGAAGTGAGGCCCGGCGGAGATCCCCTGGATGACGAGTTTCCGCTGCACTTTACCACCGGGCGAGTGGTGAGCCAGTTTCTCTCCGGCACCCAGACGCGCAGGATCGGCCCGCTCGTCGATCAGCGCCCGGAACCGTTCGCGGAATTGCATCCGGACCTCGCGGCCAAATACGGCATCGAATCGGGCGACCTGGTGACCGTTTCCACCCGCCGCGGTTCGGTTACCGTGCCTGCCCAGGTGGTGAAGACCATCCGCCCCGACACGGTCTTTATTCCGTATCACTGGCCCGGAAAAAAGAGCGCGAACCTCCTGACGCGCCGCACCCTGGACCCCCGCAGCAAGATTCCCGAGTACAAAAGCTCGGCCTGCCGCATTGAGAAGGCGAAACTCGCCGGCGGCCTGAAGCCGAACGGGGAACTCAACGTTTTGGAGGCTCGATAGCGTGCACGGATATGAGTTCTATGTCGACCCCTCCCGCTGCATCGGCTGCCAGAGCTGCGTAAACGCCTGCGCCGAATGTGGAACCCATCGCGGAATTTCCCTGATTCATCTGGATTTCTTCGAACCAACGCAGACCATGGGTTCCGCGCCCATGGTCTGCATGCACTGCGAGGAGCCCACTTGCGCCGAGGTCTGCCCCGCGGACGCGATCAAGAAAGGGGAAGACGGCGTGGTGCGCAGTGCGCTCAAGCCCCGCTGCATCGCCTGCTCGAATTGCGTGCTCGCCTGCCCCTTCGGCGTCCCCAAAATGCAGTCGAGCCAGGAACTGATGATGAAGTGCGACATGTGCTACGACCGCACCTCCGTGGGGCTTCGGCCCATGTGCGCCACCGTTTGCCCGTCGCAGGCATTGATGTACGTGCATCCGGACGAAGCGGCGAGGCTGCGCCGCGACGTTCCCGTCAACACGTTCCGCTTCGGCAATGAGGAAGTGAAAACGAAGGTCTTCGTCTACCTGCCCGAGGGCGATGACGCCCTGGATGTGGACGTGCAAAACGATATCTGGAGTCCGGAAGAATGAGCGAGTTCGAACCAAACGACACTGGCGGCAAGCGGAATCCGCCCACCGGCGAAGAACTATGGCGCGAGGAGTTTCCCGTTGCCTCTTCGGAACAGGGCTTCGTCGAACGGCGGCAGTTCGGCCGCTTCCTGGTGCTCACAAGCGGAGCGATGGTGGCGGGCCAGTTGTGGCTGCTCGGCAAAAATTGGCTGAGCGAAGTGGAGACGACGGCATACCCCCGCAAGGCGGTTGCCCTCGCCTCCGAGATCCCCGTGGGCGGGACCAAGATCTTCCAATACCCCGGCCCGTCGGATAACTGCCTCCTGGTTCACGTGGAGCCGTCGAAATTCGTCGCCTACAGCCAGAAATGCACGCATCTCGCCTGCGCGGTGATCTATGCGGCGGAGAAGAAGCGGCTCGAGTGCCCGTGCCATGAAGGCTATTTCTCCATTGATGATGGCCACGTCACCCAGGGGCCTCCCCCGCGCCCCTTGCCCCGAATTGAACTGGAAGTGGAAGACGGCCAGATTTTCGCGTACGGTGTCAGCGTTTTTGGAAAGGATGCTTAGCTGCCATGGGCGGATATAACTCCCCTCTTCGGAAACGCGCCGGCCGCGCCCTCAGCGGCGCGCTCGCGCTCATCGTCGTGCTGCTGGTGGTGCAGATCTGGCTTCTCATGGCGTCGGTGGAATCCTGGCTCGCCGGCCATCACGAAGTCGCGCTGCCGGCCGCGATTATCTCCGCCGTGCTCTTTGCCATCTCCGTCGGCCTGCTCGCCCTCATCCGGAGAACCGAACAGTCCGGCCGCGACCCTCGTTCCTAAGTCCTCCGGCCCGGAAGGGAAAGCGTTTCCTTCACCGGGCATCCCCCAACCATCCCGCATGCCGCGGCGCGGCGTAAGAACCCGTGCGCGAGTTTGCTCCGAAATTATCCCGGATTCCGCCTTCGTTCGTAGGAGGAATTACAATTGCCATTGCCTTCGAACATCTTGAACGGTTCCGTCGGTTTCGGTGGTGTGAACAAGGGGCCGGACGTGCTCCTCGTGCAGCGCCTGCTGAACGCGGTGCCGTTCCCAAAAGGCGGCCCCGCCCCGGCTTTGGTCCCCGATGGGCTGTGCGGCCCGAAAACCTGCGGAGCGATCAGCCGCTTCCAGAATGTCAACCTGGGGTTCAGCGACGGCCGCATCGACGTTGGCGGCATGACGATCGCCGCTCTGTTGAGCCTTCTCGAAGCGCTGGGTCTGCTCGCGCAGGTGCTCGGCACACCCGGCGGCGCTCCGACGCCCGCGACCCCTGTAACGCCAACGCCCGGCGGTGGGAGTCCCGGTCTGTCTCCCCTTCGCGCGGAGATCCGTAAGTGGGCGCTCCTGGCAACCACGGGGCCGCTCGGCGATGTCGGCAGCGGCGCGGCCAAGGGCGTCGTTAGCGACCTCGATACCACCACGGAGGTCCTCTCCTGGGGAGGTACCCGCAATATCCGCAAAGGCTGGAAAAATCTCAAAGGATTCTTCGATCTCACAGTCGCTGGCTGGACGGAACAGCACTGGAAAGCCCCCGGCTATCTCGACGGAGTGAAAGTGCCGGGCAAACGCGTGCCTCAAGGCCCTTCCAAGCCGAGCGGCGTTTCCTGGTGCGGAATTTTCGCCACCTGGTGCTGGATTAAGGCCGGCAAACAGACCAAGTGGGTATTGGGAGTCGGTCCGTCGAATGCCACCAAGGTCGCGGGGAACCAGGGCATCCAGGTCGGAGATATCTGCGTGCAGTCGGGCGGCGAAGTCCACCACTTCATCCCGGTGGAAATCAACGGCGACGATTTTCAGGGAGTCAACGGAAACTCAGACTACCAGAGCATCCTGCTAAAACCAATGAAGCGCTCCACCGTCGCCTACTACTACCGCCCCGAATAGATCGTCTTCGCTCAACGCTGGGGCGAGCGCGGCTCGGCGGCGCCGCCCTCGCCCCGGCGGATGATCAGGTCTTCGGCACGAACTCCACGCCGCGCCGGGCCGCCATGTTCCGCCCGATCGCCTCCAGTTCCGCATCGTTGAGCGCACTCGCGGCGCGCGGGAAAACCTCCGTCTCTTCATGCTTGATGTGCGCGGTATAGAGCGCGTCGAGTTGCGCCGTGGCGTCCAGGAATTCGGCAAGTGCCTCCGGGCTGACGCGGCAATCCTCGATCCACTGCCGGCCGATCGCGTCCACCCGGTCGTGCAGCACGTTCGCGCGGGCGTGGTCCGATTGCAGATTCTCAACCGATGCGGCGACGTCCGGCTGCTTCTCCATCAGAGCCGGGAAGAGATCGTGCTCCTCATCTTCGGTGTGTTTGGGCGCGGCATTGCGGAAGTAAGTGAGAGACCGCCCGATGGCCTCCAGTTCCTCTTTCCGCAGGTCGCGCTCGCCCGCGATTTTTCCCGCCATCCGAAGCGTCTTCAGGAAGCGCTCGATCCTTCGGTGGCAGGCGGTCATCAGCCCCACGGGATCGTTGCAGCCCGGTTCGGGCTGTCCGATTTGTACTGGCATTTGCTCTCCTTTCAGTTCCCTGGTCGGGCCGGCGCTCGCCATGCCCGGAAGCGGAAATCTCTTTTTCGGATGGAGATCTCCGTTTTGTGAAAACCCGCCTCTTCCAGACGCCGCGGGAGCGTTTCCGGCCGCAGAAGTTCGAGATCGTCGAACCAATGCAGCGCCCGGAACAGCGGGCTGTCCAGACTGTCCACGCCGGCGAACAGCCCGCCCGGCCGCAGCACTCTGGCGGCTTCCCGGAAGAGCGCATCCTGTGCGCGGACGGGCGTCACGTGGTGCAGCATCGTGAACGCCAGCACGCTGTCGAAGCTCTCGCTTCCCAGCGCCATCTCGGTTGCGTCCCCGCAGAGCACCCGCACGTTCCCGCCGCGGGTCCTGGCGCCGAGGCTGGCGGCAAACCGCCCGTCCACTTCCAGGCAGGTCAACGAAGCCGCTTGCGGTGCAAGCAGCGCCGTCGTCAAGCCCGGCCCGGGGCCGATCTCAAGCACACGCCCCTTCCATGCCGCGCCCTCGAGCGCCCACGGAATCAGATCGAGCGTCAGAAATTTCTTCCACCAGCCCGACCTGCAAATCCAATGGTGAACCCGGTTCATCGTCACAGCGCCGGATGCGCGGGGTACCGCATGAGCGGCATGCGCCTCCGCATCCAACCGCATCCAACCGCATCCAGTCCTGTTTTCATCATAGCGTCCGGCAGCGCCCGCTTCGAATCGGCGCCGTTCCGGATACATGCTATCCTTGCTCACGGCGAAGGCAGTTTCGCGCAATGGCGTATGGAACTTTCGAAAAACGCAGCGAAAATTCCGCTGATCGGTTCGCACGCGCTCGAAGAGGAATCGGCGTTCCGCCCGGAGGATCTGCTCTCGGCGGTGCGCAAGCTGCGCGGGCTTGCCGAACGCGGCGTCCCGCCCATCTGCATCCTGGAGTTCGACGGCGATCTCACCGATTCGATGGCCGCCAGCGGCGAGATCCTCCCGTTCGAGAGTTGGGCGTGTTTTCACACGGCGATGTTTGCGTCGGAGCTCGACGGCATGGCCTGGGGCATGGTGCCGCGCACCATCGGCGGGCCGTACACGGTGCTTGTGGCGGAGCAACTGCGGGCCGCGGGCGCGAAGCTCATTGTCGGTCTCAGCTCCGCCGGCCGCGTCTCTTCCCAGCTCCCGCTGCCCTCTCTCGTCGTGGCCACGGAGGCGGTTCGCGATGAAGGCACATCCCTCCACTACCTGCCGCCCTCCCCGCGCGTCCAGTGCCCCAGCGGAATCGCCGCGCCCCTCCTGGCTGAGCTGCCTTCCACCGGCTGGCACGTGGAATCTGGACCGGTTTGGACCACCGACGCCCCCTACCGCGAAACTCTCAGCCAGCTTCAGCATTGGGCCGCGAACGGCGTGCTGGCCGTCGAGATGCAGGCCGCGTCCCTCTTCGCGTTTGGCGCTGCCAGGGGCGTCGGCGTGGCTCTGGTGGCCGTCGTCAGCAATGCCGTGGACCACACCGGCGAGAGCTTCGACACCGGCACGCCCTCCGACGGCCGCCGCATCGCCCACGCCATCGTGCGCGCTGGACAGCGCTATCTCCGTTCGCTATAGACTGAAAGAGGACGGGCCGTACGCCCATCCCCAGGAACGCACAAGAGCATGGAACGATGAACGCGAACACCTCAGCCGCGCTGCGCGACGGCGTACGGAAAGCTTACTCGGCCGCGGCCTCG
>JBDIBK010000024.1:0-38470 GCA_039812845.1 Bryobacterales bacterium
CGCACCTCCCCAGCCGCGTGCAGCAGCGTGGTGATGGGGACGCTGATCTGTTTGGCCAGCAGGGTGGCCACCCAGGTGGCGATAAACAGGATGAACAGGGTAAGCAGCGCCATCAACTGCAAATAAAAACCGCGCCACTCTCGCCGGTCGATGGCAAGCTGGTCATACTCCCGCAAATAGCGGACGATCGCTTGATCGCGCCCCGCCAGATCCTCGGGCAACTGGGCCGATACCACCACATAGCCCAGGAGGGCATCGCCGTTCTTCACCTCCATGCGCGCGAGGCTGCGCGTGCCCGAAATCGGAACGAGACCCTGTGCATCTCCGCAGAGGCCGAGCCGCTGCTCGTCCTTGTTGAGAATGGCCGCGTCCGGGATGCCGAACTCCTGGCATAGCGGCTGGACAACCGCGTTCAGGTTCGTGCCTTGCCGCAGGCCTTCGCGCACCGCCTCCGAAGATGCGATCAGGTAGGCTTGCGTCATCGCTTTCTGCGCGATCTCGCGGTCCATCGCCTTGCCGACCGCGATGAGATGCTCCTTGATGCCTTCGCCCGGCCGGCTGAACCACTTGTCGAGATTGAAGTTCAGCACGGAAATGCTGAAAAGCACCAGAAAGAATGCGGGCAGCACGCTAAGGCCGATCGCCCCCGCCACCAGTTTTGTCTTGATCCGCGAACCTTCGCGGCTGCTTTTCCGTTCGAGATAAAGCTTGATTACGGAGCGGAAAAGCAGGAATCCGACAACCAGAGTCAGCAGGAAGACTACGGTGGAGATGGCCCAGAACAAGAACGCCTGGCTCGTGTTCGCGGGCCGCAGCGAGCCCATGGAGAACGAACCCTGCCAGACGACGAGTGCGGTCGAGAGGCCGAGCAGAATCAATCCGGCTGCAAGTAGAAACCGCTGGCGCATGGCGGGACGCTGCCCGTATTATAAGCGCTTCACCACGGGAGGCGGGTGTTATAGACGCAACATGTTATCGAAGCGGCCGCGGGAACGTTCGGTTTGAGGCTGGCGAAAACGCAGGCGGGAAAGGCGGCCAGATGTCCACGCGGAGGAGGACCGGCGACCGCCCCCGTTAGTGCTGCCCCGCGCGCATGGTGCGGAACTCGTAGCGCTCAATGGCCATGGCGTAGCGCGCGTTGTCGGAACGCACAACCCGGCCCAGGGTTACCAATTGCAAGGGGCATTTCTGGTCCAGTTGCGCGGGCCAGTTGATGGAAAGCTCCAGGCGTTCCCCCACGGAGAGAGCCACGTCGCTGGTGAAGTAGACGCCCTTCGAACTGATGTCGATGGTTTGCCCGCGCCCGATCTCAGAAGAGTTTCGGATGCTCAACCGCTTGAACCGCACTTCGCGGACAATCGGAAATCGGATCGACGACCGCTTTTCCCGGCCGCGAACCTGCGCTCTGGTTTGTGTTTGTTCGGTAAGCATTGGATTGTTCGGTGCTTCCAGCATCCCGTATCGACCGGAAACATTCAATAGGACTTTCGGTTCAATTAGAATGGTACGGAAGTTTACCCCGTTTTCAGTACTCTCTCCCAATGAATTAGGCTATCCTAGCCACATGCTTCTTCGCTTGCCTCTTCCGGTTTTTGCACTGGTTCTGCTTCTTCCTCTGTTCGCTCCGGCCCAGGGGAAGAAGGCGGTAACGCCTGCGGGAGTACAGGTTGCAGGTCCCTATTCGCCCGGTATTCTCGCTGGCAACACGCTCTACGTGGCGGGCCAGGTAGGGCGAAAATCCGACGGAACGTACCCCGAAAAATTCGAAGACGAAGTAGCCCAGACTCTCGAGAATGTGGGCAAAATTCTAAAGTCCGCAAAATACAGCTTTGCGGATGCCGTGGCCGTTCAAGTGCATTTGACGGACGTCAGCACCTTTCAGGCGATGAATTCGGTCTACATGAAGTACTTCCCGGAGCCCCGTCCGGCGCGCACCACCGTCGGGGTAAAGGAACTGGTGGGCCCGGCCCGCATTGAAATCACCGTTACCGCCTGGAAGAAATAGCCGCCGTGGACGCCGGATGCGGCGCGGCGCTTGCGTGCCGCCGGCGTCCATGCTTATTCTTCGGCGGTTTCAGCGGATTGCTTTATGCCGCCCTCTTTATTCCGTTGCGCGGCGCGCCATTCTTCAATCTCTCGCATGCGCTCCGCGATCCGCGCTTCGAGGCCCCTTCCGGTGGGGAGATAAAACTCCGTGTTTGCCAGCCGCTCTGGCAGGCATTCCATGTCGCTGAGCCCGTCGGGATTCTCGTGCGCGTGCCGATAGTTCGCCCCATAGCCCCACTCCTTCATCTTCCGGGTGGGGGCATTGCGCAAGTGCATCGGCACGGGTTCCGGCGCGCCTGACCGGATGAGCGAAGAGGCGGCCTTGGCGGCCCGATAGGCGGCGTCAGACTTTTGGGCGAGCGCCAGATAAATCGTGAGCTGCACGAGCGCCTGGTCCCCCTCCGGCACTCCGAGAAAATGGACGGTCTGCATCGCCGCGATTGCCTGCTCCATCGCGCGAGGGTCCGCAAGGCCGATATCTTCGATGGCCATCCGCACCAGCCGCCGGGCCAGATACATGCGGTCTTCTCCGGCCTCGAGCATTCGCGTCAGCCAGTAAATCGCGGCATCCACCTGGGACGAGCGCACGGACTTGTGCAGCGCGGAAATCGTATTGAAATGTTCTTCCCCCTGCTTGTCGTAGTAGAGCGTGCGATTCTGCAATACGCCTCGGAGGGTCTCCTCGGTGGCCTTGCCATCCCCGGAGGCGGCGGCGAGCGTCTCCAGAATGTTATATGCGGCGCGCGCGTCGCCGTTCGACTGGCCGGCAATCAGCCGCAGCATCTCGTCCGGCACCTCCAGCGCGCCGTTCAGACCGCGATCGGGGTCCTTGAGCGCGCGGGAGAGCAATCCGGCCAGGTCCTCCTCCGAGAGCGATTCCAGCCGGTAGACCCTGGAGCGCGAGAGCAGCGCGGAGTTCACTTCAAACGAGGGGTTCTCCGTGGTCGCGCCGATCAGCACGATGTCGCCTCGCTCCACATAGGGAAGAAAGGCATCCTGCTGCGCCTTGTTGAAGCGGTGAATCTCATCGATGAAGAGCACGGTGCGGCGTCCGAGCTTGCGGTTGCGCTCGGCTTCCTCCATCACGGCTTTCACTTCCTTGATGCCGCTCAAGACGGCGGAAAACGGCACGAAATCCGCCTTGGTATAAGAGGCAATTAAACGCGCGATGGTGGTCTTGCCGACGCCGGGCGGCCCCCAGAGAATAAGCGAACCGATGCGGTCCGATTCAATCTGCTTCCGCAGAGGCATGCCTTCGGCGAGCAGGTGCTTCTGCCCGGCATACTCTTCGAGCGTGCGCGGGCGCATCCGTTCGGCCAGCGGGCGTGGCGCGCCACCGTCTTCGGGTTCGGGCAGGGCGCTCGCGAAGAGGCTCATCCCGGCTGTGTCCCTTCCTTTTCCAGTGCGCCGCCCGTCGACGCGGCGTAGAGCGCGATGGCGGCGGCGATGCCCGCGTTCAGCGATTCCACGCCCTGGGTGACGATTCGGAACGGGCGCGCCTGACGCAAGAGTTCCGCTTGCACGCCCGCCCCCTCGTTCCCGATAATCAGCGCGGCCGGAAATTGCCAGCGAAGCTCGCTCAATGCCGGCCCCGCGCCGGGTGAGGCCGCGAAGAGATGCATCCCGATCTGGCGGGCCTTCTCCGCGAACTGCCCGGCGGCCACCCCTTCGAGCACCGGGACGCGAAAGCGCGAGCCGGCCGAGGCGCGCAGCAACTTCGGAGTATCCGCGGAGACGCTCCCGCCCAGAAACAATGCGCCACTCGCTCCGAACGCTTCCGCCGCGCGGAGGATGGTTCCGGCGTTTCCAGGGTCTTGGATGCGGTCGAGCACCACCAGCAAGCGCTGGCGGGAGAAAAAGGACTCTTCTTCGACCGTCGGGCGCTCCACGAGCGCGATCAGGCCCTGGGCGGTCTCCATCGATACCAGCGATTCGAGCGCGCGCTCCCCGAGTGGAATCCACTCCCCGTGGAAGCGTTCGCCAAACTGGGCTTGGAACTCCCGTATGCGGGCGGCTTCCGCGTAAATTACGGGCACGTTGAGCCCGCTGCGCAGCGCCTCTTCGAGGAGCTTGGGAGATTCGGCTACCCAAAACCTGCCGGCGAACAATCCGCCCTGGCGCAGCGACTTGCGGAGCTGCTTAACGGCCGCGTTGGTGGGGCTTTCCACGGGTGCCGCGACACTTTTCGATCTCCCAAAATGGGTTGCCATGTGCCCTCATTATCTCCCAGCGAGGGAGCCGCCGCCCCGATTGGTCATGCGCCATTCCCGGCAGCCCCGTGCGCCACCGCTTGTCACCTCCGCGGGCCTGAGCGAGTCTATTAAATAGCCCTCATGCCGATTTACGAATATCGTTGTCTCCACTGCGGCCGGAAGTTTGAGAAAATCCGGCGGGTTACGGAACGAGACCAGCCCGCCGAGTGCCCGGAATGCAAATCGAAGGAATCCGTTCCGCAGGTCTCCGGATTCGCCACTGGCGGCTGCGGCAGCGGCGGAAGCGGCCGCGGCCGCTTCACTTGAGCGTAGAGCGATGCGCGGCAGTTGGCCGCGCTTACCAGCGGAGTTGTTCCGGCGGCACTCATCCGACGCGATTCCCGCACGGGCCGCATCGAGCGGGGAACTTGCGAACCGGCACCGGCGTCGCGCCTCAATCGGCACCCTGCAATTCGTGCCACTTCCCTTCATGGAAATACCACGTCACGGATGCCTTTTCGAGGAACGAATCGTCGATGCCCTGGTGGTCGATGGGAGGGGGTTCCGGGCCGCCGTAGGTGCGGTAATGCATCAGGATGAAATCACGCCCGACGGCAGTAATCTGGCGAAGGTAGATGACGCTCCCGGATTCGAGGGTAAACGCATATTGCGCGTCCTCGCTTTCGTTGAGTGACCGGGGATTGGCGTCCTGGCCGCTGCGGAAGGCGAGGAGTGCCGTTCGCTGATTCGCGGAGCAATACGCCGCCCAACCAGTCTCTCCCTTCGCGAAAAACTCTCCGCGAATGACGTTTTGCCTGCCCTCCACGGAGGACTGCGGCACGGTGCAATTTCGGGTGCGGAGCGCTTCCGCGACCGTTGGCGGAAGCTCGGGGAATGCGTCGATGGGCAAGCGCCGGAGCTTGGCGGAGGCATGCTCCGCCTGCCTCTGGTGATCCTGAGCAGCCTCCATGCGGGCTCTCTCGGCGCGCGCGATCTCGCGAAGGTCGATTTGCGGCAGAATGGCGCGCCGATCGAGGTTTGGGTCTAGAGCCTGGGCGCGCAGGAAGTATCGCTCAGCAAGTTCCGCGATGCGGTGGTTGCGAACCTCCATCTGGAGCAGGCGGTTGTGCTCGCCCTGGAGGAAGTTTGCCGTATTGCTCAATACCCACTTGTTCTTTGAGACGTCAAGGGCGGCTTGGGCGCGGGCGCCAAGTGGCCCAGCCTCTATAAGCGCCCGGGCATAGAAGTAGGCGAGCGGCCGGAGGATGAACGGATTGGCTGGATCGGCTACGGCTGCCGCTTCCATGTGCCCCAGGTAGCGCTCGTCGTCAAAGCCTCTAAAGAAAGATGCCGCGTTCCACTGCACGGCCCCATTCGAAGGTTGAGCGCGTGTCGCGGCTTCCCAGAGAACAGTGGCGCGGCGATAGTCGGCATCGTCTAGCTCGCCGGGGTTGAAGCGCGACATCTCTGAACGCAGAATTTCGGACTCTGGATGATGCTCGATGAGCCAGAGAGTGAGCTTGACGCGCTTGCGCTGGTCTTCTGAGCGGTTCCGGCGATCCGGACGGTCATGATAGGCCAGGAGTTGGAGGAGGGCCGTCAAATCCTCGGGATTTGCGGCGAGCCGCCGTTCGAGCCGTTCCGCGTCCCTCTTTTCGAGCTGCCGGATCCCGTCTAAAGATTCCGTGTACCAGGCACTGAACATCCTCGGAGGAGAGGCCTGGTCCCCCTGGATCTTGGCGGGTGCCGGGCGAGCCTCGTCCAGTCCCCTCCCGCAACCCAGCATCAGGAGCGCAACGAACCAAGCAACCGCCAAGGCCTGAATGCCCATGCAGCTACTGTCGCACGACGAAGCGGCCTTCTCAAGGCTCTGCGGGCGGTCCTCATGCAGGCGGATCATTCAGGTCCCACCTGCAGGCGCTGGAGTGGCGTGCCGCACTTGGTCACACGGCACAAGTCGGCATCACGCTCTTCTGTGATGCAATGCGCTCTCCGTGCGTTGAAGTTCAGCCTACTGCGTGCCGGGTTTGGCGGGGGCGGGCGTCGTGTCCGCCTTCGGGGGAAGGAAGAAAACGGTGTCGCCGGGCTTATAGAGGTGGAGATTGCGGCGGATCTCCAATTCCTGCTCGTTGAAGTTTTCTTTGAGGTTCTTAAGCCTCTCGCGCCGTTCGTTGAGGCGTTTGCTGAGGTCGTTGTTCTCTTCCTGAAGCTCGCGAACCCGATCCCGATTCTGCGCTAACGCCACCAATTCCTGCGGAAGATGCATGAGGAGAGCGAGCGCGACGGCCGCCAGCGCGATTGCGGCGAGCACGGTGAATTTGCGAGACCAGCGGCCTTTCGGGCGCGCCGCTTCCCTCGGCACCGGTGCGCCGTCGAAATCGGAATGCGAATTTGGGAAACCGTCACGCATTTTCAGACAATACTTATTTATTTCACTAAATTCGGAATGCCGCAAGCTTATGTCAAACAAGATCCTCGTATTTTCCTCCGTTCCGTCCCAAGAGGTCGCTTCGCGGATTGCGAATGCGCTGGTGCGGGAGGAATTGGCAGCCTGCGTCACCGTGCTGCCCGGCGTTACCAGCGTCTATCGCTGGCAGGGAGAAGTGGAATCCGCTTCCGAACAATTACTTCTGATCAAGACCAAGGAAACTCTCTTCGAGAAACTGCGAGCCCGCATTGTCGCCCTGCATCCGTATGAGGTGCCGGAGGTGATTGCGGCACCGATCACGGCTGGACACGCTCCATACCTCGAATGGATCGACAAATCGACACTGCGACTTTAGGATGGCTCTCCACGCACGGCTTTGCCAATCGGTGAAAATCCGCCGGCGGCTATTGCGAATGGACAACGCTCCGTGATGGAGTAGACGGAATGTCCGTGCCCGCAATCCCAGCGACTGGCGCCGGTTTCGCCGGCCAGCAACCCACCCGGGTTCGCCACGGCGTCCTGTTCGCGGCGATTACCTTGGGCATCATTACCTATATCGATCGCGTGGCGATCTCGCAGGCCGCGCCGCTGATTACGCGGGACCTGGGCCTGACTTCGACGGAGATGGGGGCGGCGTTCTCCGCCTTCGCCTGGGGCTATGCCCTGTTCGAAGTACCGGGCGGCTGGCTGGGAGACTGGCTGGGCGCGCGCAAGGTGCTGACGCGGATCGTCGTTTGGTGGAGCGCATTCACCTCCTTCACGGGCTTCGCCTGGAACCATGCGTCGCTCATCGCGATCCGCTTCCTTTTCGGAGCGGGCGAGGCCGGGTGCTTCCCCAATCTCACGAAGATGTTCAGCGCGTGGCTGCCCCAGGGAGAACGGTCCAGGGCGCAGAGCATCATGTGGATGAGCGCCCGCTGGGGCGGCGCGATGACGCCCCAGCTAGTCGCCTGGGCGCTGCTCTTCATGAACTGGCGGCATACCTTCCATCTGTTCGCGGCCATCGGCTTGGCGTGGGCGGTCGTGTTTTTCTTGTGGTACCGGGATAAGCCGAGCGAGCACCCCTCAATCAATGCGGCTGAACTGGCGCTGTTGCGCGAGGCGGAACAGAATGCAGTGGGAAACGCGCACGTTCCCTGGAGCCGGCTGGTGGCGAGCAAAGATGTGTGGTTGCTCTGGGTGCAATATTTTTGCGTCTCCTGGGGCTGGTATTTCTATATCACCTGGTTGCCGACTTACCTGAAAAACGCGCGCGGCCTTGAATTGAGCACCAGCGCGCTGCTGGCCGGGCTGCCGCTGTTTCTGGGGGGAGTCGGCTGCCTCGCGAGCAGTTACCTGGTGGCGTTCGTGGCGCGATTCACGGGGGACCATAGCGTCGCCCGCACGTGGGTGTGCTCCCTTTCCTTGACGGCGGCGGCGGGGTTTTTGCTGGCGGCCGCCTTGCTGGGAGACCCCATCTACGCCATGATCGCGATGGGGATGTCCAGCTTCACGAACGACCTCACCGTGCCGGCCGCCTGGTCCACCTGCATGGATATCGGCGGCCGTTTCGCCGGAACCGTTTCGGGTTCGATGAACATGATGGGGAATCTCGCCGGGGGCCTGGCGCCGCTGGCGGTGGGCCTGATCCTGGACCGCTCGGACAACAACTGGAACCTCGCGCTCTTCGTCTCCGTGGCAATTTACTTCCTGGGCGCCGTTTGCTGGCTCTTCCTCAATTCTCACCACCGCATCGATCAAGAAGCCGCAGGATAGGCGCACTCCGCAACGAGCGACGGCTTCACGTGGTTGCGCACTCCTCCGCTTCTGGAACCCTTTCCGGTCTCCATGCTAGCTTGAAGGTTTGGGGATTCGCCCGGAAAATCGCCGGATTTGGCGAGGTCCGGGCGTCGGGTATCACATGATTCAAGCGGGAATTGTCGGGTTTCGTGGGTATAGCGGCGCGGAGTTGTTGCGGATCTTGTCGCGTCACCCGCGCGTAACCCCATGGCGGATGGAGCATCGCGCGGATGCGGCGCCGGAGGTGCAACCCCGGCATGCGTCGTTCGCGCGCACGGTGATGGCGACCCCGGAAGCCGCAGTGGCGGAGGGGCTGGACGTCGTGTTTCTGGCCACGCCGCACGACGTTTCCATGGAGCTGACGCCCGCGCTGCTCTCGGCTGGAATTCGCGTCGTGGATCTGAGCGGAGCCTTCCGCCTGCGGGAGCCGGAAATCCACCAGCGCTGGTACGGAGACGCGCACTCCGCCGTGGACCTGCTGCGCAATGCCGTCTACGGCCTGCCGGAGTTTTACCGGGACCGGGTGGCTGGCGCCAAGTTCGTTTCCAATCCCGGATGCTACCCCACGGCGGCCAATCTGGCGCTGCGCCCGCTGGTGAAGAACGGCCTGGTGGACCGCACCGTGCCAATTGTTTGCGATGCCAAATCCGGCGTGAGCGGCGCGGGCCGAAAGGCCAGCCTCAAGACCAGCTTTTGCGAAGCGGGCGATAACTTCAGCGTCTATTCCGCGTTCGGCCACCGGCACGTGCCGGAGGTGCTGCAGAACAGCGGCCTGGAGGAGAACGAGTTCCACTTCGTCGCGCAGTTGCTGCCGACGCCGCGCGGCATTCTGGAGACGATTTACCTGCGGCTCCGCGAAGGCGCCGGCAAGGACGACGTCGCGGCCGCTTACGACGACGCCTATCGCTCCGAGCCGTTTGTGCGGGTCTACAATGCCGGCCAGTTCCCGGATCTCCACGCGGTGCAGCACACCAACTTCTGCGATATCGGCTTTCAGTTCGCGAAGGAGAGCCGCATGCTCGTGGTGGTTGTGGTCGAAGACAACCTGGTGAAGGGCGCCGCGGGGCAAGCTGTGCAGAATATGAATCTGATGTTTGGCTTTGAGGAAACGGAGGGTCTGCTGTGACCCTGCTCATCAAGCTGGGCGGCACGCTGCTCGACGCCCCGGAATCCCGGATCCGGCTGGCCGGAGAGATCCGCGACGTAGTGAAAGCGGGCCACCGGGTGATCGTGGTCCACGGCGGCGGGAAGCAGATGACGCGCTTCCTGGAAGCGCAGGGGATCCGGAGCAGCTTCGTGAACGGGCTGCGGGTGTCGTCGCCCGAGGTGATTGACGCGCTGCTGAAGGTGGTGGCCGGTTCGGTGAACAAGCAATTGGTGGCCTCGCTCATCGCGGCCGGTTTGCCCGCCGTGGGGATCTCCGGCGTGGACGGCGAACTGGTGGAAGCGGAGAAGCTGAGCGAGGAACTGGGAGCGGTGGGCCACCCGGTGAAGGCGCGCGCGCATCTCCCCAGGGTGCTGCTGGAAGGCGGGTTCACTCCGGTAGTGGCATGCGTGGGCGGCGATTCGAAAGGCAATATCTACAACGTCAACGCGGACCAGATGGCGTGCATCTGCGCGGCGGGCTTCCCCGTGGAGCAGCTCCTATTTCTCACCGACGTCGAAGGCGTGCTGGATGCGGCGAAACAGCCGCTGCGCGCGCTGACGATCGCGGATTGCCGGAAGCTGATTGCCGACGGCGTGGCGGCGGGGGGCATGCAGGCCAAGCTCGAAGCGGCGTGCCGCACGCTCGAAGAAGGCGTGGATACGGTGCGCATTCTGCCGGGATTTTGCCCAGGCGCGCTCGCGGAGTCCCTCTCCGGGGCGGATGTGGGTACGGCCATTCGGCGGGCTTGAAGAGGTTGCCGCCGGCTGATGGCCAATCGCGCGTTCGGACAGGCGAGTGAATTTCGTCGGCATCGCGCGGTCCACAGTAGAGCCGCGGACATTGAAAAGTACCTTGCGGTGGTGACGCGACACATTGTGCCGCGTTCCACACTCTTCCGGAAGGATCGGAAACGCCTTTCGGGAAGTGGCGGGGAGTAAGGAAACCATGGCATTTCGGCTGAGCTACCAATGGATGTGCGATGACGCGTGGAGGAGCGGCACGGTGGGGGTATCGCTGCACAGCCACACATCGGTTTCAAAGGAAAGCGTCGGCATCCTGTTTGAGCACGGCGCTCGAAACCCCTTGATTGCCTGGCTGCTCAACCGGGAGAGCGAGCGCTACCAACGGCACTCCGGCAAACCGCTCGACTTCAACCGCGCCTACTGGACTTCGCCCGTCACTCCCAAGGAAGCCTACCGCCTCGAATGCCGTCAGATCTGCGATTCGCTCGCCATGCGGCCCTTCGTCTCGATAACGGACCATGACGATATTGCGGCCAACGTGCGGCTGCAGGCGCTCGATGACGGCGACGACATTCCCATCTCCACCGAATGGACCGCCCCGGTGGAGAATACCTTCTTCCATTTCGGAATCCACAATCTCCCGAGGGCGATGGCGCACGAAATTCATGGGAGGATGCAGGCCTATCGCGAAGCGCCTTCCGCGGATGCGCTGCACGAAATTCTCGATGCCCTTGCTGCGCACAGGGAGATCCTGATCGTCCTTAACCACCCGCTGTGGGACGAGGCTGGCATCGGGCAATCCGCGCATGAAGCGATTCTCGGGCGGCTGCTCGCCCGGATGCGATGCCGGGTCGACGCGCTCGAACTGAACGGCCTTCGCACGTGGCGCGAGAACCTGCGCGTGATGACCCTGGCGGAGACCGTGGGTTTGCCGCTGGTTTCGGGCGGAGACCGGCACGGGCATGAGCCGAATGCGCTGCTGAACGTGACCACGGCAGCCACCTTCGCGGAGTTCGTCGAGGAAGTCCGCGCCGGGGAAAGCCATGTGATTGTCATGCCGCAATACCGGGAGGGCCGCAAGCTGCGCTGCTTCCAGACCGCCTGGGACATGCTTCGGGATCATCCGGAGCACCCCTACGGAAAAGTGAGCTGCCTGGACCGCAGCTATCTCATCCGCGACAACGGCGAGCACGCCACGCTTGCTTCGAAGTTCAAGGACGGAACGCCCTGGGTTCTGGCGAAGGTGCTGTGGGCCATGCGATTGCTCGAACGCCCCCGGTTTCGGTCCGCGCTGCGTGTGGCATTATCGGATGGAGAGGGCCTTCCATCTTGAGCAAAACGCCCCGCGTGGCATTCGTCTCCGACATCTTCTACGAAGTGAACGGCGCGGCGCTCACCAGCCGCGAATTTGTGGAGTTCGGCAAGCGCAACGGCAACCCCGTGCTCACGCTGCATCCGCACACGGAAACGAGGCTCTTTGACGATGGCTCCGCGAGGTATGTGGAGCTGCAGCGCAGCCTGGCCACCGTTCCGGTGGAAACGGATTTCGGTTTCGACACCCTGATGTGGCGCTACAAGGGGCTGATTGAGAAGGAACTCGACCGTTTTCAGCCCGACATCATGCACGTGGTCAGCCCCGGAGACTTGGGGCTGCTCTCGATCGTGATCGCCCGGCGGCGGAAGCTGCCGATCATTCTCGGCTACCATACGAACCTGCACGAATTCGCGCGGCACCGGCTGGAGAAGGCGCTTTCGTTTCTGCCGCAGCGCTTCGTGGAATCCGCGGGCAAGGCGGCCGAAGACCATTCGCTCAGCCTGCTGCTGCAGCTCTACAAGTTGGCGTGCGCCTCCCTTGCACCGAACCGCGAGTACACGGAACTGCTGGAGAAGGCGAGCGGCAAGCGCTCCTTCGTCATGACGCGGGGCGTGGATACGGTGCAGTTCGATCCGGCGAAACGTACGCGCGCTGGCGATACCTTCGTCATCGGATTCGTGGGCCGTTTGCAGCCCGAGAAGAACGTCCGGACGCTGGCCGAGGTAGAGAAGATCCTGCTCGCGGAAGGCGAGAGCAACTTCCTCTTCTCCATCGTGGGGAGCGGGGGCGAACAGACGTGGCTGGCTGAGAATATCCAGAACCTCGAATTGCCGGGCGTGCTGCGCGGAGAGGCTCTGGCCGAGGCCTATGCGAACATGGATGTCTTCGCGTTTACCTCCACCACGGACACCTTCGGCAATGTCGTGCAGGAGGCCTTCGCCTCTGGCGTACCCGCCGTGGTGACGCCCGGCGGCGGCCCGAAGTTCATCATCCGCGAGAATGAGACCGGTTTCCTCGCGCACGATGCGGCCGAGTTCGCCGCGCACATCCGGATGCTGATGCGAGACCGCGCGCGCCTGGCAAGAATGAAGCGCGCGGCCCGCGCGCAGGCTCTCGAAGCGACCTGGGATAAGGTGTTCGAGGGGGTCTACGACGCCTACGATTACTGCCTGCGCGAGGCGTGTTCGTAACCCCGCTCGGACCGGCCGCTCCACGCCTTCCCTTCAAGAGTCCCGCCGTTTCAGCGCTTCGATTTGGCGGCACTGTACACTGGAGCGAGTATGGACCTAGCAGCAGAGGTTCGCGGCCAAGCCACGCCTTCCCTGATCCGCCAGTTAGGCGTGGTGAGCGCGACGGCCCTGGTGGTCTCGAATATGATCGGGACCGGGATTTTCACCACCACCGGATTTCTGGCCGGGGATCTGGGCGACCCGTACCTGATTCTGGGCATCTGGCTGGTGGGCGCCGTAGTGGCCTTGTGCGGCGCGTTCTGCTATTCGGAGCTGGGCGTAAACTTCCCGAGTTCCGGGGGGGAGTACGTCTATCTCAGCCGGGCTTACGGGCTTACCTGGGGCTTCATGTCGGGATGGGTTTCGTTCTTCGCGGGCTTTTCCGCTCCCATCGCCGCGGCGGCGCTGGCCTTCTCCGAATACCTCGGCTACTTTTATCCGCAGTTGCAGCAGGAACAGGCGCGGGTGATCTGGGAATCCTCCTATCTCACCCTGCGTGTGGGAGGCGCGCAGTACACGGCTGCGGCCGTCATCGCGGTCTTCACGATTCTGAATTGCGTTGGGGTGACGCGGGCGGCCAAGGTGCAGAACGTCCTCACGGGCACCAAACTGGCCGTGGTGCTCGCCTTCATCGTGTTCGGCATTCTGGTGGGGACGGGGGATTGGAGCGCGTTCTCCCAGCCCGCCGTGCGCACCTCCACGACGCCGCTCGCGTCGCAGTTCGCCATCAGCCTGTTCTGGGTGTATTTCGGCTACAGCGGCTGGAACGCGGCTACGTACGTGGCGGAGGAACTGCGCCAGCCCCGGCGCACCCTCCCCATTGCGCTGGCGTTGGGGACGGCCGTGGTGGCGCTGCTCTATATCGGCCTGAATGTGACCTTTATTTACGGAACGGGCGTCGAAGCGATGAAGGGCGTTTTCGCGGTGGGGAGCCTGGCCGCGTCGAAGCTCTTCGGCCCGGAGATCTCCGGGATGTTCAGCGCCCTGATGGCGATCTCCATCCTCTCCACCGTGAATGCGATGGTCACCATCGGCCCGCGGGTGTACTACGCCATGGCGCGGAACGGAGCCTTCTTCGGCTTCGCCCGCAAGGTGAATCCGCGCTTTCACACGCCCATCCCGGCTATCCTTTGCCAGGGCGTGTGTTCCATCCTGATGACGATGACGCCGTTTCCGCAGTTGGTTGTTTATATCGGCTTCAGCCTCACCTTCTTCACGGTGCTGGCGGTGGCGTCGCTCTTCCTGTTCCGCCGCAGGCCGAATTGGGAAAAGCTGCCGGTGGTGAGCTTCGCGTGGCCGCTGGTCCCAGCGGTCTTTGTGCTGGTGGGCGTTTGGATGATCGTGTACGGAATCCTGCTGCAGCCCGTCGTCTCCGCGGCGGCCATCCTGACGATCGCGGCGGGGGCGGCGGCGTATCATCTGGCGGTTAAGGGCCGCTACCCAGGCGAGACGGCGTAGGCGGCCGGAATCGCATTTACACAAACATTACAATGGCTTCCGGCGCGGTCCTTTAAGGTGGAATTATTACCCCACCTTTTCCGAGGAGCTTCCTGTTGTCTACCGAAGTCGTTGAATTGCGTGATCCGCACAAGATCAACTGGATCACCACCGTTGCCCTGGCCCTGCTTCACATTGGCGCTGTGGCCGCTCTGTTTTTCTTTAGCTGGAAGGCCCTTATCGTAGCCGTCGTTCTGCACTGGATGTGCATCGGCTGGGGCATCGGGATGGGCTACCATCGGCTGCATACCCACCGGTCGTACAAAGTGCCCCGGCCACTCGAGTATTTCTTCGCGGTGCTGGGGACGATGACGCTAGAGGGTGGGCCGATTTTCTGGGTGGCCACGCACCGGCTGCACCACCAGTATTCCGATAAGGACGGTGACCCGCATTCGCCCAACGATGGCGCATGGTGGGCACACGTCGGCTGGATTCTGCTCGGGGAAGCCGGGCACAACGACACCCGCCGGATGTCTCGCTATGCCCCGGATCTCGGCCGCATCGCGTTTTACCGCTGGCTGAACACCTACCACTACGTGCCCACGGTGATTCTCGGCGTCGTTCTGCTGGCGTTCGGCGGACTCTCGATGTTTCTCTGGGCGCTGTGCTTCCGCATCGTCTTCGGCCTTCACGCCACATGGCTGGTGAATTCCGCCACCCACATGATCGGCACCCGCCGCTTTGACACGAAGGATCTTTCCACCAATAGCTGGTGGGTGGCGCTATTGACGTTCGGCGAGGGCTGGCACAACAACCATCACGCGCATCCGACCTCGGCCCGGCATGGATTGGTGTGGTGGGAAGTGGATATGACGTGGCTACAGATTAAGCTGCTCGAAAAGCTGGGCATTGCCAGTATGGTGCGGGAGGCGAGCGCGACGGAAGCGATTCCCGGCACGAAGGTGGCCGCGTAACACCCGCGCAAACAGTACCGGCATCAACGTCCCTGCCGCGATCGATCGCGGCAGGGACGTTCGCTTTGTGGAGCGGATCTGTGAGCTTATAGGCCGCCGCCCGGCTGCACCGGGCGCGGCTGGCGCTTCACCGGCGCGGCGGGAGGGTTCTTGGCCGGCTTCTCTTCGCCGTGATGGCAGGTGTAGCAGGTCACCTCGCGCTTGCCTTCGAAATGGGTGGCGATGATGGCATCCGTCATTTTCTTCATGTAACGGGCCGTCTCTTTCTCTTCCTTGTCGTCACTCTGCCATTCATCCTTGACGTGGCAGAAGGTGCATTGGACGCCCAGCGAATCCTTCCAGGACTTCATGATGAACTCCAGGCGGTTTGCCGGAAGCCCGGTGAAGACCTTGATGTTCATGTACGCCTGCTCGGCGGGGCGGCTATCCGAGCCTTCCACCCACGGGCTCTTCGGCGGAGCCTCGGCGGGCTTGGCCTCCTGCGATTGCAGGCGGCCGGGGGCCACCACAAAGGCAAATGCCGCGCCGAGCGCGCAGGCGGATGCGAACGACCAAAGTTTGCTCATCGTGCGAATTTCCGATCCCAGAGATTTCCGCCCTCCCGCGGGGAAGGCCATGCGTTGGATTATATCCATGCCGGCGAGCGCAATGCGGGGTGGTATGGAAAAGAAACGCCACCGGCAGCCCAAAGGTTACCGGTGGCGTTTGCTCAACGAATGTGGGAGGCAGGCTAGAACGTCATGCGCAAGCCCACCTGAATGCTGCGGGCCGCCGCCGCGCTTCCCACCACGCCAAAACCGGGCCCCCCGAATACGCGGCCGGGCGTCCCGAAGTTGGCATGGTTGGGCAAGTTGAAGAACTCGCCGCGAAGCTGAATCATGCGGCCCTCGCCGGGAAGCGGAAAGTTCCGCAGCAGGCTCATATTCAGCCCGAAATATCCATCCGCGCGCAGGATGTTCACGCCCTGATTGCCAAACTGGGCCGGTGCGGGCTGAGAGAAGGCCTCGGTGCGAAACCAGCGGTCCAGGGTGCGTTCGGTGCCGCTCAGGGCGGGGTCTCCGGAAACGTCGGCACGCAAGTTGCCGATGGCGGAGAAGACGGTGTTCACCTGCGTGGTTACGGTAAACGGCGCGCCTGCCTGCCAGTTCAGGATGCCCCCGACGCTCCAATCGCCGACGATGTAGCGGATCGGATTTTCGGCGAGAAACTTCTTCCCTTTGCCGAAAGGCAACTCGTAGACGCTGCTGAAGGTGGCGCGGTGCGGGATGTCATTCTCGCTCGGACCGTAGTCCGCCCGGCGGTTGTAGTAGTTCGAATAGACACCGCCTTCGGCACCCACGGCGGAGCCTCCTTCGTTCGTGTTGTTGAGGAATTTTGACCACGTGTAGGTGACCAGGAAATTCCATCCGCCGGAGAAGCGCTTCTCCGTCCGCAGCATCATTGCATGGTAGTTGGAGAGGCCAAGCGATGGCCGTTCAATCGAAACGTTAGTGAATTGCGCGTATGGCCGGTCAATCTGTTTGGAAGTCGCCGTCAGGTTCTGCGGCAGCACCTGATTGATGGACATATTTGCGCTCGACAGCTTGCGGGACGCGTTCGCGAGATAGGCCGCCTCCACCATCGTGTTCCCCGGCAACTGGTGCTGCACGGTAAAGTTCCACTGCATGGAATATCCGGTGCGACGGTTCGGCTCGAAGAAGGTGACCGCCGTGTTGGGGTTTGCACCGTACTTCACCGCCCCGAACCGGTCGTCCAGCACCGGCGCGGCCAACGAATAGGTGGGAACGCCGTCCCGAAGGAAGAACGGGGTCGTGACTCCGTTGTCTGGAGAGTTGACACTGGCGCTGTTCTCAAATCCCAGGCTCGCCGCAGTGGGTGCGCCGGCGTCGAAAGGGTGCGCGAAGAAGGTTCCGATCCCCGCGCGAATCACGGTCTTTTCACTGCCCAAGGGCCGCCAGGCGAACCCGAAGCGCGGCCCGAAGTTGTTCAGGTCGGTATTGTAGGGGCTGGTGCGGAACCCATCCACTCCCATGAATCTGACGACTCCGGGAGTTCCGGAAACCGGGTTGATCGCTGCTGGGTCGAAACCGTTCATGCGGTTGTTCCGGTCATGAATCGGGGTGTCCGTTTCCCAGCGAACACCGAGATTCAATGTCAGATTCTGGCTCACCGTCCACTCATCCTGAGCGAACCAGGCAATGTAATCGCTGTAGCGGTCCAGGATCATCGTTTCTCTGGTAGCGAAAGTCAGCGGCGCGCCCGACAGCAGGGATGCCAGGCCGAAGCCCGTTCCGTTCACGCCTGGGTTCCCGGTTGAGAGCGGGCTGAAGCTGAAACTGCCCGAGACACTGGGGCGGTTGATCTCGTAGTTGATGGAGCGCCGGAACTCATAGCCGAACTTCATGCTGTGCCGGCCATGGATCCAGGAAAGGTTGTCGATGTACTGGAACTGGCGAATCGGGAACTGGCGGCGTTCGTGGTTGCCCGCGCCCATTGTCCGCATCCCGGTTACCGCCATGGTTGGGAACGAATCGTCTGGCACGCCTTTCAGGCCCAGTTTGGAAGGCCAGTTTCCGCCCAGCCCGTAGGCCCGCGTCCAATTGATCCGGTCGCCGACGGTGACGCGGAATTCGTTCACCACGGTGGGCGTGATGGTGCGGGTGTAGGTGCCGTAGTAGAAATTCTGGTGGCGCAGAGCGGGAATGCGATTCTCCGCGCCGATGTTGGTCATCACGGTGGAGAAATCGAGGTTGTCCGAGTTGTACATATAGCGGAAGCTGACGCGGTCCTTGTCGGTCAGGTTGTAGTCGCCCTTGGCGAGATAGGCGTCGCGGGTTAGCTTCTGCGAATAGTTGGTGGAGAAATTGTTGGCCCCGGAAGCATTCGCTGGTGCTTTGTTCGGCAGCGGGTAAAAGGGCACAAACGCCGCTCCAACGGCGTCGATCCGAGTGGAGGGGATGATGTTGTTCGCGTACTGGATGCGCTGCACCTTTCCGCCTACGGTCTGGTTCGAAAGCGGGTCGTAAACGCGAATCAGAGCGCCCGCGGCGGTCAGCGTCTTGCTGAAGTCGCCGCTGCGCTGTTCCACTTGGGGAACGGTGAATTGGTCGGTGAATCCTTCGATTCGCCGGGAGCCTTCGTAGGCGAAGAAGAAAAAGGCCTTGTTGCGGCCGTCGAAAAACTTCGGGATGAAAACCGGCCCGCCGGCCGTCACACCATACACGTTGTAGCGGAGCGGCGCGCGCACTTTCTCGCCATCCCGGAACGGAGCGAAGAAGTTGGCGGCGTCGAGCTTGTCATTCCGAAGGTATTCATAGGCGGAGCCGCGAAGCTGGTTCGTGCCGCTCTTGGTGGTGGCCACGATCACGCCGCCGGCAGAGCCGCCGAACTCCGCCGCGTAGTTGTTTGAAAGCACTTTCACTTCGGCCACGGTTTCGACGGGCGGATCCGTGTCCACCTGTCCGATCCCAAGCCGCATGTTCTGGATGGTTCCGCCATCCATGTAAAAGCTCTGGCTCTGGGTGCGCCCGCCAGCCAGTGAGAAGTTCGGCTTTCCACCCGTGTCGTAACTGACGAACACCGCCGCACCCGTCATCTGAATGATGTTCATTGTGCGACGGTCGCCGAGCGGCATATCCTGCACGTTTCGGGCTTCGACGAGCTGAGATGAATCCGAGGTGCGGGTTTCGAGCAGCGGTGCCTGGTCCGTCACGACGACGGTTTCATTGACCGAGCCGATCTCCATCGTCACATTGAGTGACATCGCCTGGCCCGTGCTCAGCACGAGGCCTTCCCGCAAGTACGTCCGAAAGCCCTGCTGCTCGACGTTGATCGTGTAACTGCCAATGGGGAGATCGCGCAGCGAATAGTATCCCGTCTCGTTCGTCGTCACCGTCCGGTGAAGCCCAGTGGAGGCGTTCGAAGCCGACACGGTGGCGCCTGCGATTGCGGAGCCGGAGCCATCGGTGATTGCGCCACTAACAGACGCCAATTGAGATTGCGAGAAAGCACTGCCGGAAAAGGCAAGCAGCATGCCGAAAACGAACACATTTAGAAGAACCCTGGAGCAAATCATGCAGACATATATATCGAACTATTTGCATTTTGCAACTGAGCAATAGGTTAATCTTCATTCATTTTATGTAAAAACACCAGCTTGCAGTCCTACAAGACCACGCGCGAATCGCCGTCGCGGCGCGTGACGCGTTGCTGATCCAGAAATTCGAGCAGCGGAATCGCATATTTCCGGGAAATTCCCGTCCATTCCTTAAATTCGGCCACGGAAAAGCGCTGGCCCCGCCGATTTTGCAGGGTTCCGATCATCTCCACGATATTCTGCTTGTGAAACACGAGGTCGCGCCCCACCTTCACCAGGCGGCCTTCGCGGACCAGCCCGTGGAGTATCGTCAGTGCCGTCTTCGATTCGATGCCGCTGTTCCGGAGCGCCTCTTCCACGGCCGGCACCTGCAATCCCGCGGACCGGAAGAAGCTCTCCAGTTTGGAAGCAGCCGCGGCTTCCTCACCCGACAGCGTGGGCCTATGGACGCTGAGCCGCACGATGTCTCCCTCCCGGCGGAAGCGCGTGTCCTGGGCGAGGAACCAATCGAAGACCGCGTCGGGCCATGATGCTTTCAATGCGATGCGTGCCTGCTCTTTGGGCATTCCGGGAAGCATCGGGTTCCGTGAATGAAACGCCGCGAGGATGCTCTGGATTTGCAGTGCCAGATTCTCGGATTGCTCCGCGGTGAGCAGCCAATCCTGCTGTGGCCCTCCTCTCCGCAAACCGCTTCGTTCCGCAAGACGGTGCAATTCTGACGCGGAGATCCCCAGGCGGGGGAGCAATTCTTCGAGAGAGCAACCGGCGGTGGATTCCCGCACGAACACGGCCAGCGCCTTTGCGGCGTCGCCTCCTGCAAGCGTGGAGAGCTTTTCCCCCTCGGATTGTTTGCGGCGAAGGCGAGGCGGCTGGTTGTCGAGAACGATCCCTCCGCCAATGGTTTCCAGCGGAGAGAAGCGGCGCAGGATGAAATGATCGCCGGGAAGGGTAACCACCGGGCTCTCCATCAGCACCCGGGCGAAGATCCGGCTTCCGGGAGCGGCGACGCGGACCTGGTCGTGGAAGCGGAGCTTGGCCACGGACGAGGTGGTTCCCATGTGCAGATGGACCGGGTGAAGCGGCGGCAGCGCGGGGGCGGAGGGCAGCATCTCTAGCTGCGCGTCGAACTCGCGGGTGAGGCGGTAGGCGTCCGGAGCCACCAGGGTTTCCCCGCGGTGAAGGTCCGCCGCGTCGATACCCGTGAGGTTGAGGGCGGCCCGCTGTCCGCGATGCGCCTCCCGCGCGGGCTGGCCGTGAACCTGGATGCCCCGGACGCGAACCTGCTTGCCGGAGGGCAGCAGCATCAGCGATTGATCCGGCTCGGCCCGCCCGTCAAATACGGTGCCGGTTACCACCGTCCCGAAGCCTTTCATGACGAAAGCGCGATCAATCGGCAATCGGAAACTGCCGGAGACGCTGCGATTCTCCAACTGGCCGGCAAGGGCAACCAAGGCGCCCCGCAGGCGGCCGATCCCCGCGCCGGTCCGGCTGCTCACCGGGATCACCGGCGCGTTGGCCAGAAAGCTTCCTTGTATCAGGGCGTTGACGTCGGCACGGGCGAGGTCCAGCCCATCCCCGTCCACAAGATCGCTCTTCGTGAGAGCGATCAATCCGTGCCGCACCCCCAGCATCCGGCAGATCTCAAAATGCTCCCTCGTTTGGGGCATCACGCCTTCCGTGGCCGCCACCACCAGCACCACCAGATCGATTCCCGCCGCGCCGGCAAGCATGTTTCCGATGAACCGTTCGTGCCCCGGCACGTCTATCCAGGAGAGGGTGATATCGTTGGAAAACGTGCTGGAAGCAAAGCCAAGGTCGATGGTGATCCCCCGCTCTTTCTCCTCCTTCAGTTGGTCGGTATCCACGCCGGTAAGCGCCCGCACCAGCGACGTCTTCCCATGGTCAATGTGGCCGGCGGTTCCAACGATGAAATGCTTGGCTGACATCGTGTTCTCTCTCGCGATCGCAATGCTGATCGTATCGTTGCCCCTGCGGGCCGGGCAATTTCGCCGCGTCCCGCCGCCCCCGGAAGCCCCGGCGGCGCCGCCCCCGGCCGCGCATCCCCAATCGCCCCAAACGCAAGAAAACTCTCCCGGCTCGGAAACGACACCGGACGCGCGCACGCATCCCGATAGTACACCCGGCGCGCCTGTTGTTGTCTCCGGCGAGGAAAGTGCCGGCTTCGTGATTCGGCAGGATGTTCGCCTCGTGCGCGCGGACGTCCAGGTGACCGAGAAGGATCGCGTGGTGCGCGGCCTTTCGGCCTCGGACTTTGCCGTGCTAGATAATGGCATGCCGGTGCCCATCGCCGGCTTTGGAGAAGAGTCGGATCCGGTGGATCTGCTAATGCTGCTGGATGTGAGCGGCAGCATGACGTCCTATCTGTACGAAGTTTCCCGCGCGGCGGGGGTGGCGCTCGAACAGTTGACGCCCGACGACCGCGTGGGCGTGATGGTTTTCAGCAAGCAGGGGAAACTGCTGAATGCTTTGACGAAGAACCGCCCGGATGTGCTCACCACGCTGCGCTCGCTCACACGGCTGCCCGGTATGGCCGCGGGCACGGGAATCAACGCTTCCATCATGGACGCCGTGAAGTCGTTCAAGGACGACGCCGCGGCGGGGAACTACGACCCGCGGCATCGAAGGGCAATACTGATTCTCACGGACAACTGGGGGCTCAACTATAAACTGCCGGACCGCCTGGTGCTGCGCAGCCTGCATGAGGAGAACATTTCCCTGCACGCCATCGTCGTGGGCCGCGTTCAGAAGCCAAAGGGGAAGTGGGCAGAGGCCGACGACGACCTGGCGGAGGAACTGGACTTTACACCCGCCAACGTATTCCGGCTCGCGGACGATACGGGCGGCGACATCTTCACGAATCTCAGCAAAGACGGCGGCCTCGCGGAGATTCTGGGCCGCATTCGGACGCGCTATTCCCTGTATTTCAAGCCGCCCGCGGGTGTCCCGGCGGGGAGCTATCGAAAGATCGAGGTAAAGCTCGCGGGCGCGGCGGCGCGGGAGTATCGCAAAGCCACGGTTCGCGCCAGGGCTGGGTATTTCACGAAATAGACGGCCCGCCGGCCGCACATCGTCAGATGGCGATGCCGATTTGCCAGAGCATATACCCGGCGGCCTGGCGGAAATAGTGACGCCACTCTTCGGATGTGCTGCGCCCCCGCTCCGGGCGAGGAGAGGTATAGACGGTTAGACCGCGCTCTTCGAGAATGCCCTTCACGCGGAACAGGTGATAGCTGTCGGAGACGACGATGCAGGATTTCAACCGCATGCGGTCCATGATCTCGGCCACCGCGACGGCGGAATGAATGGTGCTGTCGCCCTCATCCTCCATGACGATCGCCTCCGGCGGCACCCCCTGGCTGAGCAGAAAATTGCGGCCCACCTCGCTCTCCGTAAAGCGCGGGTCGCCGCCGGCCCCGCCGGTGGTGAGGATGAAGGGGGCATAGCGTTCGCGGTAGAGCGAAAGTGCGTGGCTGAGGCGCGCCTGCAGCACGGGCGAAGGCTTGCCGCGGTATTCCGCCGCGCCCAGAACGACGATCGCGTCCGCCGGCCGGGCGTCGTCCACCAGGGATTGGCGGCGCACCTGGTCCGCCAGAAAGAGCAAATATCCCGCACCCCCCACCATAGCCAGGAGCGCGCAAAGCAGCCAGCCGCGTTTCATCCGATGTTCCCATTCTACTTGGGCGGCCGCGCGCGCCGGGCACAATCGATGAACCGGAAGGGATGCAAGCGACTCCTTCCTAAGTCGAACGCGCGAAGAGCCGAAAGGCAACTCGGGATGGAAGCGGCCTGCCAGGCGCCTCCCGCGCCGCGGGAAGTCCTCGAGACCTGGGAGAGGGGAGGCGGATGAACCGGCGCTCCATTTTCCCGCGAAAATTGTGACAAACGCGCCATCCCGGTTAACACTCCGCCGCTCCATTCCGTCTCATAGCCATCACATGCTGCAGCGTGCGAGCAATTTGCTGAATGGAGAAGGAAGGAAAGTATCCAATGCGATTTGTTCAGACACTCTCGCTCCTGTTGATGAGCCTGCCTGCGATTGCGGGGGGCTTCTTTATCGAACTTGGCAACCCGTCCGCGAGCAAGGACCCCGCGGCCAAGAATGCATTTCTGCTTGCGAGGCTCACCGGCTGCCATCAGCCGGAACGCGGTACGCTTCAGGGAACGGCGGAGGGATTTGTGAATGGAAAACGCCAATCGATTCCCGTGAAGGTGTCGGTCCTTGCCAAGACGGGAATGTTTGCCGTGCAGCAAACCTGGCCAACCGAAGGGCAATGGGTGCTGCACCTGTCGGCAACGCATCCGAACGTGGATGCGACCGCCACTACGCTGGTGAAGGTGGAAGGCAAGGAATTCCACCGCGGAAGCGCCAAATACATCCCTCGCGCCGCAACGGCGGCGGAGGTGGACGCATACTTGCATTGAGCCATGGCCGCTGCATTGGCAACCTTTCTCCAACCCGGTGACGGCCATTCCGATGAGGAGGCGCTGATCGCTGCCGCGCGAACCGGCGATCGCGCCGCCTTCGGAAATCTGCATGACCGCTATGCGCGCATGGTGCATGGCATTGCCCTGGCCTATCTGCCCTGTGCCGACGCCCAGGATCTGGTGCAGGATGTGTTCGTTGCCGCGTTGGAGAGAATCTCCTCGCTGAGAGCCTCCGCGGCGTTTGGCGGATGGCTTGCCGCCATTGCCAGAAACAGAGCCATGGATATGATCCGGCAGCGGCGCGCCATGGTGGAGCTTCCCCAGGGGATGGCGGCCAGGGAGCATCGGCACGCCGCAGCCATCGCCGCTCTCGACGCCATCCGCCGGCTCCCCGCGGCGTACCGGGAAACCCTGATTCTTCGCCTGGTGGAGGGGCTTACCGGGCCAGAGATCGCCCGGCAGACGGGGCTGACGCCGGACTCGGTGCGGGTGAACCTGCATCGCGGAATGAAGCTGCTTCGGCGGGAACTGGAAGGAGAATCGCCATGCTAGCGGCCGCTGAGCCCGAAATGAACGACGAACGCTATCTCTGGGATGGAACGGGCCCGGTTGATCCGCAAGTGGCGACCCTAGAGACGACGCTCGCCCCGCTACGCTACCAGCGCGGACCACGACGCCCGCGGCAATATCTCGCTGTGGCCGGAGCGCTCGCCGGGGCCATCGCCGCGACCATCGCAATTCTGGTATGGACATCCGTGCCTGCCGCCGATTCGTCGTGGAAACTCACCCGGAGCGATGGATCTGAACAGCAATTGCGAGTGGGGCAGCAGGTAAGAACCGGGGGCGAGGAAGTGAGCCTTCGCTCCGCGCCGACGGGATTCATCCAGTTGGAACCGAACAGCGAACTCCGGGTGCTGAGCACGGGGACGGAAACGGAACGGGTGGCTCTGGAATACGGAGCCATGCGCGCCGTGATCTGGGCGCCTCCAGCACGCTTCGGAGTGGAGCTGCCCGCGGCAACGGCGGTTGATCTGGGATGTATCTATTACTTGGAGACCAGCCGTGACGGAGACGGACGATTACGAGTGGAGATGGGCTGGGTGGCGCTGCAGAACGGCGGCGCTGAGGCGTTCATTCCCGCGGGGGCAAGCGCCCGGATTGACAGCGTCCGCGGGCCGGGCATTCCCGTATTCGACGACGCTCCCGAAGCGTTCAAGACTGCCGTACGCAGCGTGGAAGGAGATCGAGCGCTTGCGGATCTGGATGCCCTGTTGCGGCTTGCGCGTCCGCGAGATGCGCTGACCCTTTGGCATCTGCTGCAGCGTGCGCAAGGGCCAGACCGCGAGCGTGTGGCCGGTCGCTTTGCAGCTCTGGTGCGATTGCCCGAGGGCCTGGATGCCGCAACCCTCGCCGGCGGCGACCCGTATAGCATGGATGCGGCCTGGAACGCGCTGCAACTCGGAAGCACCGGCTGGTGGCGCACCTGGAAGCGGCAGTGGCAGCCGGGGCGTGGCCTATAAAGGGATATTCCCGTGCCGCTTGCGGGGCGTGTCGTCCACCTTGTTCTCCAGCATCCGCAGCGCGCGGATGATCTCCAGGCGGGTGCGGCGAGGCTCGATGACGTCGTCGATGAAGCCGTGTTCGGCGGCGACGAAGGGGTTGGCAAAGCGCTCGCGGAACTCGGCGATCTTCTGCGCGCGCACCGCCTCCGGATCTTCCGCCTGCCCGATCTCGCGCTTGTAAATGACATTCACCGCGCCCTCGGGGCCCATCACGGCGAGTTCCGCGCTGGGCCAGGCGAGGTTCACGTCCGTGCGCACCTGCTTGGAGCCCATCACGCAGTAAGCGCCTCCATACGCTTTGCGGGTGATCAAGGTGATTTTCGGCACAACGGCCTCGGCATAGGCGAAGAGCAGCTTCGCGCCATGGCGGATGATGCCGCCGAACTCCTGATCGGTTCCGGGCAGGAAGCCGGGCACATCCACAAACGTGACGATGGGGATCTGAAAGGCGTCGCAGAAGCGGACGAAGCGGGCGGCTTTGACGGAGGAGTTGATATCCAGGCAGCCGGCGAGCACGCTCGGCTGGTTGGCCACAATCCCCACGCTGCGCCCCTCCATTCTCGCGAACCCAATAACGATGTTGCCCGCGAAATGCGCCTGCACTTCGAGGAACGCGCCGTCGTCGGCCACCGCTGTGATCACCCGCTTGATGTCGTAGGGCAGGTTCGATTCGGCCGGCACGATGGTGTCAAGCTCGGGCGCTTCCCGGTCGGCCGGGTCGCTCGTAGCCCGGAGGGGGGCTTCGTCCTGGTTGTTGGAAGGCAGATAGCCGAGCAGTTCGCGGATGTCTTCGAGGCAATCCGCATCGCTCGCGGCGATGAAGTGCCCCACGCCGCTCACGCTGTTGTGCGTCATCGGGCCGCCGAGTTCTTCCATCGTGACGTCTTCGTGCGTGACGGTCTTGATCACGTCCGGGCCGGTGACGAACATGTAGCTCGAACCGGCCACCATGAACACGAAGTCCGTGATGGCGGGCGAATAGACTGCGCCCCCGGCGCAGGGGCCCATAATGGCGGAAATTTGGGGAACCACGCCGCTGGCCAGCGTATTGCGCAGGAAGATATCCGCGTAGCCGCCGAGCGAGAGAACGCCCTCCTGGATGCGCGCCCCGCCCGAATCGTTCAACCCCACGATCGGCGCGCCGTTCTTGAGCGCCATATCCATCAGCCGGGTGATCTTGGCGGCGTTGGCGGCGGAGAGGCTGCCGCCGAAGACGGTGAAATCCTGGGCGAAGACGTAAACCGTGCGCCCATTCACCGTGCCATATCCGGTGACGACGCCGTCGCCATCGATCGCGTGCTTCGCCATGCCGAAATCGTGGCATTGGTGGCGCACCAGCTTTCCCGTTTCCGTGAACGTGCCGGGGTCGAGCAGAAGGTCAATCCGTTCCCTGGCGGAGAGCTTGCCGGATTCGTGCTGCTTGCGCGTGCGCGCTTCTCCGCCGCCCGCTTCGGCGCAGGCCTTGCGGCGCTCCAGCTCCTCCTTGCGGTGCATCAGTCGGCGTCTCCCCAAAGGCACGCGGCCAGCCATTCGAGGTATTCCTGGTTGCGCCGGCGCACTTCACTCAGCAGCGCATCGGGCAGCTCGTCGAACTTTTCCTTGAAGAAGCGGTGATCCCGGTCCGGCGAATGAATATCGCGGCTGCCGTTCGTGTTGCCGATCCAAAAAACGTGGAAAAGATTGCCGTCCACGCGCCCGCGTTTCGCATCGCCGAGATAGTAGTCCTTTCCTTCCGCGCGATACTTGGCGGCGAGTTCGCTCTCTTCCCCAAAGCATTCGCGGGCGGCAAATCCCTCCGTGCGCGCGGCGAGTCGTTCATACAGTTGCCGCCAATAGGTGCCTTCGGCCTGCTCGCTCAGCACATCGAAAAGCTGCAACTGCAATTCACCGGAGATTTTGTAGTTCAGCCGGCCCTGCGTTTCCTGGCCGATCGTCCGCAGCACCCGCTTCTGCTTGCCGCTTCCGGAGTGAATGCTCAGGGTGCCGTCGAAATAGCGGGCCACGGCCGCGAGTTCCTTCACGCGCGCGCCCAGTTCGGCGATGGGGTCGCCCGCAAACTCCCCCTCGACGCGGGGCAGCAATTCCGGCCACATCTTGTGTTCCACATACTGCCGCAGCCCCACGGGACTGGCATCGGAAGGCTCCAGCGACTCAGGGTAGGCCTGGCGCTTCTTGAAGCCGAGATTCGGCGGAACGAGCGTGGCGGGGCGTCCATTGGCCTTCAGCCAGTGCATGTAGAAGATCAGTTCCTGCGCAGTGGTCAGCGTGTCCGCCTCGTCCACCGATGGTTCGAAATCGAATTCCGGCGAGAATCCGGCCGCCTGCTTCGCAGCCCGGATCTTGTCGTACAGCCGCTCGTTCAATTGAATGCTGGGGCCGAACTTCACGGCGTGGCGGCGGATCTCCGTGGGTGAGAACGAATAGGTGCGTCCCTCCACCTCGAAAGGCGCTTCGAATTGTTCCTGGATCCACTGCTGGTCCGCCGCGGAGAAGAGCTTCTGGAACCGCTGCTCCACTTCGAGATCGCCGTACGGCTGCGGGTGCCGAAGGTCCGCCCGAAGGTCGAACATGCGGGAGGTGTCCGTCGTGAACTTGGTGTAGCCCGCGGCGTCGGCGATGGCGGTTTCACTCCGCTTGAGCGCGGCGTCGATCTCGGCTTCGGTGTGGCCGGAGATGATGAAGTGATCGGCTTCGGCGTTGTAGCCGGCGCGAAAGCCGCTGCGCACCGCGGCCCAGAGGCCCGTATGAAAGAGGTGCTTGATCGAAACGCGTGTGTGGCCGATCTCGGTGGGCTCTTCGCCCTCGCGCGCGGCGATCACATCGTCCGTGGTCATCTCGCGGGTGGCCGATAACTGCACGGTGGAGGCGACGTTTCGTCCCGTACGGTCCAGGATCGACTGAAAGGCGGCGAACGCCGCGGGCAAGCTGATCTCCGGGTGCCGGTTGCCGCAAGCGATCGCGGGCTGGTTTCCCTGCGGACGGGGCAGAAACTCGGGCGCGATCTCCCGGACGAAGTAGGCCACGTTGGCATAGTCAACGGGGCGGAAGGGGAAGACGAAAACGGTCCACGGGCTGGCCTCCACTTCGCGGACGCCGCAATTCGCCACCTCGGGAAACGCCGGGGCCGAGCGGTCCGTGCCGCCGCAGAAGACGAGCATCCGGCCGCAATCGAAGCGCTTCTTCGCGTCGTTCCAATCGAGGTCCGCGGCCACGTAATAGCGGGTGTCGTCTTTCGGATCTTGCGTGAGCGAAGCCGGGTACAGCGTCACGTCGCCAAGCGGGAGCGCGCCGAGCTGCCGGGCGAGAGTCTCCCGCAATTCCGGCCGCATTCTTCCATCCAGCGGACATGCCGTGAATACATCGACAATCTGGCTCAGCGTTCGCTCATCGATCGGGAAAGACATGCTTAAATCCTGCCATAGAAACGGCCGCGCGGGGGCGTGTGCGGCGCGAGTGCTCACAACTCGCCGTCGCGCACACCCTATAGCGGCTTAGAAGTCGCGCTGCCGCAGAAACTCGCGGAATCGGCCGCCCATTTCCGGATGCGCGAGAGCGTAGTCGATGGTGGCTTCGAGATAGCCGAACTTGTCGCCCGCATCGTAGCGGGTGCCCTCGAAGACATACCCATAGATGGGCATATCGGCGAGCATGTTCCGCAGCCCGTCTGTAAGCTGCAATTCGCCGCCCGCACCCGTGCTGGTCTTGTCGAGATAGCCGAAAATCTCGGGCATCAGAATATACCGCCCGATGATCGCGAGGTTGCTCGGGGCATCATCGGGTTTCGGCTTCTCCACCATGCCGCGCAACTTGCAGAGGCGGCCTTCGGCTCCGGCGTAGGGATGGGGTTCGGCGTCCACCACGCCATAAGCGCCGATTCGCTCCCTGGGCACTTCCATCAGCGCCAGCACGGAGGCGCCCAACGCCTGATGAACGTCCTTCATCTGCTTGAGCACGGGCACGCGCGACATGATGATGTCGTCGGGGAGTACGACCGCGAAAGCCTCATTTCCAACCACGTCGCGGGCGCAGTTCACGGCGTGCCCCAGGCCAAGCGCGCGCTTCTGCCGGACGAAGCAGATGTTGATCAGGTCGCTGATCGCCTTCACTTCGGCGAGGCGATTCGTTTTGCCCTTCTCTTCAAGCGCCGCTTCGAGCTCGGGGCTGAAATCGAAATGGTCTTCAATGGAACTCTTGCCCCGGCTGGTGATCACGATAATGTCGGGAATCTCCGCTCCCAGGGCTTCCTCCACCCCGTACTGGATGAGCGGTTTGTCCACCAGGGTCAGCATCTCCTTGGGCTGTGCTTTGGTGGCGGGAAGAAAGCGGGTGCCGAGTCCGGCACAGGGGAAGACGGCTTTACGGAGCGGGGCAGACATAGAAACCCATCGTAACGCCAAAGCGCGGATGGCTGTGATGAAGAGCCGTCAATGACAAGTGGCCTTCCGAAGTCTTGAGCACTTGGGAAGGCCACTTGGCGCACCGGCGGCTTTCAGGAATCAGAACGAGAAGCGAATCGAAAGTTGCATCTGGCGGCTCGCGCCCAGCCCGACATCCTTCGTAACCGTGGAGGTCAGGAGCCCGAATCCGCCGCCCGCCACCCCTGAGTTAAAGGGCTGGCCAGGCTGCAACTGACGGCTGCCGACGCCAAGCGCATTGCTCAGTCGCGGCACGGGATTGGCGAAATTGGCGCGGTTTAGCACGTTGTACACCTCGGCCCGGAACTCCAGGGCCCTTGTTTCGGCAATGGCGAATTTCTTGTGCAGAGTGAGATCAAACTGGGCGAGACCAGGGCCGTGCAGCGCCCATCGGCCCAAGTTGCCGAATTCGCCAGGAGCCGGAATGGCAAAAGCGGCGGGGTTAAGAAACGCTCGCTTGTCATTTCCAGAGCCGGACAGGTAAGGGTTGACGCCGGCGATGACGCTGGGCCTCCGGTTGCCGCGGAAGGCGCCGCCCCAAGGGTTATTAATCACGGGAGTCGTCAGGATTTGGCCACCGCTCACAATGGGCTGGTCGACGATGCTGCCCGTCGAGTTCACCCGGTAGGCGATGTCATTCCGGGCTAAGGTGACATCGATCGGGAGGCCGGTCCGGGCATTCACAATTCCTCCGATCTCCCAATCCCCCATGGCGAGACGCGCCCACCGGGAGGCGCGTCCGCGTCCAAATGGCAACTCATAGAGCACCGAAGCGTTGAAGCTATGGCGCACATCAAAAGCGTTGTTGCCGCGATCCTGTTCAAAATTGAAGGGGTTCTGCGCTGTTTGCGCCTCGTTTGAGCCGCCCGTGTTGCCCAGCGAGTGGGCCCAGGTCCACTGCGATCCCACCGTCAGGCCTTTGTGGAAGCGACGGTTAACCGTCGTCTGCAGGGAGTCGTAGTGGTCGGTTCCACCACTGGTCTTGTAGTCCAGCTGGGAGAATCTGTTGCCGAACTGGAGCACGGGAATGCCCGCTCCCGTCGTGGGATTCATATTCGCCCCCACCATCATATTGGTCCAGGAACGCAGGAACAGATTGCGTCCCTGGCTGCCGACGTAGGCGACGCTCAAGACCGTCTCAAACGGCAACTTCTGCTGGATGGAAGCGGTATAGGAGAGGATCTTCTCCGGGAGACGATATCCGGGGGAATAGGCGCGCGGGGCGAAGTTCGCGAGGTTGGCCGGGTCAAACGAATTGATGATTGCCTGGCTGTTGACCGGGAAGGCGATGTTCGAGGTCTGGGTGACGGTCACCCGGTCGCTGTCGATAGGCTGAACCTGGTCTTCGGTCTGCCCCGGTCCAAAGTAGTAGCCCGCTCCGATGCGCAGCACCGTGTTTCCGTTGAGCCGGTCTGGCGACCAGGAGAATGCCAAGCGAGGTCCGAAGTTTCCCTTTGAGCTTTGATACCACGGCCGATCCGGGTTCGTATCGAGGTTCCCCGTGTTCATGTCGAAGAAAGTGAAAAGCCCCCGATCCTCGCGGAGCACCGAATAGTACTCATAGCGGAGGCCGTAGTTCATGGTCAGATTCCGTCGTATTCGCCATTCGTCCTGCGCGAATCCGATGTAGTACTCCTGCTTGAGAAACCGGTTGCCGGTAGCGCCGCCGTGCAATGGGTTGGGCGCGCTGACATCGCCGAGAATCTGGATCTGTGACGGCGTGTTGTTCAGCAGGGCATTCACGTTGGAGTAAGTGTAGGTCGTTCCGCCCAGACGATCGGTGTGCATGCGGATCGGGCGTGCCTCGATGCCGAACTTCATCGAGTGGTCGCCCTTGATCCAGCTCAACTGGTCGGCGAAGGTCAGAGTGTAGTTGGTGTAGGGGACGCCGCGTCCATTCTGGGCGCTCGAGGAACGAACCAGGCCGCCGATCCGCGCAGCGCCGCCGGAGACACCCTGGCCGCCAATTCCCTCGATCGTGGCCGTTCCGGCGAAGTCGATGGAAACCGCGGAGAGGTCGAGGCCGCTCACCCTGGGAGCCACGCCGTAGTATCGGGTCTTCGAGCCGTTCATGCCGAGGCGGATCTCGTTGACGGCGTTTGCGTGAAGCACGGTCTGCAGGTTGATCAACGCATTTTGTGAAACGGCGGTCGTCCGCGCCGAGCTGCCCGTCACGTTGAGCGGTTGGGTAAGTTCGCCTTCGTCGCGGAAATACCGGGCGGTCAGGTTGGTCGCGTCGGTAATCCGATAGTCGAAGCGGATGCTCCCGTAGTTCTCGTCGATCGGCGCTCCTGCCCGGATCTGCGCCAGGTCCAGGTCGGGATTGGCAGTTGGAACACCCTGTGGGTAGGCGTTCATCAGCGGACTGACAGAGGGAACGGCTCGCCGTCGAGCGGCCACGCTGGGAACCGCTTCGATCAGATTCTGGTAAGCGCGTTGCCGTAACCCCTCGTAGCTGGCGAAGAAGAAAAGTTTGTCGCGCCGGATCGGGCCGCCGAGTGAGCCGCCGAACTGATTGAGGCGCAGCGGCGACGCCGATTCGCGGTCAAAGAAGTTCCGCGCGTCCAATGCGTCGTTGCGCAGATAGTGGAACAAGCTGCCGTGGAACTCGTTAGAACCGGATTTGGTCACGACGCTGATTTGCCCGCCTGTACCGGTGCCGAACTCTGCCGGGTAGTTGCTGGATTCCACCCTGAACTCCTGAACGTTCTCCAGGCTGGATTGCAGGCGGAAGGATGTGGAGCTCTCACCGTTCAAGTTTCCAGGAGAGGAGTCCACGATGGAGGAGGCCTCGATCCCATCAAACCGAATGGCGTTCTGCTGATTCGCGCGCCCGCTGAAGCGGACGTTGTCGTAACTTCCCCCACCGGCACTCTGCGCGCCCGGCGCCATTAGATAGAGTTGCGAGAGTTGCCGGCCGTTCAGCGGCAGCGCAGCGACCTCTCTCTCGTTGACGTTCACGCCGACACGGGCTGAGCTTGTGTCGATCACGACGAGTTCCCCGGCGGAGACGTTGACCTCCTGCGCGAGAGTGACCGGCAGGAGGATGATGTTGACCGCTCTCTCCTGGCCCGCCGCAAGAGTGACATTCCTGAGTTCATTCGGCCCCAATCCTTCCGCTTCGCCGATCACGGTGTATCGTGAGGCGGGGAGGTTGGGGATGTTGTATTGGCCGTTTGCGTCGGCCTCCACGCTCCGCTCGGCGGCGGTTCTCTCGTTGATGGCCGTCAGCTTTGCATTCGGAATCACGGCGCCCGAGTCGTCGGTGACGGTGCCTGCGATGCTTCCCTGGCCGCCCTGCGGCCATGCGGCGGCGGCCAGCGTTAATAGGAATATGAAAACAAGAAACTTTTTTAGTGTCATCGTGCCCAATCTAGCGGTCGCCAGTTACAGATTGATGAATAAGCTGTGAATGTTCGGCTAGCCAGGATTGTCTCAACTGCTGGGGCTTAAGATGGGACCAAGGTGACCTCGCGAATCTTCGCAAAACTCGTCTTCGCTGGCGCTTGCATGCTCCTCGTGGCGTTGGCTGCCGTCGACATCCTGATATCGCGAATCGCGGAGGTGAATTACCGGGAGACGCTGATCCGCGATCTAAGTGCCAAGGGAGATATGCTTGCGCTTTGCCCTCCCGGCCAAGCTACGGAACTGGCGCGGGCGGCGGATCTTCGCCTCACCATCGTCGACGCCGCCGGCCAAGTGCGCGTAGATTCGGAGGCCGACCCATTTCACATGGAGAGCCACCGCGATCGTCCGGAGATCCTGGAGGCGCTGTCCGGCCGCCACGGTGCCAGCATCCGCCCCAGCCCGACACTGGGCATTGACTTCCTTTATGTCGCCGTCCCGTATGGCAAGGGCGCGCTGCGGCTCGCGGTGCCACTCTCCGACGTCAGCCGCCAGGTGAATTCTCTCCGGCTTCAGACGTTCCAGGCGGCGCTGATCGCCTTTGTTCCCGCAATCGTGGTTGCGGGATTCTTCGCGAGGCGGGTCTCCCGCCGGCTGGCCCGCATTATCGAGTTTTCCACTAAACTCGCGAAGGGAGACCTCACGGCGAAGCTTCCTTCGAGCGGTGGGGACGAACTCGGCATTCTTGCCACGACGCTCAATGAGACTGCCCGGAACCTGGAGCGGACGTTCGGGCAATTGCAGTCCGAGCGCAAGGAAATGGAGAAGCTAGACCGTGTGCGCAAAGACTTTGTCATCAACGTCTCTCACGAGTTGCGCACTCCTCTCGCCTCTATCCAGGGCTACACCGAGACCTTGCTCGACGGTGCCTTGCACGATGTGGATAACAACGTCCGATTCTTGTCCATCATTCGCCAAAACGCGGAGCGGCTCGGCCGGCTCCTCGAAGACTTGATCACCATTTCCCGGCTCGAGCTCAGGACGCAGCACTTCCAGTTCGCCGCCTATTGCGTCAACGACTTGCTTTCTGAATGCGTGGACACGATGATGCCGATGGCCGAGAAGAAACAAATCACCCTCTCTCAGGAACTGGCCGGCGAGGAAGTCGAGGTGTTTTGCGATGCCGAGGCGGTGCATCAGATCTTAATGAATCTGTTGGATAATGCCGTGAAATACACGCCGGAGGGAGGCTCCGTTGTTGTCGGCGCGAGTCCCATCGCGAAGGACCGCTTGGAATTTCATGTCCGCGATACCGGCACTGGCATTCCCCCAGAGGATCTGCCCCACGTCTTCGAGCGCTTTTACCGTGTGGATAAGGCCCGCTCCAGAGAGTTGGGCGGCACCGGCCTTGGGCTGGCCATTGTGAAGCACCTCGTGCGCGCCCAGGGGGGGGAAGTCCGCGTGGAAAGCCGGCTCGGCCACGGTTCGCTCTTCTCGTTCACCCTTCCAATCCACGACCTGGGCCTGAGTGAGCACGTCAAGATTCAAGAAGAACCAACAGTTTCGTAATCATCCTGTAACACGGTGGAAGCTATCCTGAAAGCAGAAGCACCTCATGAAGAAGAAGATTGCACTGATTGAGGATGAGTCGGACATCTTCGGGCTGGTGAAATACAATCTCGAAAAGGAGGGTTACCTCCTTGTAGGCAGTCAGACCGGAAAGGGCGCTATCGAGCTGTGCAAGCGCGAACGGCCGGACCTGGTTATCCTCGATATCATGCTGCCCGACTCCGACGGGTTGGATATCTGCAAAGGCATCCGCAATCACCCGGACCTCGCGCATATCCCCATCATCTTTCTCACCGCCAGGGCCGCGGAGTCTGACCGTATCCTGGGCTTGGAACTCGGCGCCAACGATTACGTCGTCAAGCCGTTTTTCGTTAGAGAACTCGTCGCCCGGGTCAAACTTCAATTGCGCGGTCCGCAAGCGCCTGAGGGAGTCCTCCGATCCAGGGGAATTGAACTGGACCGGAACAGTTGCCGCGCCCGGCTGAACGATGAGCCACTCACCTTGACGGCGACGGAATTCCGTTTGCTGGAGTTCTTGATGCGCCGCGGCGGTACCGTCTTTAGCCGCGAACAACTCCTTGATGCCGTCTGGGGGCACGGCCGCTCTGTCACAGACCGCACCGTAGACGTTTACATCGTACGCCTTCGGCAGAAGATTGAAGAAGATCCCGCCAATCCGACACTGGTTCGCTCGGTGCGCGGCTTTGGCTATAGCTTCGACGATAGAGACCCGGAATCCGACACCGCCGGGTGAGCCGGTGAACCGCAAACCTGAAACTTCCACAAGACGGATGTTCCTATTCAACCGAAAGCCAAGCCCTCTTTCTAGGAACTACCGTAATTGGCATATCCACTGCTGCCCCATATATCGGCGGCATCGTCGATTGGGCTAGCGGCTCCACGTCCGGCATTCGCGGCACTACTGGATATATCTTCGCTCTATATGGATTATGCTAGCCCCACGCAGGTAAATCTTGGATACACCATCGAAGCCGAAGAGGCGCCGGCAACTGATACGGCAGCGCAGGACACCGGTTGCGCTGCGGACTAAGACTCCCACAAGTTCACACACTAAACCAAGCAAGTGTCCACGAAAAAATCGTGGACACTTCGGCGATCGATACACCAGAAACAAGCGCCCACAAGACGGCCTTGGCCGAACGCTTACCGCAGTTCCGCGCGAAATTCAATCGAAAGGCGATAGACAACGACCGGGATGGGGCATTGAACGAAATAGATCTTTACCGCTGAGAAAGCTGTTCTTTGACGGCGATGGCCGGTATTCCAAGGGCGGGAGCCTGGAACAAACCGTGGAGTCCGAATCAAACGTAGTTCGGGACCTGTACAACCTCCGTTGCATTCTTGCCGATCTCAGCCAAGACCGATAGGATCTCAGCATCCGTCGCAAGTGAGCTTGCGGAGTGCCCCAGGAGGAAGACCACGGGTCTAGTCAAGCTAAAGCTAGGCTTTCCCAACATCTCGCGAACCTTTTTCCAGACTTGTTCGCGGTCCGATGCAGGGCCGACCTGAAACGGTATGTCCACGTAGTGCACTTGCTTGGATTGAAACAGGTCGAACGCTTTTTGGCGCGTCATCTGGCCAATATCGAAACGTGGAGCGAGCCGGAGATCGAAAACGTAGCTGGGGTTTGCCCGCTCTATGACATCAATGAACTCTCGTTCGCCGATTGCTGGGAACGACACGAAAAGCACAACGCCAGCCTTAGCCCTAGGGAAGAGCGATGTTTGAACTCCACCATCTCGAACCTCGAACCTTCCTGGCTCGAAAGCAAGGCGGTTCCTCCTCCCCTTGATGACCGTAAACTTTTGGCGGGGATCCTCACTCATTTCCAGCACCCTCAAGACCTAGTTTAGCCTCGATTTCGATGTAGCTGGTTTTGGGCAGATGCCAAGGCGACGTCCATTCTGGGGCTTGGATCGAAAAAACGCCAGTCTGAGGGTCTTTTAGCTCTCGGTTCTTGAGGAATGCCCGTTTATACAGACGGGGAGCAACACCAGAAAAGGGTCTGAAGAGAACTTGGGTCCCCCCCTGACTTGGCGATTTCCACTTAGTTTTTTCGGTAGCAATTGAATCTTCATGCAAGCTCAAGGCTTGGCTCTTGGGGTAAGGTTCGATGTATTGAACTTCGCAAATCCCCGCTGCCACAATGTGCCGGGCGCAGTAGTGGCAAGGAAACGTCGTTACGAATAAACTGCTTCCGACCAATGACACACCTTTACGCGCAGCCGATAGAAGCGCGTCCATCTCGGCATGTACCGACCTGCTGAACTCAAGCAATTTCCCGATCGGAGATCGCTTGAGCTCAGCTCGCAGCGACTTCTTTCGTTCGGACGAAACTCGGCTCAATTCCGGGATCGACTCGAGGAGGGCGTCAACGATTCGATTCTGCCCTTGCGTGTTCCGGCAAACATATTCTCCCGACTCACGCTCGACATGAAATGCGCACCTAGCATCGATTTCGTCAGGCTCATAGGACTCGCCATAAACGCCCCCGCCAGCCTTGGGAACTTCATTAGCGCCCGTAGCGACGACGTTACCCTTCATATCGACCACGGCTGCACCAACTTGTTTGGAAAGACATGCGCTCTGCATCTGTGCGGTAAACGCATGATACATGGCGGTTTCACCGAACTTTGGTCTGATGATCTCAATATGCGTGATCAGCTTGATCAGTCTGCTTAGGTCGTCGGGTACCTTCCACGCTGGATTCGAGGCCTTATTCTCTAACGTGCGGTCCACGGTGTTATCGACGAAAAAGTCAGCGAGATGGAACGCATCCGCAACATGCTGACCGTGCTTTTCTTGATCGTCTGCATCCCTCTCCATGAATTCCTTGGCCGCTGTATGGCCGCAATCAAATTTGTTCATCATCCGAGACGCCCGCTTGTTTTCCTCACAAACGACGCCAATTAGAACGAAGGCTTCACCGTAGACATGGCGAAGTAGCTCGACTTCCGCGGGATGGCGAATAGAATCGAGAACATAGGCTCTTGGAGTTCCGTCTGGTTCGATTTTCTGGCCCGCCACGAAATCCACGCCCGTACGGTTGGCGCGATAGGCTTGAATCTTGCGGATCAGCCCGCCCGCGACCGCGGCGAAATCGGATTTACCGTCCTTCTTGAGCTCTGACCGCATCTCATCACCATAGTCTTGAAGCTGCCGGACGTTCTCCAACGACCTTTTGGACATATCTGGCATCGGTTGCCCTTTTGCAGTTGCCCAGTCTTGGATCACATCTCTCGCTTTCAGCAACGTCACGTCGAACGCGCTGTCATTGAGTTTCGTCTCTATGATTAGGTTCTTGAGCGTCTCAGCCGCCGCGCTCGTCCCAGATCCCGCGTGGCCAACCACAGCGAAAACAAACTCGTTAGAGGCTTCACCGGTGACAATTTCCTTCGCTCCAGTTCCAGCCATCCGCGAATTGAGCACATTGAACGGGTTCGGTTGAGCGCCCACTAGATTTGAAACCTCCGAGCATCAGGCAAGTCTTGATCACAATCGATTGCCCTTAAGAATACTGCAATCTGGGTCAACGCTGTTCAGTCTGGATTTCGGGGACGGGAAGCTGTGAAAGAATTGCTCCCGGCTGAGCCGTTGGGATGGCGCGATCGGATTTCGGGGGCGCCGACGGTTGTTCCGGCCAATACGGGTGGGCTGAGTGTCTGGCTTCTGCCACCGCTTCGCGTTCTCGTTACCATCGCTGCGAGTCACCGCCCGCGCGGATCA
>JBDIBK010000025.1:0-38228 GCA_039812845.1 Bryobacterales bacterium
GAATTTCTGGCTGATCCTCATCGGTGGGGCAGGCATCCTTCTGGCTGCATGCACGGGCTATTTCCTCTTCCGGCGGGGTCCGGACGAGGCGGAGCGGGAGCGCAGGCGCTTGGCGGCGCTTCTGGCCTCGGGCCGAATTACGGGCGGCGAGATCGACGATGTGCGGGAGCGCCTGGTCTATTACAGCTACGAAGTGGCGGGGGTTGGCTACGGCGCGGCCCAGGACCTGCAGGGCTTTCCCGGAATCGCCAGCTCCGACCTGGCAACGCTTTCCGGCCCCGTCACCATCCGTTACAGCCGGGCGCACCCAGGCAATTCCATGGTGCATTGCGAATTTTGGTCCGGCTTGCCGTTTGCGGCATCTACTAGGGACGCGGCGGCATTGGAAGAGGCCCGCAAGACCGAACCAACGGGTGCCGCCTAGCGCAACCCTATACCGATTTCGGAGGAAGACGGACAATGTACTCGAAGAATTTCGTAAGAGTGGCCAAGAGCCTGGCCGCCGCAGCAGCGCTCGGAGGCGTGTTCGCCGTCGGGACCATGGTCGGCGCCGCCAACCTCGAGAAACCGAAAAGCGTGATCCACGTGATCACATTCATGTGGGCCGACGGCGTGACGCCCGCAAAGAAGGCGGAAGTGTTCGCGGCCACGGAAAAAATGGCCAGGGCCACTCCAGGGCTCCGGCGGCTCTGGACCAAGGGCCTGAAGGTGCAGGGTCCGAAGCCGGAGTATTCCAACAACGCCATCGTGATGGAATTCGAAAGCCAGGACGCATTCACCAAGTACGCCGGCACCCCCGCGCACAAGGAATGGTATTCGGTGTGGGTTCCCGCCCGAGGGGAAAGCCGCACCCACGACATCACCAACGACTAACGCGCCAAAAAGCGCGAGCAAGAGCAACAACGGGCCGATCTGCCAGCAGGCGGATCGGCCCGTTTGGCTTGCTGGGGGACGGGCCATTGGGGCCGCTCCGGCCCGGCCCGGGAATCGATTGGAGAAATGGGTGCCAGTGCCGCTGTCGTGGAAGGTGCGGGCAATGCCTCGGCGGCCGGGGGGGCTGACCGCGAAGGAACGCGCACACCGTCGAGTGTGCCGGAGCCGTCGAAGTATTCATCTGTAGTACTATTACAGATATTGAGATCTGGTTTTAATTGTATACTTCAGATATGATTGATCGTTCCGAGCCGCTCAGGCTGGGGGCCTACGTTCGATGCGTACCAGTTTGAGGCATCGCCGAAGCCGTATTAGGGGGTGATATGTGGAGGGTTCCGTTGGCAATTCGATTTGGCATCATTTTGCTCGCGGCAATCTCGTCTCTGCAAGCGAGCGACTTGGCGTTCTATTGGCATTCGTCTCTACTCTTTGATCGAGTCATGTTCCAAGTGCAAGAGAACCCCAAGCTCAGTGCTGCCGCATTTCACTTCCTTCGAGTCGTGGGGGAAGGCCGCGCGGACGAGTTGTCGCCGGATTTATTGGCCGCATTTTCATACCGCAAGGATCTCTTCTTCCCGCGCCAGCTTGCCGGCGCCGAGATGCGCGGACTGGCGTTTCAGCAGATTGGCCGGTTAGCGACTCCCGAGGCCTTGGCATATCTGGAGAATATCGATCTCGCCCGCTTCCCCGCAGTGGAAGACCAGCCCATCGCCCGCTCCGTGCCTTGGGGGATTTTCCTCGCGCGGGCGGCTCGGATTCCCGATTCGCAGCGCCGCTGGGAGTTCTACGCGGAGACGCTCCGTCATCCGCCCGAGGGCTTGGGCAGGGACGGCCCCTTGGCGATGGCCTATCGGGGCCTTTGCAGTGAGGGGGCGCTGAGCTTTCTTCCCGATGTCGAGGTGTATCTGCGCCGGGAGAACGCGCAGACGGCTGGGCCGCGTACCCAGAGATGCAAAGAAATGATGCACCTGGTGGCAACTCACCCCAGCCGCCCGGCTGGCCTCGAAGCAGCCTTATATACAAATTCGAGAGTGCCAGAGGAAGACCTTCGCGGCTGGGCGATCCAGGAACTCGGCGATATCCACACCCAGGAGTCGCGGGCGATCCTGGAGAGATTCGTCAAGACAGCGGAGGCCAAGCTCGGTCCGAACCCGGAAACGAGGAACGCAGCCATGCGCCAGGACCCAAGCCTGTTCAGCGACTTCCGATCAGCGGAATCTGTTTCCGTGGCGCTCGGCATTATTCTCTCCCCGCCAATCGGCGCGCGTGACCGTAAGGAGTAGCTGAAAGGGGGGTGATTCATGGTGCCGTGTTCACTGCCGGGAGATTTTGGTAAGGACAGCCATGCGATTTCTGCTCTTGATTTCTCTCGCGGCAAGCGTCGCGGCAATGCACGCTGGCGCAAGAACTTTGAGCGCTGCCTGGTGGCCTCGGGCGGTTTTCAACGAGATTGTAGCGCGAGCCGGAGAAAATCCAGACCTTCAGGCGGGCGCTCTTCTGCTGCTCCGGGAGGCTGCGGAAGGACAGGGGGAGCGGATCACGGACGCGATGCTCCTGCCATTTGGTATCGGGAGAGAGTACGTCCAAAACGATGCAATCAAGAGCCTGGAAGTTCGGACCCTCGCCTATCTCGCAATCGGCCGGCTAACCAATTCCGGTGCGCTGGAGTATCTGACCAGTGTCCACATTGAGCAATTCTCCGACGAGGAGCGCACTGCGCTGTCGGAGCCGATTCGTTCCGCGATCTACATGGCGAGGCTTCGGCAAATCTTGGATAGAGAACGGCGCGCGGAATTCCTGGTTGACATTGTCCGAACGAAGCGGATGGACTATTCCGCGAAGGTGCCTGTCGGATGGGCTGAAGATGAGCTCTGCCGGATGGGAGCGCTTGCCTTTCTGCCCGAGGTCGAGGCTTCCATCAGAAGAAATGCGACATCTTGGCGGAGTGAATCGAGAAGCCTCCTGTGCCAGGAGAAGATGCGGGTTGCGGCGAGCCAGCCGAGCCGCACCGCCGCGCTCGCCAGCGCGCTTCGGAGCAAGAATACTCTCGAGAGCAAGGCTCTTCTCACATGGGTGATCAATGAACTGGTGGAATTGCGCACTATGGAATCCTGGGGGGCACTGGAACGATTCGCACGTGAAGCAAGACAAACGCATGGCCGAGCTATCCGCCAAACGCCCATCTTCGGTCATGTGGATTACGTTGAGCTATGTCTTACGACCAGGTTCCACTGAAGGTGGCGCTTCCGCCTGAATATTGATTTGCATAACGAGGCATCATGACCCAATGACAGTTTATTTCTCTGCCGAAATGATCGTTGCTTGTACTTTGCGACGGGTGGATGCGGAGAGTTTCTGGATGCTGCTTAGACCATATTAGGAGGCGTGATGCAAAAGCTGGATGGATGATTCGGATCTGTGCCGTTCTGGTGACGGCGGTGTCGTTTCTCCGCGCGGACTCGGTGTCGCTCGATTGGTCTTCCGGCCTGCTTCTTGACCAGGTCATGGCTCAAGCCCGTGAGAACCCCAAGCTCGGGGAGGCCGCGTTCCACTTCCTGCGCGTGGTGGGGGAGGATCGCAAGGATGAGATCACACCCGAATTGCTGTCTGCATTCACCTATCGGAAAGATCTCTTCCCCTTGCTGTTGCTTTCCGACCCTCGGGTGCGTGCCCAAGCGTTTGAACGCATTGGCCGGCTGGCGACTCCGGAAGCCTTGGCCTATCTGGAGAGCATCGATCTCGCCCGGTTCCCCTCAGTGGAAGACCAGGACATTATCCGCTCAATCTCTCTGGGGATTTTCCTGGCACAGGCGACTCGGATTCCCGACGCTCAGCGCCGCTGGGAGTTCTACGCGGAGACGCTCCGGCATCCGCCCGAGGGCCTGGGCAGGGATGGTCCCCTGGCCATGGCCTATCGGGGCCTTTGCAGCGAGGGGGCGCTGGGCTTTCTGCCGGATATCGAAGCACATGTACGCCGGGAGAACACGCAGACCGCTGAGCACCGTTTCCAGAGATGCAAAGAAATGATGCACCTGGTGGCGACACACGCCAGCCGCGCCGCCGGCCTGGAAGCGGCCCTGTATACAAACGCACGAGTGCCCGAGGAAGACCTTCGCGGTTGGGCGATGCAGGAACTCGGTGATATCCACACCCAGGAGTCACGGGCGATCCTGGAGAGGTTCGTCCGGGCAGCGGAGGCCAAGCTCGGCCCTAGCCCGGAGACCAGGAAAGCAGCCATGAACCAGGATCCGATGCTGTGGAGCGACTTCAAAATCGCGGAAAGCAAGGCTGCCAAGCTCGACATGATTCTCTCCCCGCCAATCGGCGCGCGTGACCGTAGGGAGTAGCCAAGCCGGTGCCGCCCACTCCGGTGGCCATCGGCATCGGACCGGGACACGAATCGGCGCGGTGGAACGTCCGCACATCTATGCAGCCTACCGCGCTTCATCAAGCCTGTGCGGCCGGGCTGAACAGCGGCTTCATGTCGCGCATGAAGACATGCACGCAGAGGAAAGCAATCAGGTGGAAGGTGCCCATGATGAGGAACATGGGCGTGTAGCCGAAGTGCTGCACGATGTAGCCCGGCAGCAGTCCGGTGAAGATCACGCCGCCGAACGCGCCCAGCGCGCTGCCGATGCCCGTCACGGACGCCACGGCCCGCTTCGGGAACACATCCGACGTGGTGGTGTACAGATTCGCCGACCACCCCTGATGAGCGGCGGTGGCCACACTCACCAGCGCGATCGCCAGCACCGCCCCAGGGGCGAATGCGCACAGCGCGGCCACCGGCATGCACAGCGCCATTGAGAGCATCGCCGCCTTGCGCGCCCGGCCGGCGGGCATCCCCCGGCGAATGAGATGGCCGGAGAGCCAGCCGCCAAAGACGCTGCCGAAATCGGCCATCAGATAGATCACCGGCAGCGTCCATCCCACTTCCACGATGTTGAACTTGCGCACATCGTACAGGTACGGCGGGATCCAATACAGATAGAACCACCAGACGGGATCGGAGAAGAACTTGGCGGTCGCGAACCCCCAGGTCTGCCGGTAACCGATCGCCTCTTTCCAGCCGATCGAGGCCGCCGCTTCGTCCGCCGATTCAACGTCGCTCTCAATGTAATCGAGCTCGGCCTGGTTGATGCGAGGATGCCGCCGGGGCACCTGGTAGAAGCCGATCCAGACGAAGAGCCAGAGCAGCCCCGCGCCGCCCGTGATATAGAAGCATTGCCGCCACCCGAGATGGATCACCATCCACGCGAAGACCGGCGGCCCCACCATGGAAGCCACGTTCGAACCGGCATTGAAGATGCCCGTGGCGAAGGCGCGATCTTTCTTGGGGAACCATTCCGCAACGGCCTTGATCGCCGAAGGAAAGTTGCCCGCTTCGCCCAGGCCAAGCATGGCGCGCCAGAAGGCGAGCGACCATGTGCCTCCGGCCAGGCCGTGCAGCATCGCCGCCACGGACCACCAGGCGATGGAAATGGCGTAGCCCACCTTCGTGCCCCAGCGGTCAATCAGCCAGCCGGCCACCAGAAAGCCAATCATGTATGCGAACTGGAAGGCCGCCGTAATGTTCCCGTAGTCGGAATCGGATATGTGAAAATCCTCGCGGATGTTCTTGATCACCACCCCGAGAATGATGCGGTCAAGGTAATTTACGGTGGTGGCCGCGAAGAGCAGCCCCAGCATCAGCCAGCGGAATTTCGTCATGACGGAAACGACGATTGTACAGCCGCTTGGACGCAAACGCATCTTTTCGCCGCCCGCGCTGGCACGCGAGCCCAGTTTTGGTGACAATAGGCAAGAACGCGGACGAGAGGGAATGGCAATGCGCGAAGAGGGAATCGTGAGAATGGCGATGCGCGACCTGACATCGAGCGCCCGGCGAAGCTTCCTGCAGGGCGTGGCATCGGCGGCGGCACTGGGCGCGGCGCAAACCGCCGGCGCGGCCGCACCGGCCAGGGAGTGGGTCTACATCGGCCCCTACACCGGAAGCGGCAGTGAGGGCGTTTACCGCGTGGCCTATGAGCCCGCCACCGGCAAGTTGCTGAAGCCCGAACTGGCGGCGAAGACGACGAGCCCGTCGTTTCTTGAATGGAGCCCTTCCCGGCGCTTTCTCTATGCGGTGAACGAGGTGCGCGAGTTTCGCGGCCAGCCCGGCGGCTCCGTGACGGCCTTCGCCGTCGATGCCCGAAGCGGCGCGCTCACAGAGCTGAACGCGGTGTCCACGAAGGGCGCGGGGCCGTGCCACTTGAAGTGTTCTCCGGACGGGAAGGCTCTGGTGGTGGCAAACTATTCCGCCGGCAGCACCGCAACCTACACCATCGCTTCCGACGGCAGGCTTTCCGAAGCCGTCAGCGTAACGCAGCATGAAGGCAGCGGACCCAACCAGCAGCGGCAGAAGGGGCCGCACGCGCACGGCGTCGCCATGTGGCGCTACAAAGGCAAACTGCTCACCTATATTGCGGATCTGGGTCTCGACAAGGTGCTGGCATTTGAACTGGACACCGCAACCGCGAAGCTGAGCCCCTGGCAAGCGCAGCCCGCCGTTTCGTTGGCCCCAGGGTGCGGCCCGCGGCACATCGCGGTGCATCCCAGAGCGCCGCTCGCTTTCGTGATCAATGAGATGGGCTCCACGCTGACCTCGTTCCGCATCGATCCCAAGACCTCGCTCTGGACACAGGCGGATTCCCAGAGCACCCTCCCCAAAGGCTTCACCGGGCAGAACGATACGGCCGAGCTGGCCGTACACCCAAACGGCCGGTTCGTCTATGGTTCCAACCGGGGGCACGATTCCATTGCCGTCTTCGCTATCCAAGCCTCCACGGGCAAGCTGACCCTCAAAGGGCATGTGTCCACGGAGGGAAAGACGCCGCGCAGCTTCGCCATCCACCCCTCCGGCGAAAGCCTCATCGTGGCCAACCAGGAGACCGGCAATCTGGCCTCGTTCAAGATGGACCCTTCCTCGGGAATGCCCCGTTTCACGGGCCACCAGACAACGCTCAGCAAACCGGTTTGCGTTCTGTATTAGCGGGCGGGAAGGCGGCGGAATCCGGCGGGAGAACGAGTCTCCCGCCGGGTATCGGTTGGCAAGGAAGGGTTAGACGACGAAGGGCTTCCGATAGTCCCTGGTGATCAGCTTGTTGGCCGCCACGGAACTCTTGAAGTTCCGTTTCGCGGCATCCCACACGATCTTCTCTTTCGTGCGATACGCGATGTTGGCCATGTGGCACCACGCGGCCGAAGTCGCGCCGATCTCAATTTCGGCATTGAGCTTCGTGTGGTCGCGGCTGCGGCACGCAGCGAGGAAGTTCTCGAAGTGGAGGATGGTGACCGGGCCGTCGTCGCCTTTTTCCGCCATCGTCTGCTTATTCCCTTCCCCTTCGTAAACCTGGAAGCCGTCGCCGTCCAGCCACATCCAGCCGTTCGCGCCCAGGAAGAGATTTCCGACGGTGTTGCCGGGTTTGACGGGCAGCCCCGCTTCGGGTCCGGTGACCAATCCGCGCACTTCAAACACAACCATCTTGTTGCCGGGGCAGGCGAAAGTGGCCACTTGCGTGTTCGGCGTCTCCTGATCGTCCGTGTAGATCCACTTGCCGCCATCGCTCGCCACGGAATCGGGCCAAGCAAGGTCGCCAATGCCCCAGCGCGCGATGTCCATTTCATGGACGCCCTGGTTCCCGATATCCCCGTTGCCGGTATCCCAGAACCAGTGCCAGTTGTACTTGTAGCGGTTCTTGGTGAAGGGCCGCATCGGCGCGGGGCCCAGGAACAGGTTCCAGTCAATGCCCGGCGGCGTGGGCTCCGGCGGAGTGATGCCGATCGACTTGCGCCGCTTGAAGCAGAGGGCGCGGGCTTCGTACACTTCGCCGATCACGCCATCATGCAGCAGCTTGATTGCTTTCATTTTGTGAGGAATGCTGCGGCTCTGCGAGCCCACCTGCATCATCCGCTTGGTCTTGCGGGCGGTTTCAATCATCCTCCAGCCCTCGTGGATGTTGTGGCTGGCCGGCTTCTCGACGTAGACGTCCTTGTTTGCCTCCGCCGCCCAGATCGCCGCGAGGGCGTGCCAGTGGTTGGGAGTGGCGATCGAGACCGCATCGATATCCTTGTGTTCGAACATCTGACGCATGTCGTCGAACTCACCGGCCTTGGGGGCGTTCGCTTTCGCAACGATTGCCTGCGCCCGCTCCCGCGCGGCCTGGTTGACATCGCACAATCCGGCCACTTGCGCGCCGGGAATTTTCAAATAGTAGTTGAGGTGGGCCGTGCCCCGGCCGCCGATGCCGACAATACCGACGCGAATCCGGTCGTTCGCTCCCATCACCTGGGTGGCCGACGCCGCAATCGCCGCACCCTGAAAAAAGGTTCGTCTGGAGATAGCTGACATAAAAAATCCTTTGCGCGTTGAGTATATCAAGCTCCGCACAGGCTGGATTCGCACAGTAGCATGCACAGTGGCGCGCACGCTGACGCGCGCAGTGGGCGGCAAGGCGTGCCGGCGGACGCTTACTCTTCCGTCGCGGCGTCGCCAGCGGGGGGCTCTTCCATCCCGAACAGGGTGGGCATGGAACGGGTGCGGTCCGCCCGATTGCGAACGCGGGCTGCCGCCTCCACGGGGCGTGCCGGTGCCGCGGGAGATGCCGGCGCCGCGGGAGATGCCGTCGACGCGGTGCGCGTTGCGGGGTCGCTCGCGACGGGTGCGGGCGCGATCACGGGTGCGGCAGTTTGCGCCGATGGCGGCTCTGTCACCTCGATGGCGAAATCGTCGAGCTCGAGCGTTTCTTTCAGCAGGCGCTCCAGGTGGTCTGTCTGTTCATCCACGTGGCGCAAAGCCTGGCGCTGGTCCGCATGCAGGGATTCGAGACGCTTCTCCAGTTGGCGAAGGCGGTCCGCCAGATGCATCGCCGCCATCACCGCCGCGCGGGTGCCATCGGTGGAACCGGAACGCGAAGCGATCGTGTGCATCAGTTGATCGACGTGATCGGCGATCGCCTGGAATTCCGCTTCGCTGGCGGAGGAGACGACACTATAGGTCTGCTGAAAGATCCTGACCCTATACGTGCGTTTGCTGGATTCGGCGGAACTCATCCGGGTTGGATATGGCGGACATCGCCACGGTAACTAACAGTCTGTCACTCTTTCCCCGCGAACGGAAACGCTCCCGCTATTTCACGTAAACGACATCGCGGTACGCGGCCGCCGTATTGTTGCCCGCGAAAAAGAATTCCTGCTTCGAAACGCCCCGCGCCTCGATCCAGACGCCGGTCTGGCGGGGGGCGGTGGAGTTCCGGATTTCGATATTGCGGGAGGCCAGAAAGTGCATGGCGGCGCGCTGCCCGCCCACTTTTCCCTGCCTCGCGGTAACACCGTCGAACGAAAGCCCATCCACGGAGTGGACAAAGAACGCGTGGCGATCGAGGGACGCGCTTTCCGCCGGCCAGGCCACGCGCAGATCGCTCACCAAAGAATCCGCGACGTAGCCGAACAACAGCGCCGTAGCGGTTTCATCCTCTCCCGAGACGGAATCGAGAGGAGACTTCCTGGGCCTCTGCGTCTGCTCGACCGGGCTCTTCGGCGGAACCGCGTTCACCGAGACTCCCGCAAGATGCAGATCGCGGATGGGGTGGCTGGTCATCCCGCTGAATAGCAGCTTGCCCGAACTCTGGATGCGGATGGCCGAGAACGTCACGCCCTCGATGCGGCCCGCTCTCGAATCCTCGTCCCGGCGCTTGAGGTCCACCACAATCGGCCATTCGGCGCGCCCGGCATGAACGGCCGCCGTCTCAATCACGAGATTCGCGAACTGCAGAGACTCCACCGTGCCGCCATCCCTCTCGAAGATGCCAATCCCGCCCTGGGAATCTTCAATCACCGAGTTGGAAACCACGATGTTGCGAATGTCCCCATGCGTCGCGGTGCCCACCTTAATGGCCATGGAGCCGCTGCGAAACGTGCTGTCGCCGATCGTGACGCCCTCGCAGGGAGGCGCGATGCCATCGACGAGGCTCGTCTGCATCGTGACGCCGTCTCCCCCTCCCCGGTAATTCAAGCCGCGGATGGACACGTGGGTGGAAGAATCGAGCACCACGCCGCTCGTGTTCGGTGCAAGCGCCGCATTGTCGATCAGAAGATCGTCGAGCCAGGCGCCATCCACCACGCGCAGCGTAATCGTCCAAACCGGGGAGCGCAGAAAGCGAACGCCGCCGATGCGAACATTCGTGCTGTTCTCGATCAGCACCAGAGACGCCAGTCTGGAACCGGGATTGTGAACGCTTGTCTCGTCCGCGGCAGGCACTGGCCCGGCCTGAATCTCGCCGCCGCCCGTGAGCGCGACGCCGTTCACCCCTTTCCCGTAGAGCAGGGCGGGAGCCGTATAGTCCTCCACGCGTCCGCTCGTGGCCAGCACCGCCCCTGGGTCCAGATGCAGGGTGATGTTGTCCCGGAAGTAGAGGGTGCCCGTCACATAACGCCCGGCCGGGAAGTGCAGCGTGCATCCCCCGTCCACGGCGCAGGCATCGATCGCGCCCTGGATGAGCGCGGTCTCCGTGGCCTCGCCATCGCCTTTCACGCCGTAGTCGGTGACGTTCCTCGTGGTTGGCTGGGGAGCCGCCGGAAGCGCCGTGCTCAACCCAATCAGCAGGCCCAGCAGCAAGAGCCGGCACGGCGCCACGCACGCAGCCGCCCATGCGCGTGCCCGGCGCGGAAGAACGAACTGTAGCGAGAGGGCGGACATCGTTCCTACGAGTCTAACGGAACTGATTGCGCGCATTGCTGAAAAAGTCGAAAGCTCCGGACGACGGACGCTAATAGCGAGGCACCGAGGGATCCACCTGCAGGCTCCAGGCCTCAATGCCGCCTGTCATGCTCGCGCAGTTGCTGATTCCCTTCTCTCTGAGCCAGGCCACCACATTCAGGCTCCGCATGCCATGGTGGCAAAAGACGATCAATTTCGCCTCGTCCGCCTGCGCTTCGAGCTGGGAAAGATGCTGCGGAACACTGCCCATCGGGATCAGTTCGCTTCCCTGGACGTGGCAGAACTGATGTTCCTTCGGTTCACGAACATCGATTAGTTTGACGGCTTCGCCCTTGTCGAGAAGCTGTTTTACGTCGGTAACGGTAATTTCGAGAGGGTTGGTCATGTCGGTTCGAGGGGCCTTGCGCGTCACGGGCCAAAGGCTCAGCGCACGCCCAATTCCTCCAGGACGCGGCGTGCGTCATAAACCTTGTCCAGCGCCTCCACGATGGCCTGGGAAGCCACAAACACGGCGCGCGCGGTGCGGTCCTGATATATAAAACGGTTCGGCAGGCTCGGCAGGTTACCATCAAATACGATTCCCACCACTTCCCCTTTCGTATCCACGGCCGGGCTGCCGGAATTGCCCCCGTGAATGTCGGCGGTGGTGACGTAGTTGAACGGCAGGTTCATCCGCAGCTTCCCCCGCGCCGCCTTCCAGGAATCGGGAAGAATGTAGGGATCCTTGCTCGTGGCCTTCTCGAAGATGCCGCCAATCGGCGTGAACGGCGGAATATACCCGATGCTCTTGTCTTCAAATCCCCGAACGGGGCCGTAGGCCAGGCGAAGCGTGAGCGTCGCATCCGGGTAGTCGTTCTCGCCGTAAACCGCGAAGCGGGCACGGGCAATGTTGGTTTCCGCGTCCACCACCACGCTCTCAATCGTGTCCTGGTAGGTCGCGATCAGCTTCCGCGCCTCGGGGTCGAGGATGCGGATGAGCGTAAACATCGGGTCCTTCGATTCGAGAATCAGCTTGGGGTCCGCCAGCAGTTTCTCGCGGTCGGCCCGGTCGTTGAGCTTGCTCCCCATGATGTAGCCGCGGGCGGCTTCGGTGGCGGTGCGGCCGCCCAATGCCTTCTTCACCGCCGGATCGCCGGGGAACTCCCGCGCCAGCACGTCGAGGGAGTTCGCGAGCATTTGCACTTCGAACTCCTTGTAGATGGGATAGTCGCCGCCGATGCGCCGCTTGATATTGGGGATGGCCGCGTCGTTGTACCCCTTCAGCCGCTCTTCGTTCGGCTTCCCGATCTCCGTGGCATAGCGCGTAAGCATTTGGGCGAGGGAGAAGAGATCGGAGCCCCGGCCCATCATCGTTTCTTTCAGCAGCAGCGGCTTGTAAATCTTGCGATAGGCCGTCATCGCCCCGGCCACCTCGCTCCACACAGCGCCATATTGCTTCTGCAGATCGCCTTGCTTTGCAATCGCTGCCCGCAAGGCGTTCTCCTGCGCGCGCTTCTCATCCATCAGATGCCGGTCGCGCAGGCCGCTCAGGAAACCGGTGTACGCCTTCTGGCTGTTCTCAAATCCGAAAATCGATTCGCGGGCGATCCGCTTCTGCTCGTCGCCCTTTTCGGAATACGTCTTCGCCGTCGCGATCAGGGAGCCGAGCCGTTCGAGAGTGAGCGGATACGAAATATCGCGGAAAAATTCGAGCTGCGACATCGTGTTCAGCCGGCCCGTCGTGCCCGGATGGCCAGAGACAAATTCCAACTGGCCAACCTGCGTTCCCGCCTTGCTCCAGCGCAGATAGTCTCGCGGCTTGGCCGGCGCGTCCTTCTCATAGGCCCGCAGGAAGCTGATGTCCAGACAGTAGCGGGGGAAGTTGAAGTTATCCGGATCGCCGCCGAAGAACGCGATCCCGGATTCGGGCGCGAACACCAGCCGGATGTCGTCGTACTCCTTGTAACGGTACAGGTTGTACATGCCGCCGGCGTAAAGCGTCACCACCTGGCAATCGAAGCCCTCGGCCGAGCAGGCGTTCTCAATCGCCGACATCTCCGCTCTGCGCAGCTTGTTGGCCTCCGCCGCATCTTTCACCGAATCGCCCTTGCCCTGGACGCGCGCGGTGACATCGCTAATCTCAAGCAGCACCCGCACGCGCATTCCGGGGCACTTCCGCTCTTCCGCATGGCTCTTGGCGTAGAAGCCATTGCTCATGTAGTCGTGTTCTTTGCTGGAGAGATTCTGGATGCAATCGGCGGCAACGTGGTGATTCGTGAACAGCAGGCCGTCGGCGGATACAAACGAGCCGGAGCCGTTGCCGAAATGCGCGCTGCCCAACCGCAGATGGTCAAGAAATTCAGGAGAGATCTCGAATCCGTAGTTCCGCCGGATCTCCCGCCGGACCGAATCCGGCACCTTGTTGAAGAGCCACATCCCTTCTTCGGCAAAGGCGGAACAGATCGGGAAAACCAGAACCGCGGCAAGGAGGAGCGATTGCAATTTGCGCATGGCAATGGGGTATCGGGCTTGGAGCCTCGACGCGAAACTCCAGTGTATCGCGTGGCAAGGCGGGCGATGCAGCGGAGCGATGCCGCGCCGCGATTTGCCCTCTCCGCCGGCCGCCTACCGCTTCCCGCGCTTCAACTGCCGCGCCACCTCCGCCAACCGGCGGCCCAGCGCTTCGGCGATCTTCAGTTCGGCTTCATCCACGCCGGGGTCGGGCTTCGAAGTGGTGGCGGACGCGCCCAGGCTGCCGTAGGGCGTCACCAGCACCATGCCCAGTTGGGTGAGGCCCGCGCTCAGGCTCATCATCGTCAGCTCTTTGCCGTTGGAAGGCGCCGCGCCCGTGGCAAACACCGCCGCCGCCTTGTTGCTAAGGGCGCGGCTATCCCAGAAGCCGAACTCCATCGCCCAGCGCGAGATGGCTTGCCGCACCTGCCATGCGGCATCGCCCATGTGAACCGGGGACCCCAGCGCCACGGCATCGCAAGTGGCAAGGTCCTCCTTGCTCACCTCGCCCACCCGCTTCACCGCCGCGGCAGCGCCTTCGAGCGATTGCGCCCCGCGTGCGATCGCGGCCGCCATCTTTTCCGTGTTGCCGCTCTCGGAGTGATAGGCCACGAGGACGCGAACGTCGTCGGCCGCGAACGTCCACGGCGTCAGAAACGCGACGGCCAGGATCAACAGCAACCGTCGTGGCATTCGCATCCTCTTGAACCCCGCTTACACGTTTTCCGGAACGATATAGGGCGCGCGGTAACGGCGCGAGATCAGGCCATTGGCCTCCTCATTGTTCAGGAAACGCTGCGTATGGGTATCGAAATGCAGTTCCCCTCCCACGCGGTACGCGATGTTGCCCAGGTGGCAATACGCGGTTGAGAGCACGGTCTCGCGGATTTCCGCGTTCTGGTGCGTGCGGTCCCGCGTGCGAACCGCCTCAATAAAGTTGCCGTAATGGTTCATGTCCGGCGGGGAATCCACCGGGGGTTCCGGCTTCTCCTTGCGGCCCAGCGTCACCTCGAAGCGCCCATCCTGGTAGATGTGCATGGAGCCTTTGCTGCCGTAGAAATCCCACGACATCGCTTCCGGCGTGTAGAGGCCGCGCAGTTCCGCGATGATGGCCGTGCCGTCCTCGAATTCCCATTCGACGGACTGCGTGTTGGGCGTCTCCGCCTGGTCCTTGTATCCCCAGCGCCCGCCCCAGGAGCGGACCTTCACCGGCAATTCCTTCTGCATCGCCCAGCGCGAGACATCGATCAGGTGCGGGCCGTTGTTGCCCAGTTCTCCGTTGCCGAAATCCCAGAACCAGTGCCAGTTGTAATGCACCAGATTCGCGTGGTAGGGCTGTTCCTGCGCGGGGCCGAGCCACAAGTCCCAGTTCAGCCACCCAGGCACGGGCTCAATCGGTTTGAAGCCGATCGAATCGCGGTGGCCGGGGAAAACCCACTTGCCGAGATAAACGTCGCCGATCAGCCCTTCGTGAATCAGACGGACGGCGTGCCGAAAGCGTCCGAAGGAACGGCGCTGCGTCCCGCCCTGCACAATGCGGTTGTACTTGCGCGAGGCTTCGAGGATCTTCTGGCCCTCGAAGATATTGTGCGAGACCGGCTTCTCCAGGTAAACATCCTTGCCCGCCTGCATCGCCCAGATGGCCGTGAGCGCGTGCCAGTGGTTCGGCGTGGCAACCAGCACGGCGTCGATGGCCTTGTCGTCGAAGACCGCCCGCATGTCGGCGGTGGTCTTCGGGGTCACCCCCGTATTCGCGCGCACCCATTGCGCCGCTTCCTCCACCCGCTTTCCATCCGGGTCCACCACGGCGCCAACCTGCACGCCGGGTACTTTCACGAACTCGCGCAGCAGTTGATTGCCGCGGCCGCCCATGCCAATGATGCCGATTCGCACCGGCTGAGGCGAAGTCTGCGCGGAGCTTCGCCGTGCATAGCTCATTCCGGCCGCCATGAGAGCGCTGTTTTGAAGGAGTTGTCTTCGATTCATCGCAACAATTGTATCTCGATTTTCCTGTCAACTTACTTGGCCCTGGCAAGTTACTCTCTGGAAGGCAATCCCCGGAGGCTGAACTGCGTGAAGGAAACGCTCCGGGTGGCCGAAGCTTCCGCGAACGCGAGAGAATTGGGAGCAGCCCTTTTGAAAGGCACATCCACCATGAGCGGCACGCTGTTCACCATCCAATCGCCACCCAAGGCCGCGAATGCGGTTATTCGCCTCAACCCGCGCGACAACGTCGCCATCGCCCGCGCCAGCCTGCCGCCGGGCCAGCGCATCACGATTGAGGGCGAGGAGATAGTGGCCATGAGTGCCATCCCCGCCGGGCACAAGGTGGCTATCCGGCCGATCGCCGCCGGCGGCGTGGTCCTCCGCTACGCGGAGATCATCGGCCGCGCGAAGCGAGCCATTGCGCCCGGCGAGCATGTGCATACGCACAACGTCGGCTTCGAAGAGTTCGAGATGGCGTATGAGTTCCCAACAGGCGAATCCCCCATCCCGGCCCCGCCGGATTCCATCCCCGTCATCCAGGCCTACGCCCGGCCCGATGGCCGCGTGGGCACGCGCAACTATATCGCCATCGTTTCCGCCAGCAACTGCGCTTCCCACGCCGCGGATCTAATTGCGGCCGCCTTCGGCCCGGAGGATCTGCCGCCGAACGTGGATGGCGTCGTGGCGTTCACGCATGGCGAGGGCTGCGGCCACAGCATCGGCCCCGATACCGAGCAGTTGCACCGGGTCGTGGCCGGCGTGCTGCATCACCCGAACGTCGCGGGCGCGGTGCTGCTCGGCCTTGGATGTGAAGTGAACCAGATCGACGCTTACCTGCCTCCCGGCGCACAGCGCACCGAGCACATCACGGCAACCACGCTGCAGGCTTCCGGCGGCACTCGGGCGACGGTGGCGGCGGGCGTGGACGCCGTTCGGGAACACTTCGCCCGCATCGCCAGCCTGCGACGCGAGCCCCTTCCCGCGAATGGAATCAGCCTTGGCCTGAACTGCGGCGGGTCCGATTCCTTCTCCGGAATCACGGCCAACCCCGCACTGGGCTATTGCAGCGATCTGCTGGCCGCCATTGGGGCTTCGGCCGTGCTCGCGGAAACCCCGGAAATCTTCGGCGCGGAACACCTTCTGGTGCGCCGCGCGCGGAACCGCGCCATCGCGGAGAAACTGCTCGCCTGCGTCCGTGAATACAAGGCCTACCTCAACCGCTTCAGCGGGAGCTTTGACGACAACCCCTCGCCCGGCAACAAGGAGGGCGGCCTCACCACGATCCTCGAGAAGAGCCTGGGCGCGGTGGCCAAGAGCGGCACAACTCCCCTGATGCAGGTGGTGGAGTACGCGGAGCCCGTCACCTCGCCCGGCCTTGTCTTCATGAACACGCCCGGCTATGACCCGGTCTCGCTCACCGGCCTCACCGCCGGGGGAGTAAACCTGATCGCATTCACCACCGGGCGCGGCAGCGCCATCGGCAATCCCGTCACACCCGTCATCAAGATCGCCACCAACACGCCCATGTTCCGCCGCATGGCCGACAATATGGATATCAACGCCGGCCGCATCATGGACGGGGACGCCGGCATCGAGGACATCGGGCGGGAAATTTTCGAATTCACCCTCGCCGTCGCCAGCGGACGCCGCACCAAAGCCGAGGAGTTCGGCCACCGGGAATTCGTGCCGTGGCGGATAGGCCCGGTCCTGTAGCCGCCCCCGATGCCGTGATTTTCCCGTGCGGCCGCACCAGCACAGTTCCCGCGCGGCCCGCACCCGGATACACATATCCCCGGACACACAAAGAGCGGCTGGCGGAAAACCGCGAAGCCGCTCTTCAAGATCTCGATTTTGCCTGCGGGCGCACCCAGGTTACTTGCGCATTCCCCGCTTTCGGTTCCGCGCACGAACGCGGCTCAATTTCGCCGGATTGCGCTTGGGCTTCGTGATGATGAAGGTGCCGCTCCCAAGATATTCGGCCTGGTAGAGGTTCTCTTTCACCTTCTCCACCTTCGTTTCCTGCTTCTTTGCCTTTGTTGCGGTCGCCAAGCGATTTCCTCCAGACGGGATTACAAACCTAGATTGTAGCAGAGTCGAAGAGCCCGCCCCGCCAGGCTCAAGCACCGCACAGGACCGCGCTTGCGCGGAGAGCTTCCAGTACAATCGAGAGATGATTGCAGGCCACGCCACCGCGGAGGGCACGAGCGGATATGCGGCCCGATTTCCGGACGCGAGGGACAACGGGTTTTTCCGGGAAGCCAACGGCTGGACGGTTTCGAGCCTGGGGCTGGGCAGTTATTTGGGCGAGCGGAACGAGGAGTGCGACCTCGCCTACTTCGCATCGGTGATCGATGCGTTCCGGGGCGGGATCAACTTTTTCGACTCCGCCATCAACTATCGCCACCAGCAGAGTGAGCGCTCCATCGGCTCCGCGCTGCGCAAGCTGATCCGCGACGGCGAAGCGCGCCGGGAAGAGTTCGTCGTGTGCAGCAAGGCGGGGTTTGTGACGCCGGGCGCGACGCCCGATTTCGATTTCGTTGGCGACGACGTGGTGCGCGGCATCCACTGCATGCGGCCCGACTTCCTGGCGGATCAGGTCTCCCGGAGTTGCGAGAATTTCGGGCTTGGCTGCCTGGACGTCCACTACATTCACAACCCGGAAACCCAACTGGCGGGCATGGACCGGAAGGAGTTTCTCAGCCGGGTGCGCCGCGCGTTCGAAGCAATGGAAACGTGCGTCTCCAACGGCTGGATTCGCGCGTACGGCGTGGCGACCTGGGACGGCTTCCGGCGGCGCGATGAGGCGGACCCCGGATTGCAACTGGCCGAACTGGCGAGCCTGGCGCGGCAGATCGCGGGCGACGGCCACCACTTTCGCTTCATTCAACTGCCGTACAACTTCGGAATGGTGGAGGCCTGCGCGATCGCCAACCAGCGGCGGGGCGCGGAAGCGGCGAAGAGCATCCTGGAGATGGCGGGGGAAGAGGGGATTCACGCGGTGGTGAGCGCATCTCTCCTGCAATCCCGTTTGGCGCGGGGCCTGCCGGAGCAGACAAAGCGCCTCTTCCCCGGCGCCGAAACCGATGCCCAGCGCGCCATCCAGTTTGCGCGCGGCGCTCCGCACGTGGTGAGCGCGCTGGTGGGGATGAGCCGGAGAGAGCACGTTGCCGAGAATCTCGGGGTGGCCCGCTTCGCTCCGATGTCCGCCGATCTTTACCGGAGACTCTTTTAGCCCGCGTGTTTTCACCGCCCCCAGTGCGCGTTGCCCTGCCCCGCCCGGAAGCGGAGTTGGACGCACTCCTGGATGCGCTTCCGGAACAAGCAGCCGTATTTCTTCTGGAGATGGGCAAAGGGCGCGAGCCCTATCTGGGGCGCTGCGCGAACTTGCGCCGCCGAATGCAGCGAGTGCTTCGCGCGGCCGGCGATGCATCGCGCCCGTTGCGGTTGCGAGGCCTCGCCCAGGATCTGGCGTACTGGCGGACGGGATCTTCGCTGGAATCGAGCATGGTGCTGCTGGAGCAGGCACGGGCGCATTTCCCTGGAGGATATAGGCGCATGCTTCGCCTGCGGCTCCCGTGGTACGTCCGGTTGTTGACGAAGAACCGCTTCCCTCGGGTGTCGATCGCGTCCCAGCCGGGAGACCCCTCGTCCACGTTCGGGCCGTTTCTCTATCGCGCGCAGGCCGAGGATTTCGCTAGCCGCGCCCTCGACCAGTTCCAGTTGCGGCGCTGCGATGAGGAACTGAACCCCGCGCCAGACCATCCCGGCTGCATCTACGGTGAGATGAACATGTGCCTCCGCCCCTGCCAGGCGGCGGTGAGCGACGCCCGGTACCGGGAGGAAGCGGACGCCTTTCTGCGCTGTCTCGCAAGCGATGGCGAATCTCTGCGAAAAGATCTCGAAGTGCAGCGAATGCGGGCGAGCGACAGCCTGGACTTTGAACTTGCGGCACGGGCGCACAAGCGCCTGCAAAAGCTCAGCGAATGCTGGCATGGCTTGAGCGGCCTTTGCACCCTGCTTTCGCGATTGCACGGCGTGGCGGTGACGCCGGCTCCCCAGGAAGGGGAAGTGCGGCTCTGGCCGGTGTCCTCCTCCCGGCTGCGCCAGGCGCTGACGCTGCCCATCAATGAAATCGCCGCCGGCGCGATCGCCAGTTGCCTTGCGGAAGACACCGAAGCGCCGAATCCGGCATCCGAGGAAACGATGCGGGAAGCCTTGGCCGTCCTCACTAAGTGGAGCGCATCCACGTGGTGCGACGGCGAGTGGGTGAGAGTGGAGAACGCGGGCAAGCCGCCCGTTCGCAAGATCGCCAACGCGGCTCGCCGCGTCCACACCCGGCGCTGGGGAAGCGCGGCAACGCCCGAGGAAGGAGCGACGCCCGGTGAAACCAAGGTGCTTCCGGCTGACGATGGATAGCAATGTGGAAGATGCGGTGGTGGCCTCCACGATGATCCGCGGCCTGCTTGAGCAGCTCCGTGTGGCCCGCCGGGATGCAGACATGGTGGAACTCTGCCTCACCGAAGCCCTGGTGAACGCCGTGCGGCACGCTTACGGGGGCAAGGGCGGCTTCGAAGTGTTTCTCGATATCGAGATGGAGGCAGCCGCCATCGCAATGGAAGTGATTACCAACGGCGTTCGCACCACGAAGGCGAAACTCGAAGCCGTGGCGGCACGGGCGGAGCGCTTTGATGGGAACTCGCTCGACGACCTGCCCGAGGATGGCCGGGGAATGCTGATCATCTCCAAAGGGATGGATGAGTGGGATTACTTCCCCCGCGGAGAAAGCAACGTTCTGCGGATGCGCAAGTTATTCCGAAACTCCACGGAAGAGACGCCCGGTGCCGCGGGCGGCTGAGGGCATCGCTCTCTCAAGAAGCGACGCCCCACTCCGCACAACAAGGGCCGCCTACTGAACCACAGTAATCTCTTCCGGGGTCGCGGCTTTCTGCTCCGCTGCGACTTTCCGCTCCGATGAGCGTTTTTGCGCTTCCCGCATGAAGCTGATGACATCGGTTTCCGGCACGTCCATCGTGAGGAACAAGGTTTTCGCGTCCGTGCGCATCTGGATGGCGTTCAGCATCTTGGCGAGGCCGACGGGCGGGCCCGGTTGCCCCTCCTTGGGCGGCTGCGAGCCGATCATGGAGCGGAAGAAGCCGAGCACGTTCATCAATGCCGTGGCATCTTCGGGCGAAGTGGAGATCACTTCGAGACCGATATTGATGGTGGATCCCAGCTTGATCCCGCCTTGCGTGGATTCCACTTTCTTGAAAAAGTCGCCCGCGAGCGCACCGGGACCGGCGTCCTCACCGGGGCTCGGGCTGGAGAGCGTGCCGGCCATGGCCGACGGCGAAACGGCGCTCACCATCCAGATGTCGTAACGGCCGCTCACTTCATTCACCCGGCTCAGAATTCCAGCGGGTAGCCCGCCCTGCTTCTTATCCAGTACCTGCTTCACCTGGACAGGATTGCCGGCCACGATCGTGCCGGGATCGAGGAAGACCAGCGTGTCGCCGTCCTTGTTCGTCTTGGCCTCGGGTGTGTAAAGGGTGTAGCCTTTGTAGGATTCCGACTTGCCGCCCTTCGAAAGGATGGCCTGCCCGATGCGGGAGGGGTCGAAGGTGCCAGTGATGAAGCCCACGCCGACGGTGCTGGCAGGCTTCGCCGCGCCCGCCGCAGCGGGAGGAGTGTAACCGGCGAAGAGCACACTCCGGATATCCCGCTTGATGTCCACGCCCGTCATCGCGGTAAACTCGGCGAGGCTGTTCGTGCCGCCGGAGGAGGTCTTCATCAATTCCTGCGCGATCCCCGAGTTCAGAATCGCCTGCACGTCCACGCCGGCCACCGCCTCCGAATTCGCGGGAAGCATCGAAAGCAGTCTTGAATCCGCCGCGAGCGCCAGGGTGGCGAGGACAAATACCGCCGGCATCGCCCGGCTCAGGGTGGAGCGCGCGATGGAACGCGCGAGTCTGGAATACAGGTTAGATGTCATACGGGGAGCATCCTCTCTGAACAGATTACGCTTACGGAACAAGATCTGTTCCGTCTCAATGTACTATTGCGTAATCGGGATGCCGACCAGTTCCGTAATCTTTATCCCGTAGGCTTCGAGAGCGACCACCGTTCGCGGGACATTGGTCATCAGGCGGATGGTGGAGAGGCCCAGGTCCCGCAGGATCTGCGCGCCAATTCCGTTCTCGTACTGAAGCGGGCCCGTTTCGCGATTCCCCTCCGTCCACATGCGACCGTGCTCGATGGGGCGGATCTCCGAGCCGCCCGGCTTCCCCGACGCATCCAGGCCGGGGGCAAGGCGGAAGCCAAGGCCGGTATGGTGCAGATAGACCACGACCCCCGAGCCTTCCTGTGCAATCCGGGCCATCGCGCCGTGAAGCAGCTGATGGGTATCGTTCGAGGGAGAGCGCAGGACATCGCCAAAGGCATTCCGGCTGTGCATCCGAACCAGGACATTGTCGCGATGGGCCACTTCGCCGCGCACATAGGCCAAATGCACTTCGCCGTTTACCAGGGAACGGTACGCAATCATCCGGAACGGGCCGTACGGGGTCTCTACCTGCCCCGTTGCCATGCGCTCCACGATGCTCTCATGTTCCAGACGGTAGCGGATTAAATCCGCTACGGTGATCATCTTCAATTGATGCTTTTCGCAAAAGGCAAGCAACTCGGGGCGGCGGGCCATCGTGCCGTCGTCATTCATGATTTCGCAGATCACTCCGGCGGGGGAAAGCCCGGCGAGGCGCGCGAGATCGACGCTTGCCTCGGTCTGCCCCGCCCTCACCAGCACCCCGCCGTTGCGCGCGCGCAGAGGAAACATGTGGCCGGGGCGGGAGAGGTCCGATGGCTTGGACTGAGGGTCGATCGCGACTTTCACGGTGTGGGCGCGTTCGGCCGCGGAAATGCCGGTGGTGACGCCCTGGGTCGCATCCACCGATTCGCAGAAGGCGGTGCCGAAGCGGGTGCTGTGCCGGGGAACAATCAGCGGCAGCTCCAACTGGTCGCAGCGCTCTTCCGTGAGGGCGAGGCAGATGAGTCCGCGCCCGTGCGTGGCCATGAAGTTAATGATGGCGGGGGTCACCATCTCGGCCGCGCAGGCCAGATCGCCTTCGTTTTCCCGGTCCGCGTTATCGACGATGACGACCATGCGGCCGGCGCGAAACTCCGCGATCGCTTCCTCAATGCTCACAAACGCCATAAGCTTCAGTATCGGACAGGTTCCCTCCGAACGCGGCATCGGGCCGGGGCGGGCCGGGAGCCGAAACCGCGAATCATTCCCAAAGTCCCGCCCGGCCTGCCCCGAAAATGCGGGGTACTATGGTACTTCCCAACGGCCAGGTGGCGACGCCACCCAGCGGGATGGCGGGTTTTGCGGCTGCTTCGGTCCTATCGGTTAGTTTGCTAACAACCATCGTGTTTTCAACATCTTATGCATGGTACTACACTTGAAAGGGCTAGGACCTCATCCGTCGTACTCCGGTCACTTCGTGTTACTTTCGCCTTTAGCGGAGGGGCTCTCGCCAGTTACCTTGGGTCATGCCCGAAACGCAAAAGGCGGCAAGCCAAACGGAGCGGGCAACCAACGGAGGCAAGAAGGCAATGATGAACTCAAAGCAGAAAGTAAACATCCTGGTGTTGGGGCCGAATGGCAGCGGCAAGACCACCTTCCTCAATACCCTCTCCATGACCCCCATCGTCGAAGTGGACTACCGCTGCTCCGACGAAATCATTGAGAACGACACGCCTCAGGGCGTTGAGTTTGGCGCGTTTATCACCCCGAATGTCGAAGTGGAACTCCGGGGCGTCCCCGCCGGTAACCGCTTCGACATGAACTGGGAAGTCGCTTGCGAGGGCACGGATGCAGTGATCATGCTTGTGCCCTCCGACGACCCCAAAAGCTTTGAGGAAGCCCACAAGGCTCTGGACACCGTTGAGCGGAAGCTCGATATTCCGGTGCTGATCTGCCTGACGAAATCCGACGAAGGCCTGGTTTGGAGCCACGAGGAAGTGGCGGAATGCTTCAGCGTTCCCTCCGACTTCATCGTCGATCTCAACCCGCGCGATTACAAGGACTCCTTCGACGCGCTGAACTACCTCTTCGAGTACCTGCCGGCGAAGCAGACCGAAGCGGAGCGGGAACTGGTCCGCAGCGTCGCCTAGACCCTGTGGCGGTGAGACGCCCGAGGGCGTGCGACGGAGCGATCCGTACAAAGAGCGCCCGCCGGCCAAGCCTCCGGCCCGGCGGACGAAACACGATTGTGAAAGAAGCCCGCGTTGCCTGCGCGGGCTTTTCCCTTTGCGGGGTTCGAAGGCTCAGACGGAGAGCGGCACAACGCTGCCCGCGCCGCACACGCCCACCCCATTGTTCACGACACTCAGCAGGAAGTTGAATATGAGGGCATAGATAGCCTGCTCATTCACCTGGGTCTGGCCGGGCAGCTTGTAATTCACCGGAAGTTCCTTGACGATCTGCAGCGAAATCGCCATCGGGTCCACGTCGCCATCGCCATCCCTGCGGTTCGCCACAACCAGAGGCGTTTGCAGCACCTTGCCGTTGCCGCCGTCGATATAGAACTGGCAGCGCGAAAACCATCCGGTATTGGTCGGGCTGGCGGCATCGAAGAGGAGCAACGGAGTGGAACGGTCAACGGCCGTCAGGTTCATCAGCACGAATCGCCGCTCATCGCGCAGTTCGCAGGCAAAGCCCGCCTGCCGCGCGACATTCTCCAGGAACTCCAGGTCGAGTTCCAGCACCACCAATTCATCACTGCCCGCACGCACAACTTGCATAGACTCCCCTTATTGTAAGGCACGGGAACGCGCCGCACCGCCTGGACTGGGTTCGATACCGGCGGGACTGGGATTGAATTCGGCGGATTCCGGACCCGGCCGCGGCGGAGTGTGGCAGACTGGGAGGCAAATGGCTTCCAGCGGTCTTGAGCGCCCCGCGCAATTCCCTTCCCTGTTCCTTTTCGATATTGACGGCACGCTGATGCGGGGAGCCGGGCCGCAGCACCGGGAAGCCCTCGAATATGCCACCGCGCGGGTGCTGGGAGTGCGCGCCAGCACGGAAGGGATTCCGGTTCACGGGATGCTCGATACCGATATTGTCGTGGCCATGCTGCGGCGGGAAGGGGTGCCGCTCACCCGCATCCGGGGCGCGATGGACGATCTCATGCGCAGCGCGGAACGCCGCTACGTCCGGAACGGGCCGGGCTCGCTGACGGGCAAGGTTTGCCCCGGCGTTCGCGCGCTGCTGGCGCGGCTGCAGCGCCGCGGAGTTCCGCTGCTGCTCGTGACCGGCAATTTCGCCCGCATCGGCTGGCGCAAGCTCGAACTGGCCGGGCTCCGGCACTACTTCGCGCACGGGGCCTTCGCCGGCATGAGCGCCACCCGCGCCGGCCTCGCCCGCATCGCCATTCGCCACGCCCGCGAGCGCGGCTGGCTCAACGGCGAGCCCGCCAACGCGAGCAGCGTCGTGCTGATCGGGGACGCACCCTCCGACATCCTGGCCGCGCACAGCAACCGCATCCGCAGCATCGCCGTTTGCACCGGCATCAGCACGCGCGAAGAGCTGGAAGCGCACCGCCCGCACCTGCTGATTCGCAACCTGGGCGATCTGCGGCTCTCGGATTTTGGCGCGGACTGATTCGCTCTATTCGATTTCGCGCTATTCGATCACCAGCATCAGGTCCTTCGCCTCCACCTGGCTGCCGTTGCTCACGTAGCGGGCGGTGATTCGCCCGGCCTTGGGGGCGTACACCGTGGTCTGCATCTTCATCGCTTCCATCACCAGCAGCTTCTCCCCCTTGGCCACGGTCTGGTTCAGTTCGATGGAAATCACGGAAACCATGCCGGGGATGGGCGCGCCCACCTGCCCCTCGATGTTGGGGTCCGCCTTCGGGCGCGTTTCCTGCTTCACTTCCATGCTGTCGTCGCGGACATCCACTTCGCGCGGCAGCCCGTTGAGTTCGAAGAAGATCGTGCGGTAGCCGTCCGGATGAGGCTCGCCCACGGTGAGCAGTTTCACGATGAGCATCTTGCCTTCTTCGAGATCGATCGCCACTTCCTCGCCCGGCTGCATGCCGTAGAAGAACTGGGGCGTCGGCAGCACTTCGAGGGTGGAATACTGCTGCCGCGCCTTGATGAACTTCAGATAGACGTCCGGGTAGAGCAGATAGCTGAGGACGTCGGTCCTGGGGACTTTTTGTCCCGTTTTCTTTTCAAGAACCAGGCGGGTTTCTTCGAAATCGGCGGGCGGCAGGTGCGCGCCGGGGCGGCCCCGCATCGGCTTCTCGCCTTTCAGCACGATCTTCTGGATCTTCTTCGGCCAGCCGCCCTGCGGTTCTCCGAGAGAGCCCTTGAACATGTCCACCACGGAGTTCGGCAGGGTAAGGTTGTGGTCCGGCTCCAGGCGCGCGAACTCGCGTACCTTCATGCCGTGGCCCACCAAGAACAGCGCCATATCGCCCACCACTTTGCTCGAAGGGGTCACCTTCACGATGTCGCCGAAGAGCATGTTCACGTCGGCATAGGTGCGGGCAATCTCCGGCCACTGCTCGCCGAGGCCCATGGCTTTGGCCTGCTCCTTGAGATTGGTGAACTGCCCGCCCGGCATTTCGTGCAAATACACTTCGGCGGTGCCCGTCTTGAGGCCGGTATCGAAGGGGGCATACCATTCGCGGATGGCTTCCCAGTAGTAGGCGGAGGCATCCAGCGCCTCCTGGCTGAGGCCGGTGTCGCGTCGCGTGAAGCGCAGCGCGGCGGCGATGGAATTCAGGTTCGGCTGGCTCGTGGTGCCGCTCATTGCGGAGATGGCGGCGTCGGCGATGTCCACGCCCTCGTCGGCTGCCATCAGCACGCTCGCGGCATTCACGCCGCTGGTGTCGTGGGTATGGAAGTGAATCGGCAGGCCCACTTCATTGCGGAGGGCCTTCACGAGCTTCTTCGCCGCGTACGGCTTGCACAGGCCCGCCATATCCTTGATGCCCAGGATATGCGCGCCCATTTTTTCGAGCTCCTTGGCCAGCCCCACGTAGTATTCGAGCGAATACTTGTCCCGCCGCGAATCGAGAATGTCGCCGGTATAGCAGATGGCCGCCTCACAGACCGCGTTGGTCTTGCGGGTTGCCTCCATGGCGGCTTTCATATTGGGCAGCCAATTGAGCGAATCGAAGATGCGGAAGATATCGATGCCGTGCTCCGCGCTCTCCTTCACGAATTCCTTGACGACATTGTCCGGGTAAGCAGTGTAGCCCACCGCGTTCGACGCCCGCAGCAGCATCTGGAAGCAGATATTGGGAATGGCTTCGCGCAGGCGCGCCAGACGCATCCAGGGGCTTTCATAGAGGAAGCGCAGGCAGACATCGAACGTGGCGCCGCCCCACATTTCCAGGCTGAACAATTCCGGCATGCGGTGGGCGACGTGGTTCGCGATGGCCAGCATGTCGTGGGTGCGCACACGCGTGGCGAGCAGGGACTGGTGGGCATCGCGAATGGTGGTATCCGTCAGCAGCAGGCGCTTCTGCGCTCTCGTCCACTCGGCGAATTTTTCCGGCCCCAGTTCCAGCAGCAACTGGCGCGTCCCGGATGGCGGGGCTTCCCGGATATGCTCCGGGATGGGCGCGCGGGCGAAGCTCTTCGGGACGGTTCTTCCGGCAACCTGGGGGTGGCCGTTCACGGTGATCTCGCCGATATAGGTGAGCAGCCGGGTGGCGCGGTCCCGGCGCGGCCAGAACTTGAAGAGTTCGGGGTTCTCCTCAATGAAACGCGTGGTGGTCTCGCCGGCCTGGAAGACCGGATGGTGCAGGACGTTTTCGAGGAAGGGGATGTTGGTCTTCACGCCGCGGATGCGAAACTCACGCAGGGCGCGGTCCATGCGCTCGCGCGACTGCGCGAAATCGCGGCCCCAGGCGGTGGTTTTGACAAGCAGCGAGTCATAGAACGGCGTGATGACCGCGCCGCTGTACGCGGTGCCGCCGTCAAGCCGGATGCCAAAGCCGGCCGGAGAGCGATAGGTATTGATCTTGCCGTAATCCGGCACGAAATTGTTGGCGGGGTCTTCCGTGGTAATCCGGCACTGGATCGCCACGCCCTTCACGGTGATCTCTTCCTGGCTCCGGAGTCCAATTTCCGGGCTGTCCAGCGCCAGCCCCTGCGCCACCAGGATCTGGCTGCGGACGATATCCACGCCCGTCACGACCTCCGTGACGGTATGCTCCACCTGGATGCGGGGATTCACTTCAATGAAGTAGAACTCGCCCGTATCCACATCCACCAGGAACTCCACCGTGCCGGCGTTCACATATCCGCAGTGCCGGGCCAGGCGAACGGCAGCGTCGCAGATGCGCGCGCGCAGGCCGTCCGCGATCGTGACAGCGGGGGCGATTTCCAGCACCTTCTGGTGCCGCCGCTGCACGGAACAATCGCGTTCGTGCAAGTGAACGATATTGCCGTGGGCATCGCCCAGGATTTGGACCTCCACGTGCCTCGCGCGCCGGATGTAGCGCTCCAGAAAGACGGCTCCATTGCCAAACGCGGAAAGCGCTTCCGAGGACGCCTCTTGCAGACTCTGCCGAAGATCCTCTTTGTGCTGCACCACCCGCATGCCGCGCCCGCCGCCGCCGAAAGCGGCTTTCACGATCAGCGGCAGGCCGATCTTCCGCCCGAATGCTTCCGCCTTGTCGAGATCGGAAATCGCCTTCTCGGTGCCCGGGATGATGGGCAGGCCGGCTTCCACCGCCATCCGCCGCGCCGCGGTCTTATCCCCCAGCAGTTCCATCACGCGCGCATCGGGACCGACAAACGTGATTCCCGCTTCTCGGCACGCCTTCGGCAGTTCCGGATTCTCCGCCAGGAAGCCGTAGCCGGGGTGGATGGCATCCACGCCCTTCTCCTTGGCCAGCGCCACGATGCCAGAAACATCGAGGTAAGCCTGAACGGGACCCATCCCCTCGCCGACGAGATACGCTTCGTCCGCCTTGAAGCGGTGCAGCGCCAGCCGGTCTTCTTTCGAATAGATCGCCACCGTCCGTAGACCGCATTCGGTAGCCGCGCGAAGGATACGGACCGCGATCTCACCGCGGTTGAGAGCCAGGATTTTTTTCATGATGATGACAGAGGATCTTATCCATGATCGCAAAAAAGCGGGAACAAACTCCCCCATGGCTTCGTAGTCCGGTTAAGCCATCGCAACACCGCCCGGCATCCCTTGCCGAAAGCGGAGGGGCGGCACGCGGCGATATCGGACGCATTGCGCTTCGAAAGGAAGACCGATGAAATCACGATTTTGGACAGCTCTGGCGATGCTCACCATGGCACTTGCCCTGGCAAGCTGCGATCTCGACGAACTCAAGGCAATGTCGAAGGTGACGGAGGACTTTTCCTCAAGCTATCCGCTCGACTCGGGGGGAACGATCGAAGTCCATTCAAGGAATGGGAGCGTCGAGATCCTCGGCTGGGAAAAGGACACGGTGGACATTCGCGGCACGAAGCACGCCCGCAATCAGGAGGATCTCGACGGCGTCAAGGTGGACATTTCCGCGGCCCCAGGGGCGATCACCGTGAGGAGCGTTTTTTCCGACAACCGGGCCAGCGGCAAAGGGGTGCGCTACGTTCTCCGCGTCCCGTTCAGCGCCAGGGTGACGGCAGTGAACACCTCGAACGGCCATATCCGCGTGGAGGAGGTCGCCCAGACGACAAAACTCGAAACCTCGAATGCGGCCATCACCGTGAACCGCACGGAAGGCCCGCTGCTGGCCGACACCTCCAACGGCGCGATCCGCGTTTCCGGCACGAAGGGGGATCTGCGCCTGGACACCTCGAACAGCCGCATTGAGGCCGACGATGTGACGGGCGCGGTGACCGCCGATACATCGAACGGCCCGATTCGCGTCTCCGTGGCGGAACCCGCGCCCCAGAAGGAATTGCGCTTCGACACCAGCAACAGCTCCATCGAAGTGACGCTGAAACGCTACGCCGCGAATCCGATGACCCTTGAAAGCTCGAACGGCGGCATCACCCTGCGCATACCGGAGAACTCCAATGCCACCATCGATGCCAGGACCAGCAACGGCGGCATTCAAACCGACTTCCCGGTAACGGTGCGCGGCGAAATCAAGAAGAATTCCCTGCACACCCAGCTCGGTTCCGGCGGGCCCGGCATCACGCTCGCCACGTCGAACAGCGGCATCCGCCTGCTCCGCTACTGACGGGCCGGCACTGAGCGGCCCGGCCCCAATCAGGAGACCGGCGCGGCGAGCGTCTGTTCCACCACCTGGCTGAGGTCGGTGAGCTGATACGGTTTGTTGAGGAGCGGGAAGCCATCAATGCGGGGGCTTCCCGTTTCGATCGTTTCCGGCAGATAGCCGCTGGTGAGCAGAATCCGCACTTGAGGGAATTCGCTCCGCAAACGCCTCGCGCATTCGCGCCCGTCGATTCCCGGCATCATTACATCCAGGAAGACGAGGTCGATCTGGCTGTGATTCGCGCGGTAGAGTTCAAGAGCGCGCGCGCCGCTCTCCGCGGTCAGCACCGTATAGCCCAGTTGCGTAAGCATGGTCCGGGCCACGGTAAGCACAATCTCTTCGTCGTCCACCAGGAGCACAACGCCGGAACCGCGCGCGAGGCCGCTTTCGTCGGACCGCTCCGGCGAGATCTTTTCGGGCTCCGCCAGGGGCAGGAACATCCGGAAGATCGATCCGCGCGTGACATCGCTTTCGACATCGATATGCCCGTTGTGGTTGCGGACGATGCTGTAGACCATCGCGAGCCCCATGCCGGAGCCCTTGCCGACCGTCTTCGTCGTAAAGAAGGGCTCGAAGATCCGGTTCAGGATCTCTTCGGTCATGCCCTCTCCGGTGTCGGTGACGGAGAGGCAAAGCCAGTGGTCGCTCGGGTCCGTGATCCGCTCGATTCGCTCCATTTCCGACCGGTTCAGCTTTTCGGCGCAGAAGATGAGCTGCCCGCCGTTCGGCATGGCGTCGCGGGCGTTCAGCGCCAGGTTCAGCAGCGCCTGGTGCAGCTGGTTCTGGTCGCCCAGGACCTGCATGGGTTCTTCGGGCAGTTCCGTAACGATTTTGATCGAACGGGGCAGCGTGTGGCCCAGGAACTCCGTGAGTTCGTGAACCAGATCGTGAATCGAGATGCGCGCCGTTTGTGTCTTGCCCTGGCGCGCGAAGCCAATCAACTGGCTGGTGAGCTTCGTGGCTCGCTCGGCCGCTTTCTGGATGATGTCGGCGGCTTCCAGCGTCTTCTCGCGATCGTCCGGGCGCGTCTTGAGCAGATCCGCGAAGCCAAGGATGCCCGTCAGCAGATTGTTGAAGTCGTGCGCGATCCCGCCGGCCAGCGTTCCGACGGCTTCCATCTTCTGCGATTGCCGGAGCTGCTCTTCGAGCAGTTTGCGCTCCGTCACGTCGCGCGCGATGCCCTGGATCAGGCTCGGCTTGCCCCCCTCGAATACGAGACGGTTTGACACTTCGACGTAGATCTTCCTGCCGTCGCGGTGGCGCAGCGTCAGCTCGTCGATGGTCTTCTCCGCGCCGCCCAATCGGGAGAGCAGAATGCGGTCAATCTCCCGGCGTTCGGACTGGAACACCAGGTCGCGCAGGTTCATGTGCAGCAGTTCTTCCCGCCCATAGCCGGTGGTATGAAGAAATGCCTTGTTCACCGACTTGAAGTCCCCGTCAATGCCGGTGCTGTACATCATGTCGGTGGCGTTCTCGAAGAGTTCGCGCAGCCGCGCCTCGCTCTGCTTGCTGCGGAACTCGGCATCGCGCAGCGCGGTGATATCGATGGCGATTCCCACCGCCTTCTCCGGTTCGCCCTTCTCGTCGCGGGCCAGCGTGGCGCTCAGGCGCATCATCCGGCTGTCGCCCATCCGGCAGCGCGCGCGGATGTCGAGGTCCAGATTCTCCTTTCGGCCCTGCACGAGGTCGGAGATCCCCCGCCGCAGATAGTCCAGTTCCTCCGGAGTAAAAATGCTGCCGCAAATCTCCTCGTGGCTGAGGTTGAGTTCGCCATCGTAGCCGAGAATGCTCAGCAGCACCGGATCGAGCACGATCTGGCCCGCGGCGAACTGCCACTCCCAGATCCCTACCCTCCCGGATTCCGCCGCCAGCCGGTAGCGCCGCGTGCTTTCGGCCAGCGTCTGCAAGGTGTCGGAAATGGGAGGGGCCGGGCGAATGGTAAGCGCGATCGAATCCACGCACTCATCCTCCGCGAAGACCGGCACGATCTGCAATTCCCAGGATTGGGAATCCATTCGCAGTTCGAGGGACGATGCCCGCCCGCGAAGACCGTCCTGCGCCGCCTGGAGCAGGGTGTGAATGGACGGAGCCTTCGACAGCAGCCGAAGCAGCGGTTTGTGAACGGATTGCGAGATTCCGAGATTCAGAGCGGGAATTGCCGGGCCGTGGTAGGAAACACACTCCAACTGGCGATTCAGACGGAGAATCGTAACGTCCTGAGAGCGTTCGAGTTGCCGCAAGGAAGCGCCGGCGCCGAGACCGGACTGGGCCGATGACGGTGCCGGTTGCGCCGCCGTTCCAGTGACCGAACCTACCCAAGGATTTCGCATGGAATACTTGCCCCAATTGTAGTCTGACCGTATTCCTAGGACAACGGTACGGGTGACTCTCAGTACGGCTAGATCCAAATGGCCGACGAGGCCTCCCTAGCCGGCGGGGAAACCACTGCGGAAGCCTAACATCTTTGTTTGCTTCACTTTCGCTTTCGGCGGAGCGCACCCCGTTGCGTCTGGATGTGCTCCGCCTTCCGCGCGGTTTTGGTACTAAGTAATCAAAACATATAGAGTGGAGTCGGGGCCGCCGATTCGCTCCCAGCGCCCACCGGCTGCTCTTCCCCTTCGCCGATTCTCCGGCAATAGATCCCGTTGTCGCTCAGGAAGACCTCCAGTTCGGAGGGCATCGGGAGCGCGCCCTGAATCAATTGTTCGGAGAGCGGATCCTCAATATACTTCTGCAGCGCGCGCCGCAGTGGCCGTGCGCCATACGCGCGGTCCGTGCATGTTTTATCGAGGATGTACTTCGCCGCATCGGTATTCAAGCGAATGCGGATATCCTTCTCGGCGAGATTCAAATTGAGCTGATCCACCAGCAGATCGATGATGCGCAGCAGGTCGTTCTCATCGAGCGGCTGGAAGAGAATCACGTCGTCCAGACGGTTGAGGAACTCGGGATTGAAGGCCCGCTTTACCTCGCCCATCACCATGTCTTCGATGTTCTGCGGCATCGCGCCTTCCGAAGGCGCCGAGAAGCCCATCCCGGTCTTCTTCGTCAGGAAGCGCGCGCCCAGGTTGGACGTCATGATGATGATGGTGTTCTTGAAATCGACCGTGTTGCCGAGGCCGTCGGTCAACTGGCCGTCTTCGAACACCTGCAGCAGAATGTTGTAGACGTCGGGGTGCGACTTCTCAATTTCATCAAGCAGGATGACGCAATACGGGTTCCGCTTCACGCGCTCGGTAAGCTGGCCGCCCTCCTCGTACCCCACATAGCCGGGAGGCGAGCCGATCAGCTTGCTCACCGAATGCTTCTCCATGAATTCCGACATGTCGAAGCGGATGAGCGACTTCTCGCTGCCGAAGAGGAATTCGGCGAGGGCGCGCGCGACCTCGGTTTTGCCGACGCCGGTGGGCCCCAGGAACAGGAACGAACCCGACGGACGCTTGGGCGATTTGAGCCCGGCGCGGGAGCGGCGAATGGACCTTGCCAGCGCCGAAATCGGCTTCTCCTGGCTCACGATGCGCTTGTGGAGTTCCTCCTCAATTCGCATCAGCTTGCTGACTTCCTCTTCCTTGATCGCAGTCATCGGAACGCCGGTCCAGCGGGCGACGACGTCTTCGATGTCGCCCTTGGTGACCACGCCGGTGGAGGTATCGTCGAGGTTGTATTTCTCGCGCAGAACCCGCAGGTTCTCACGCTCCTTGCGCTCTTCGTCCGAGTAAAAACGGGCCTTCTCGAACTCGTGGTTGGCAATGGCCGCCTCCATGCGGTGGACGATGAACTTGATGCGCTTCTGGATCTCCGAAATCTCCGGCGGAAGGCTGGTTTGCCGCAGTTTCACCCGCGCCCCGGATTCGTCGATCAAGTCGATCGCCTTGTCGGGCAGGAAGCGGTCCGGGATAAAACGGTTCGAGGCGTAGACCGACGTGGTAATCGCGTCGTCCGTGTACGCCACCGCGTGGAACTTCTCGTACTTCTCCTTGATCCCGAAGAGGATCTTTACGGCGTCGGCTTCAGTGGGCGGTGGCACTTTCACGGCCTGGAAGCGGCGCTCGAGCGAACGGTCCTTCTCAATCGATTTGCGGAACTCGGCCGGGGTCGTCGCGCCTATGCACTGGATCTCGCCGCGGCTCAGCGCCGGCTTCAGGATATTCGCCGCGTCGAGCGAGCCTTCGGCCGAACCCGCGCCCACCAGGGTATGCAGTTCATCAATGAAGATAATGGCATTCTGGTTATCCATCAGCTCTTTCATGATGGTCTTGAGCCGCTCTTCGAACTGCCCGCGGTACTTGGTGCCGGCCACGATCAGGCTCAGATCCAGGGCGAGAATGCGTTTCTCGGAAAGAAACGAGGGCACGTCGCCATCGGCGATGCGCTGCGCCAGCCCTTCGACGATGGCGGTCTTCCCCACGCCCGGCTCCCCGATCAGCACCGGGTTGTTCTTGGTGCGCCGGCAGAGGATCTGCACCACGCGCTCCAGCTCAAAATCCCGCCCGATGAGCGGGTCGAGCAGCCCCTCCATTGCGGCCTGAGTGAGATCGCGGCTGAACTCGGCCAGCAAGGAACTCTCCTTGGGCCGCGAGGAACTCATCTTTTCGGAAGTAGAGCGGGCGATCTCCTCGCGCACCTGCGCCAGACGCAGCCCGCGCTCATGAAGGATCTCGGCGGCGAACGATTTTTCCTCGCGCAGCAGGCCGAGCATCAGATGTTCGGTGCCGATGTGCTTGTGGCTCAACCGCTCCGCCTCTTCGGCGGCGTAGGCGAGCACGCGCTTGCACTCGTGGCTCAGAGGCAGATCCACCGATGTGGAGACTTTCTCCCGCACGGTGGTGTGCGCCTCAATCTGTTTACGAATGGATTCGATGGCCGCCTGGGACCGGAGGAACCGGTTCGCGAGCGCCTTGTCTTCGCGCAGCAGGCCGAGCAAGAGATGCTCGGTCTCAATGTACGGGCTGCCGAACTGGCTGGCCTCATACCGGGCGAAAAAGATCACCCTCCGCGCTTTCTCCGTGTAACGTTCAAACATAAACCCCGCCTTCTTTCCGCTCCCAGATTCGTTGAAGGAAGCGGTCCCCCTTCCGGCGTCTAAGCCGCCGTAAGCATCGCCTCAACCGCGGCCGGCCGGTCTCGCGACCGCCCGCCGCCATCCAATCATTCCATCTCCCGAATGGCCAACTCCCCGCCTGTCAATTCCAGCACCCGGTCGCATCGCCTGGCAAACGCCGGATTATGAGTAACGTAAATGGATGTCAGTCCGTGGTGCGCGTGCATCTCGGCCAGCAGCCCAATAATCCGCTCCCCGGTCTGTGTGTCCAAATTTCCCGTTGGCTCGTCGGCCAGCAGCACCTTCGGGTTTCCCACCAGCGCCCGGGCCAGCACCACCCGCTGCTGTTCCCCTCCCGAGAGCTCTCCCGAAAGATGGTGCGATCGCGCTTCCAGCCCTACCTCCCTCAGCCGTTCCATGGCCTGCTCTTCTGCCTCTTCGGCGGAAACTCCCCGAATCCGCAGCGGCATGGCGACGTTTTCGAGCGCGGTGAACTCGGGAAGCAGATAATGCGTCTGCCAGACGAACCCCAGCGTCCGATTGCGAAATTCCGCCAGCCGCTGTTCATTAAGACGTGTTATATCGTCGCCCTCGTACAGGATTTTTCCCGAAGTGGGCCGGTCCAGACCGCCCAAGAGGTAAAGCAGCGTGGATTTTCCCGCGCCGGACTCGCCCACCAGGGCCAGCTTCTCGCCGCGGCGCACCTCCAGATCGAGATCCCGGAAGATGACGAGGTCCGACCGGCCCGTCGTAAAGCTCTTCCCGAGACCGACCGCTTTGAGTGGAGCTTCCGCCGTCATACGCCATCCGCGCGAAGATATTCTCCGCTACTTTATACGCTAGCACGGTCTGAAATAGGCACACCGCTCCGGCCCATGCGGAAAGCGCATGCGGAGCGGTTGCCAGTGGCCGATTCCGTGGAACCGGGCGGCTAAACCACGATCTTCCAGGGGTCTCTTTCTTCCCTCGAAAGGAACTTGCGGGCTTCAGCCTGAACGACGGTGGCGTTGGCCGAATCCCAATCCACCCGCATCCCGGCGCGATAGGCCACGTTCGCCAGCAGGCAGGTGGCGGTGGACTTATGGCAGATTTCGATGTCGCTGATCGGCCGCTGCCGCGTGCGGATGCACTCCAGGAAGTTGCCCCAGTGGTCGTAGTTCATGTTGTTGGAACTGTTCACCTTCGCTTCGAGCAGGTCGCTTCCCTTCTCCGGGTAAATCGTGTAGCCCCGGCGGTCCACGTGCAGGGTTCCCTCGGTGCCGTAGAACACCGTTCCGGAGCCCCGGTTGAATTCGGCGATGCTGCTGGTGTGGCGGTTCTCGTATTCGGCCACGAAGCCCTGCGGAAACTTGTAGGTGACAAGGAGAGTGTCCGGCGTTTCCCGGTTATCCGTCAGGTAGAAGTTTCCTCCGGCCGCGTTCACATATTCCGGCATGGGGTTGTCGAAAGCCATCAGGGCGATATCGAGCAGATGCACGCCCCAATCCGTCATCATGCCGCCCGCGTAGTCCCAAAACCAGCGGAAATGGGAGAACGCATTCGGATCCACTCCGAAGCGGTTGGCATTGAAGGGCCGCTTCGGCGCGGGGCCGAGCCACATATCCCAATCGAGCCCGGCGGGCGGCGCGCCATCGGGCGGATTGCCGATGCCTTCGCGCTTCGCGACGCCCACGTTCCAGGTCTTCACCGTGGCCACCTTGCCCAGCTTGCCCGACCGGACAATCTCCGTGGCCTTCTGGAAATGAATCCCGGAGCGCTGCATGGTGCCCGCCTGCACCACGCGGTTATATTTGCGCGCGGCCTGCACCATCTTGGCGCCCTCGTCAATGGTGACGCTGATGGGTTTCTCGACGTAGACGTCCTTGCCCGCCTTGCAGGCTTCCACGGTCTGCCAGGCATGCCAGTGGTCCGGGGTGGAGATGCAGACGGCGTCAATCGACTTGTCGGCGAGGATTTCGCGGTAATCCGCAATCTCCTTCACATCCTGCTGGCCCGCCTTGCGCGCCACCGCGGCGGCCTTTTCGAGATGGGGCTGGTAGACGTCGCAGACCGCCGCCACGTGGACCTGCTTGTGCCGCATCGAGATTTCCAGATTCCCGGTGCCCATCCGGCCCATGCCCACGTAAGCGACATTCACCCGGTCGTTCGCGCCAAGCACCTTGCCGGGGGCGAACGCGCTCACCGCGGCCGCCACCCCCGCCGTTTTCAAGAACTGGCGGCGGGGCGCTTCCTGCCGCTCACCCGGCTGCACGATCGATTCCCGCACCGGGGGCATCCCATCCTGGTTCTGCATTCCACTCTCCATAACCTGAGTCACGATTGCGCCCGCGCGACCGGATCGCACCGGGTGCTTCGGCCCTCCAAAGGGGCTTCAGCCTTTCACAACGATGTTCACCAGTTTATCCGGAACCACCACCACTTTCACCACCTGCTTGCCCGCCACCCACTCGCGCACCTTGGCATCTTCCATCGCCGCGGCTTCGAGAGCCTCTTTCGCGGCACCCAGCGGCACGGTCACGCGGGAGCGCAGTTTCCCGTTCACCTGCACCGGAACCTCCACGGCGTCTTCCCTCGCCAGATCCTCGTCGTAAGCCGGCCAAGTCTGCTTGAATACCAGACCGTCGCGGCCCAGTTCGGTCCACAGTTCCTGCGCGAGGTAGGGCGCGAAGGGCGCCAGCATCAGGGCCACCGCGCCGCACACGTCCGGCAGGGACGCTTCGGTGAGTTCCGCTTCCCGGCTCTGCGCCTCATTCATGAGTTCCATGATGGCGGCGATCGAGGTGTTGAAGTGCCAGCGGGTCTCGAAATCGTCGGTCACCTTGCGGATGGTGAGGTGCAGCTTGCGCAGCGCCTTCCGGTCCGCGTCGCCCAAGGGCGCGCCCGCATTGCCCTTTGCTTGAGGGATGCCCCGGGCCATCTCCAGGTTGCGGGTGACGAAGCGGTAAACGCGGCCCAGAAAGCGGTACTGCCCTTCGACGCCGCTCTCCTGCCAATCCAGTTCGCGCTCCGGCGGTGCCGCGAACAGGGAGAACATGCGGCAGGTGTCCGCTCCGTAGCGGCCCACGATCTCATCGGGATCCACCACGTTCCCCTTGCTCTTGGACATCTTCGCGCCATCCTTGATCACCATTCCCTGGGTAAACAGATTGGTGACCGGCTCACTCCAGGAAATCAGCCCGAGATCCCGCATTACCTTCGTCCAGAACCGCGAGTAAATCAGGTGCAGGATGGCGTGCTCGATGCCGCCGATATACTGGTCAATCGGGAACCAGTAGCGGACGATGTCCTTATCGAAGGGCGTGCTGGCGTTGCGCGCATCGCAATAGCGGTAGAAATACCAGGACGAGTCGATGAATGTGTCCATCGTGTCGGTTTCCCGGCGTCCCGCTCCGCCGCACTTCGGGCAGCGCACGTTCACGAACTCCGGCACGTGCGCAAGCGGCGAACTGCCCTTCACGTCGGCCAGATTGATTTCGTGCGGAAGCACTACCGGCAAATCGCTTTCCGGCACGGGAACCACGCCGCAGGCGTCGCAGTGGATCATCGGGATCGGCGTGCCCCAATAGCGCTGGCGCGAGATGCCCCAATCCTTGATGCGATAGGTGACGGCCGCTTTGCCGAAACCCTCCCGCTCCGCTTTCGCGTTCATTCCGCGCCGGGCCTCTTCGGTGGGCAGGCCGGAGAACTCGCCCGCCACCGCGGCCACGCCGTATTCTTCAAACGCGCCGGTCATCGCGGCTTCGTCGGCCAGTTCGCCGTCCGCGGG
>JBDIBK010000026.1:0-37613 GCA_039812845.1 Bryobacterales bacterium
ACCTGGCGGCCGCCGGTGCGCCCGTTGAACCGCAGCCGATCCTGCACGCGTTGCCAGACCTCCGGATCGAGGATGCCCTCGTGCTCACCGTCGTATACCTGGCCGGCGTGCTCTATCTTTCCGATGTAGACCATGTTGGTGAGCAGGTTGTAGAGCCGGTTCTTAACGAAGGGCTTGCCGCCAGAGATCGTCCCCTTGCGCGTCGTCCATTCCTTCATGCGCCAGTTGCGGACGTTCAGTTCCTGCACCACTGGCATCAGCGAGCCGTACTCCAGGTAGAGGTTGAAGATCGCCCGCACGCGCGCGGCCTCATCCTCGTTCACCACGAGGCGGGCACCGCGATCACTTAAGTCATACCCGAGCATCGGGATGCCGCCGACCCACCGCCCTTTGCGCCGCGCGGCGGACATCTTGTCGCGAGTGCGCTCGGCGATCATCTCGCGTTCGAACTGCGCGAAGGAGAGCTGTATGTTCAACGTGAGCCGGCCCAGCGATCCGGTCGTATTGAACTGCTGGGTGACCGAGACGAAACTGACGCCATGCTTGTCGAGCACCTCCATAATCCGCGCGAAGTCGAGCAGGGATCGGGTCAGCCGGTCGACCTTGTAGACCATCACGCAGTCGACCAAGCCCTCGCGGACGTCCTGCAGCAGCTTCTTCAGCGCTGGGCGCTCCATGTTGGCGCCGGTGTGGCCGCCATCGTCGTAGCGATCGGGCAGGGCCACCCAGCCATCCTCCCGCTGGCTGCGGATGTAGGCCTCGGCGGAGTCCCGCTGCGCATCGAGCGTGTTGAACTCCTGCTCGAGTCCCTCCTCGGTTGATTTACGGGTGTAGATGGCGCAGCGCATGCCGCGGCGCGCCGCCAGTCCAAACATGTTGCCGTTATTTCCGGCCATTCGTCTTCTCCTTGGTCAGGCCGAAAAAGAGGTAGCCATTCCACTTGGTTCGCGTGATCTCGAACGCGACGGCGCTCAGCGATGGAAACAGGCAGCCCTCGTATTCGAAGCCGTTGTCACGCACGGTCACGACATACGTGTTGCCCCGGTACTGCTTGACGATCAGCCCTCCTGGCAGCGGAGTGCGCGTATCGTGCGCCGGCTCGATAGTGGTCGTCGATGAGTTGTCCATCGGCATGCCTGCCCGCCGCCGGTCCGCATTCGCCAGCACCCGGGCGCGTAGCGGCGTGTCTCGTGCGATGCTCCGCGCCAGTTCAATCGCCGACTCTGGCAGCCCGCCTTCAGCCCTGGCCTGGAGGTGCCAGGCCAACTTCCGGAACAAGAACTGCCGGTGTGCGCAGGTGGTCTCCTTGCCGAAGAACTCCAGATGGCGGGTCTGCAGCGCGGCGACGTCCATCGCGGCCAGTTCGTCGATCTGTTGTCGGAGGGTCTTCTTCACGCGTCAACCTCATGACTATGAAGGCTCTCCGGGCGCGCGTTATCAAGTTCTCTGTTGACGGTTTCTCCGCCTTGGAAACGTGGGAGTTCGATGCGCCGAACGCTGCGGTATCGCTGGTAGGCCTGGGCGAGAAGAGTGGAGATTTGGGCGACGGCCTCGGCCGTGGTGCGGTCGCGGAATTCCATGTGTTGCCGGTCCTTTGGGTGTCCGGCCCACAACGGCTTCCGCTGGGCGGCCTGGCGCGTCGTCTGGCTCTGTCAATAGATACTCACGCGAGTTCGAAACTGTCTAATCGGCCCCCCTCTCTCAAACGGAGTGTCAACAAACGCGGAGGTGTCAACAGAGAAACCCGAGAGTTCGAGAGGTTGAGGGAGGCCGATGAGCTCAACCACCATGGTTGAGGGCGACGCCCGGACGCGCACGTCTCGAACTGGAGAATGGCCCCAAAACGCAAATACTGGCGAATGTTTGGGATACAGGCGGGAGGTCAGCGAGGGAGGCTGTCGACGAAATCGGGTGGTGGAAAGTTCGCGTTTGAAAGAATAGCTCAAATCGCCCCTGACATGCAGGTTGACAACTCGGAATTTGCAAGTATCTGAAAACGAGCCCGTTATACAGGCGCGTGGCGGTTCGCATCCATCCTGGGGTACCGCTGCAACCTTCTCGAACTGCTCGTGCAATCGCACGTCCCTGGTAGACTGAGGACTGAGAAGCATTCCATGGAACACGAATCTGTCATCGTAAGCGATCCGGAAATCCTGGGAGGCACGCCGTGCTTCCGAGGGACTCGTGTCCCTGTCGATTCCTTGATTGACTACCTCGAAGCCGGTGACACGCTGGATGAATTCCTGGACAACTTCCCGTCCGTGACCCGAGAAGCTGCCATCGCCGCACTGGAAGAAGCCAAGGCCCTCCTCACCAGCCCGCGATGAAGATTCTCATCGACGAGAACCTGCCGCGCAAACTCGTTGCACATCTCGAGGGACACGAATGCCGCACGGTCGTTCAATGCGGTTGGTCCGGGAAGAAAAACGGTGAGCTGCTCGCCGTGGCTGATCGGCTCTTCGATGTTCTCCTGACGCTCGATAAGAACCTTCCGTACCAGCAGAATCTGGACTCAGTACGAATCGCGGTGCTGATCATTCACGCCTACTCGAATCGACTTGCCGACCTGCTTCCGCTGCTTCCGGAATGTCTTGCGGCGCTGGAGACCATTCAGCCTCGGCAAGTGATTCGCATTGGGATCAATCCGTCCCGCTGAGCGCATTACTCCGGATCCTTCTTCCAAGTCACCGCTACGCGGTTCTGATCGGGTTTGTAGACGACACGCGCCACCAATTGCTGCAGTCGGCCGGCGTCCAACGATTCCCCCTCGCGCACATTCGGCTGCCTTCTCCAGATCATCGACTCGATGTCCCAGGCGGGAATCAGATACCCGCATGGCGCCCGGCCTCCGGCAGTCGCCCGGCACCGGTAATCGCGATAGTCCTTGTTGCCCCGCCGGCAGCTGTGCGGCGACAACGGCCGGCCACACCGCCCGCAGCGGATCTTGCCCTTCAGCGGCTAAACGTCCCCGTATGCGCTGGGCTTCGGGCGAGCCGTCCTTCGAGAATCCAGCGCTCGTCCCGCGGCTTCGAACTGATCCATGTCGATGACGGGTGGATGATCGCCAAGGCGGATCCCCGCGCCATTCCCGAGATAGCCCGCATAGACGGGGTTGCGCAAAGTCGCAACAACCTGACGCGCGCTCCAGGGCCCATGCGCCTTGGTTCGATGTTGATTCGTGTTCGCCTCGCCAGCGATCTCTGTTGGCCGCTTTCCCGCCGCCGCCTCCGCGAACATCCATCGCACGACCTCAGCCTCCGCCGGCGCAGGCTCAAATTGCTTGGTCCGGGGATTCGCGTTGTAACCATACGGGACCGCTCCCGCCAACCGCTTCCGTTCCCACTTCAATCGAGCCCGCGCCTCGGCAATTCGTCCCGCGATCATCTCGCGTTCGAACTCGGCGAACGACGCCATGATGTTCAGTAGAAAGTGGTCCTGGGCTGCACTGCCCAACTCGGGCGCCGTCACGATAACGAGGTTGACGCGGAGGCGGCGGAACTCATCAAACAGCTTCACGCAATCGGCGACCCGCCGGGAAAGGCGATCGAGTCGGTGGACGAGGATGTGGTCGACACCGTCCTCGCGGAGAAAGGCGAGAATGCGCTGCAAGCCTGGCCGGTCGAGTGTCGCACCAGAGAAGCCAACGTCATCGAAACGGCCATTCTCGACAATCCAGCCCTGCGAGGCGGCAAACACAGCACACGCCTCCCGCTGAATCGCGCAGGAAGAAAGCTCGTCCGAGGAACCCACCGACTGGCGGGTGTAAATGACGCACCGAACCGGCCTTCGCGTGCGACCCTCGCCAAAGGCGTCGAATGCCATGGAGGATCACTTCCATTGTCCTCCTAGCGAAACCGAGTTTGAAAATCGTCAGACCGGTCCCCCTCTCTCAAACGGAGTGTCAACAAACGTGGGGCTGTCAACAGAGAAACCCGAGAATTCGGGGAGTTGAGAGAGGCCAATGGGCTCAATCACCATGGTTGAGTTCGCACCCCGGACGCGCACGTTTCGAACTGGAGAATTGCCCCGAAACGCAAATACTGGCGTATGTTTGGGATACAGGCGGGAGGGCAGACAGGAAGGCTGTCAACGAAATCGGGCGTCGGAAAGTTCGCGGTTGGAAGAATGGTTCCCCGACATGGATTCGAACCACGATTAACGGCTCCAAAGGCCGCTGTCCTACCGTTAGACGATCGGGGAATGGGCGGGCGGGTTACGAGGCTATTTTAGCGCAGGTATACCCGGATCTGCTTCGAAAGCGGGATTCGCTTGCACGCCTCGCGATTACCGAAAGGTCTCCACATGCCCGCCTCGGGCATCGCCGCGCTCTTAGCGGACCTGCTCGTCGCGCTCCACTTTGCCGTCCCTCACGAACACCACGCGGTGCGCATGCATGGCGATATCCATTTCGTGCGTTACCAGCACGATGGTGTTGCCCTGGTCATGCAGCCGCTGGAAGAGCGCCATGATTTCCACGCCGGTTGCGGAATCCAGGTTCCCCGTCGGTTCGTCGGCGAGCAGAATCGATGGGTCGTTCACCAGCGCCCGGGCGATGGCGACGCGCTGCCGCTGTCCGCCGGAAAGCTCGTTCGGCTTGTGGTGCATTCGCGCGGTGAGGTCCACTGCCGTGAGCGCGCGCTTGGCCCGTTCCAGCCGGCTGTGCGCGTCCACTCCCGCGTAAATCAGCGGCAGTTCGACATTGTGCAGCGCGGATGCGCGGGAAAGCAGGTTGAACGTCTGGAAGACGAACCCGATTTCCTTGTTGCGGATCCGGGCAAGTTGGTCGTCGCTCATCGAGCTAACCAGTTGGCCGTTGATGAAATACTCGCCCTTCGACGGAGTATCGAGACACCCAATCAGGTTCATCAGCGTCGACTTGCCCGATCCCGAAGGGCCCATGATGGCGACGTACTCGCCGCGCTTGATCTCCAGATCGATGCCGGAGACCGCGTGAATTTCCTGGTCGCCCATCACGTACGTCTTCCATAGGTCGTACGTGCGGATGACAATGCCGTCCCGCGTCAGGCTTTCTCCCCGCGCCGCCGCCGAATCCAGTGTCTGCGCCATAATGCCGTTTGTTCCCTTCTGCTTCCTACGAATTTCCTTCGGCGCCGGTTCCAGGCCTCTTGTTGTCCACTTCTATCTTCGTCTCATTGCGGATGGTCCGCAAAGAGCGGTAGGGCCCGGTAATCACTTCGTCGCCCGCTTTGAGTCCGTTAAGCACTTCCACTTCGGTGGTGCCGGTAATTCCCGTTTTCACTTCGCGGAATTTAGCCGAGCCCTTATCCACGACGAAGACGCCCTGCATTTCCTTCTTCAACTCGGCCGCGAGTTTCGGGTCGGCCGGCGGCGCATCTTCCTTCTTGTCGTCCTTCTTTTCGAGGTCGCCTTTCGTGCGCACGGTGAGCGCCTGGATTGGAAGTGCCAGAACATCCGCCTTCTTGTTTGTCGTAATCTTCACGGTGGAAGAGAGTCCGGGGCGGATCTCGGCTGGGGGCGAATCGAGCGCCACCACCACTTTGAAGTCCTTGGCCTCATCGCTTGAGATCTGAGACTGCGAGGACGCCAGGCCGCTAGACCGCAGAATGGCCGTATTGCCAATCTCGATTACTTTCCCCTTGAATGTCTTGTCGGGAATGGCCTCAATCGTGACATCGGCCGTCTGGCCCAATTTCACATTTACGATATCGGTTTCATCCACTTTGACTTCCGCGGTGATCACGGACATGTCGGCGATCGTCATGATCAGGCTGGCCGCGGAGTTTTGGATACCCGGCACCACAATTTCCCCCACCTTCACCGGCAGGTTCGTCACCATTCCGGCAAGGGGAGAGATTGCGTAGGTGCGTTCCACCAGGTCCCGAACCCGCGTTACCTCCGCCTTGGCCGCCGTGATCCGGCGCTGAGCGGAATTCAAGGCCGCCGCAGCCTGGCGCTGCTGCGCCTGGGATCTGGCATAGGCCGCTTCGGCTTCCTTCACGGAGGCCAATGCCACCTCGTAGGCGGACTTGCGAGTGTCGAATTCCTGTTTGGCAATCAGCTTTGCTTCCGAGAGCTCCTTGGCGCGGTCAAATTCGATTCGTGCCTGCTCGGCCTGCGCTTGCGCGCGCGCGATGGCAGCCTCGGCGCTTTCCATCGAATCCGCCGCCGCGCGCACTGCGGCTTCCTGGCCCGCCGCGTCGGCTTCCGCGATGCGGTAATTCGCTTCCTGTGAGGCGAGCTGCGATTGCGGCTGCACCGCTTCGAGCTTAGCGAGGATCTGCCCCTTCGCCACCCGATCGCCTTCCTGGACCAGAATTTCCGTAATTCGGCCCTGAGCGTTGGCGCCGATATTGATGTAATTCAGCGGGCGAATCTCGCCCGTGGCCGTCACCAGGGAGACGACATCCTGCCTGGCCACCCTGGCGGTCTGGACCTTTTCCGCCTTTCCTTCGCGATACTTAATGCCGCCATAAATGGCTCCGCCAACGACGGCCACACCCAGCACTCCGAGGGCGATTTTCCAATTGCGAGTCAAAGTTTAGTGCTCCTGTGATTTCTTACGAGCGTGGCTTCCCGTTGTTCGCAAAAAGTGGATCGGGTGCGCGGTACTGTACTTTCCGGTGGCTGTACTTTCCGGTGGCTGGTCTTTCCGGCGGCCGGGTCCGTTGGTGGCATCGGCCCAGGCTCACGAATCTTCGCGCCCACCATAGAGTGAAGACGATAAACGGCCATCTGGATTACCACTTCGAGCAAGATTTGATACCAATTGCGCGGGAATATCCGATTATTGCATCCAGGTAACGCGGTCCGGCTGGGTTTGTCCGCAGGCGATGCTTCCGGTCACGCCGCTCGTGAGCAGGGCGCATGCATTGTCCTGAGCCTGGCGAAGCGCCGATTGCTCGGTCGCGCCGCTGGCGGTGCGGCAGACGGAACGTCCTTCATAGGTGATACAGACCTCCACCCGATGCTCGCGGAGCCCGGTGCTGCTCCAGATAATCAATGCCGCCACCGCTGCCAGCAATATCACACCGGCCAGAACCGGCTTGCTCATAAGCCGGCTTCCTCAAAAAACGATGCGATCCGCCGGTATTTCTCATGCCGCTGGCGGATGAGATGTTCGGCGGTCCAGCCGCGAAGTTCGCCGACGACCTTGGTGAGATGCGCGCGCAGCAGGCCAGCCGCGGCGTCCCAATCGGAATGCGCGCCGTCGCCCGGTTCGAGCACCACTTCGTCGATCAACTGGAGCGCGAGCAGTTCCGGCGCGGTCATCTTCAGCGCCTCCGCGGCGAGTTGCGCCTTTTTGGCATCCCGGTAAATGATGGCGGCGCAGCTTTCGGGAGAGATTACGCTATACGTGGCGTTCTCCAGCATCGCGTTGTGGTTGCCCACACCCATGGCCAGCGCTCCGCCACTGCCGCCTTCGCCGATCACTACTGTGATGACGGGGCACCCAAGCCGCGACATTTCCCGCAGATTCACGGCAATGGCTTCCGCCTGCCCGCGTTCCTCGGCATCAATGCCGGGATAGGCTCCGGGAGTATCGATCAGGCTGACCAGCGGCAAGCGGAACTTTGATGCCAGCTTCATTAGGCGGAGTGCCTTCCGGTAGCCTTCGGGCTTGGGCATGCCGAAATTGCGATGCAACTTCTGCTTCGTGTCGCGGCCCTTCTGCTGCGCGATTACAGCCACGGGCAGACCCCCAAAATCGGCCAGTCCGGCGATGATCGCCGCATCGTCGCCGAACGCGCGGTCTCCGTGGATCTCTTCAAAATTGGCGAAGAGGCGCTCGATGTAATCGAGGCTATGCGGGCGGCGGGGATGGCGGGCCAGTTGTACGCGCTGCCAAGTGCGGCTTGCGGAGGCGCTTGCCGTTTCGTCCCTTGGCTTGGCGTCGGGAGATGCCGGTGGATTCGGTGCGGAATTCGAGGGCGCGCTGCTCATGCGGAAAGCCAGCATTCATTGTCCCACAACCGGCGGGGCTTGCTCCCCCGTTTGCTTGCCGGCCGCGCCCGAAGCTGCAAGGGGCTACTCCGTCTCGCCCAGATACGTCGCGGTTTCGCCGGCCGGAATCGGGACGATTTCCACGGTGGCGCTCTCCTTGGGCCTGAGATTCAATTCCTTCCAGCGCTGCCCGAAATTCGAGAGGAAATCGGGGTCGAACGAGGGGTCCGCATCTAAACTCTCGAAGGCATAAACCCGGTAGCGCCCTGGAGCGATCGCGGGGATCTCGAAACTGCCGTCCTCCCCGGCGGCCACGCTGCGTCTCCAGACGCTTGCAGCCAGGCTGCCCTCGGTTTCGAAAGCGGATGCGGGGATGAGGGTAACGCGGGCATTCGCCAAGGGTTTGCCTTGCGAATCGTTCAGCGCGCCGCTGAGGCTTGCTCCATCCGCCGCCAGTTCCACGGTCATGCTGCCGGAGACGCCGGGCAAAGTCGTGGATGTGCTTCCCATTATGTCAACTCCACCAATCAGAACCCGTTTCACGTAGAGGCCGTCTGGGATATTGGTGAACGCGAAGCGCGGCGCTTCGGCGCGGGAGAGCGTAATATCAAACGCTCCGTTGGCATCGGCGCGGGCAATGCTGCGAACCGGGTTCAGCCGTCGAATGGGCGTGATGGACATTCGGGCGAGCGACGCAGTCTCGTAGCCATTCGGCAGCGTCACTTTTCCGGGTATTGTCACGTCCTGGTAAAGCGGAATGTGAACGCCATTGATGGAAGCATTCCCGACGGTCACCTGCACGGCGCCGACGGCGCTGCCACCCCGGCGTGCGTTTGACCGCGCAATTACCTCGTAGCCGCCGGGCGCGAGATTCCGGAGCGTGAACGCACCCGTCGATGGGTTCACTTGGGCCAGGCCCGCGGCATTGCCAAAACCGGGCTGCCCGTTGGGCCGGACTCCGACAAAAACCACCGGCCGCTGCGCGCCGTCCGCAACGGGCACTTCGTCCAATCCCTCGACGGTGCCAGAAATGGAATACGCCGGGCTGGGGGCAAGCGTGAAGTCAATGCCGCCCATCTCCGCGCCGGGGGCAAGCTGTAATGGGATGGCGTCCGGGGCGGAACGCGCGTTGGGGTAATACGTCTCCAGGTACGCGACGGAATCCTCCAGCGCTGCCGCCCCGGCACCGGCATATCCGGCTCCCGGGCGGCCTCCCGGTTCCCGCATCGCGCCGCCCGGGCCGCCGCCAAGACCGGAGAACGCACCCCCTCGGATCGCCGCGCCGATCCGCGATCTCAGGCTGCTGCCCAAGGCCTTCACAAAATAGCGGCCGGGCGAAAGACCGTAAATCCGGTAAATGCCGCGATCGTCGGAGATAGCGCGGCCTCGCGCCGCGAGCGTCTTGACGCCCTGCATGTAACGGTACTGTTCCGCCTCGATTGCCACCCCGCTCATAGGTTCGCCATCCTCGTCAACGACGTGGCCCGTAACCACGGCGGCGGGCGGAATGCGAAACTCAATGCCTTGCAGCGCCTGCCCAGCGCGGAGCGATACGGTCCAGCCGTTGGCCTGCGGGCGCGCGGAGGGGAAACCGCGCAGTTCCGCGGCGCTCGTGGCGAAGGATTGGCGCGTGAGCGTCAGCATGTAGTCCCCGGCGGGGAGCCCATCGAGCAGAAATGTGCCGTCGCGGGTCGTCCTCGTCGAATACACACCGGGGGCGGAGCCCGTTCCCGCGTTCCTCGAAAAGAGCCGCAGCTCCACTTTGCCAAGACCTTCGCCGGTTTGAGCGTTCAGCATGCGTCCGGAAATCGCTGCCGCTTCGGCGCCTGCCGCGACGGTTGCGGCCGGGCTGGGCGAGGACTGGCGCGCCCGCGCCTGTGCGCTTGCCGTTAGAGGCACAAGCAGCGAGATCGCCAGCGCCGTGGCGAGCGGCATCCGAATGAGGGTGCGCGGAACGTGCATGTGTATACAAACTTTGACTGCCACGGTCCGTCTTCGGATACACGGTCTCCGCACAATAGTTGCGGACAGCGGATCAGCCAGGGTCGAATACGGCCCAGGCGGCGTCTATCCCACTTTCGCTTCCGCCTGTGCGGGAGTTTACCGGTGTGAACCGCATCCGCCTCCCGCCATTCGGGCTCTGCAAGATAGACTGGAAAGGTGGAAGTCCAAGTCTTGAGAAGAGCGGGAGGTCGCGCATGGCACTGGTCCCGTCGGTAATGAAGGAGTTGGGTACGGTGGCGGCGCCATTCGCGCTGCCGGATGTGGTATCCGGACGCATCGTGAATGCGGAAGAATACCGCCGGATGGATGCGTTTCTGGTGATTTTCATGTGCGCGCACTGCCCCTACGTGCAGCATGTGGAGCACGAGATCGCCAATATTGGCTTCGACTTCGCCGACGAGAACGTGGGAATCGTGGCGATCAGTTCGAATTTCGTCGGCGCTTACCCGGACGACGCTCCGGAAAAACTGAAAGAACAGGCGCTGCGCCTCGGCTTCAAGTTCCCTTATCTGTACGATGAAAGCCAACAGGTTGCGCGGGCGTACGGGGCGGTCTGCACTCCCGACTTTTTCCTGTTCGACCCCGATATGAAGCTGGCTTACCGAGGGCAGTTGGATGGAAGCAGGCCGGGGAATAATGTGCCGGTGAATGGCAAGGATCTGCGCTTCGCCATCAATGCGCTGCTTGCCGGGCGGATGCCGCCGGAAGACCAACGTCCCAGCATTGGCTGCAACATCAAGTGGAAGCCCCGCTAGGCGCTCCCGATTGGAGAGGGGAAGTGGGTTATGGCCGACGACCAGGCGGAGGGAACTCGAAAAGACACCGCGAGGCGAGCCACGAAGCCATCCGCGCTTGCATCGGAGCGTTCCCAGGTTTGGCGGCAGTTCGCGGAGTATTCGGGCCTTGCCATTGCGATGCCCATCGCCACGGTGATCGGCTACCTTGCCGGGCGCTGGCTCGACGATGCCGCGGGCACATCGTTCTTCTGGCTGATCGGTTTGCTGCTCGGGATCGCCGCCGGTTTTCTGCAACTCGTTCGCAAGGCCCTTCGCGATTCCGATGGAGCATTCAAGTAGAAAGCCCATGCTGAGAGCGCCAATCGCGGAAGCGACGAAAAGTTTCTTCATGCCACCCGACGCCACCGCCTCCGACCTGTTTCGCGGGATTTCCCCTCGCCGCATCTGCCGGCTTACCGTCGGGCTCTCGATGCTGGCTGCCGCGGCCGCCTGGTGGTGGTTTGGGGCCGGATCCGCCGCCAGCTTTTCCGTGGGTTCGCTCGCGTCCTGCTTCAACTTTCAGTTGCTTCACGCGGCCGTGGGAAGGCTCGGCGCGGAGCCGTCACCCGGCAGCCGGCGGATAATCGCGCTCTTTGTCTTCCGGTACTTCGCCTTGGGGCTGCTCGGGTATGCTACAGTGGAGGTTTTCGGAGTAAATCCAGTCTCTTTTTGCGTTGGATTGCTGACCGCGACCTTCGCGATGCTGCTGGATTCCGTCAACGAGCTAATCTATGCCAGAGCATGAGTTGTGGGTAACTGCCCTGTTCAATCGGTTCCTGGCGGGCCCCGCGATCACAATTTTGAACCTGTTCGGCATCACGCCGGCCGACCCCTCGCATCCCTGGTCGAACGCGCAGGCGATGCAGATTTTTGTCGTTGTTCTGCTCATGCTGGGTGTCGCGGCGGTGCGCGGTTCGTTCTCCGTCGATGCTCCTAGCAAGGCACAAACCATCCTCGAGCTTTTCTACGGTTTTATCAAAGACCAGACGAAGGAAATGATCCCGCACGGTTCGCAGCGCTATGTGGCATTTTTCGCCACCCTGTTTCTGTTCATTCTCGCCGCGAATCTGATCGGCGTGCTGCCCACGTTTGAGTCTCCGACCATGTTCGTCATGGTCCCGCTGGGCTGCGCGGTAGCGGTATTCCTCTACTACCACGCGCAGGCCATCCGCGAAACGGGCCTCAAAGCCTGGATGCTTCATTTTTGCGGCCCGATATGGTGGCTCGCGCCCTTGATGCTGCCGATCGAACTGATTAGCCACTCGTCGCGTTTGCTCTCCCTTACCGTTCGTCTCTATGCGAATATGTTTGCTGGAGAGATGGTGTTCCTGGTTTTTCTGAGCTTGGTGCCGATAGGAATTCCCGTCGTTTTCATGGGCCTGCACACCTTTGTTTCTCTGCTGCAAGCGTACATTTTTGTATTGCTTGCAATGGTGTATCTTGGCCAGATGGTTGAACACGAGCATTAGTTCGGGTTCGGTTTTCAGTTTTGATAGCCGCTTACGGTTACTCGCCGGCCGGGTACCGTGAATTCAGCCCCCTCCGGAATCCGCGGAATGGGATGGAGTTCGAATAGAGGCGCTGTTAGTGAGCCGGTTGATAAAAAGGAGCAGAAAGTTGTCATGAAGAAGAAGGTGTCGCTCATTCTCGCCATGCTGGCCCTCGCCGCGCCGGCGTTCGCTCAGACTGGAGCAGCGGAAAGCGCCGTCAATTGGCCCGTAGTGGCTGCCGTCATCGGCATGGCCATCGCATCCGCCGGATGCGCATTCGCGCAAGCCCGCGCTACGGCCGCCGCCTGCGAAGGGATGGCCCGGAATCCTGGCGCCTCCGCCTCCATCCGCTTTGCGCTGATTCTCGGACTGGCCCTGATTGAGTCGCTGGCGCTTTACACGCTCGTGATCGTGTTCGCCAAAGTTGCGTAAGCTTCCGCAGCCGAATTAGCAAGACAGATCGGCGGCTGCCCGCGGGTTCGCGGCGGCCCCGATCTCCCATGATTTCCACTGAAAATCTCGCGAGCCTTCCGTGATCGACCGCCTTCCCGCGTTTTCCGTTTCCGTTGAGGGGCACTCCGCAAGCTGAGCGGGCTTGCCCGGCGCGGGGCCGCGGAGGCATCGCGCATTTGCGGTGCGCTCCGAAGACCGCGCGGAAACGCCTGATTGCGGTGCTGCCGCGGCAGAGAAAGGGCAGCATGCTCAAACTGCAGGGGATTTTCCCTCCACTCACCGCACCCTTCAATCATGAAGGGGACATCTACGAGTCCAAAGTCCGCTTCAATGTCGAGAAGCTCAATCTAACGCAGCTCTCCGGCTATGTGGTGGGCGGTTCCACCGGTGAGAGCGTCATGCTGAGCACTCCGGAGAAAGCGCGGCTTTGGGATCTGGTGGCGAAGCATGCCGGGCCCGGCAAGCTGCTCATTGCGGGAACGGGGGCCGAGAGCGTCAAGGAGACGATTGAGCTTTGCTCGCTCGCGGCGGCCGCGGGATATCAGGCGGCGATGGTGCGCACTCCGCACTATTACCGAGGGCTGCTCAACAGCACACCGGCGCAGGTTTCCTATTTTCAGGCGGTGGCGGATTCCTCACCGCTTCCTGTGCTGATCTACAACATTCCGCAGGCAACCGGCCTCGATATCTCCGCCGAAGCGGTCGTCCGCCTGAGCGAGCACCCGAACGTGATCGGCATTAAGGAATCGAGCGGCAGTATGGAGAAGGTGATGCGGATGGTGGCCGAATGCCGTCAGGGCTTTCAGGTCCTGGTAGGGTCCGCTCCCACGCTCTATCCTTCGCTCAGCATGGGGGCGAGCGGCGCGATCCTCGCCTTTGCAAACGCGGCTCCGTACGCGGCGATCACCATTTGGGAGGCGTTCCGGACGCGGGAGTATGAAGCCGCCGCGGACTGGCAGCGCCGCATTGCCCTGGCGGCTCGCCTCGTGACCACGGTATACGGCATTCCGGGTCTCAAATACGCGATGGACCTGAACGGCTACTATGGAGGGCTCCCCCGGCTGCCCCTGGTGGCCCCGTCCGCGCAGGCGAAACGGGAGATTGAAGAAGCGTTTCGCGGTATCCAAGGCTGAGACAGCCGCCGGGCGGTGAGACCTGGCATTCCGTGCGTGAGCGGCTCATGCGGCCCAAACCCAGCACTCCCGGGCGAATGCTTCCCCGCAAAATCGGGGCGGGCCGCCAGCGCGGTTTCCTTCGGCGAGCACTCCGGTTCCTGCTGTGGGCGGCACTGGCGTATTTCGCCTCTCTTGCCTTGCTTCTCGTCGCATTCCGGTGGATTGATCCGCCTACCACTGCGCTTCGCCTGGAGAGGCGCGCTGAAGCGCTGTTTCGGCCGGGCAGGTACGTGGAGCGATGGCATCCGGTGCCGCTTTCCCGAATCTCTCCGCACCTGCGGTACGCGGTTGTCGCCGCCGAAGACGGCAACTTTTACCGGCATTGGGGCTTCGATTTCGGCCAAATCGAAATTGCGGTGAAAGAGGATTTCATGGAGCGAGGCCGGCTGCGCGGCGCGTCCACCATCTCCCAGCAACTGGTGAAGAACCTGTTTCTCGGCACGCGAGGTTCCTTCGTGCGAAAGGCATTGGAAGTGCCATTGGTGCCGCTTGCGGAGTTGCTCCTGGGGAAGGATCGGATTCTCGAGATCTATTTGAATCAGGTGGAATGGGGCCCCGGCGTGTTCGGAGCGGAGGCCGCCGCGCAGTTCCACTATCGGACCTCGGCACGCACGCTGAGCCGCCAGCAGGCAACCCGCCTTGCGGCGGTGCTTCCATCTCCGCTGCGCCGCCGTCCGGCCCGGATGAACCGCTATAGCGCGATTATTGATGAGCGCATGCGGGCATACGGCTGGTAACCCGGCCAATAAAGCCGGCGATCCAGCCGGAAACATTGCTTTTGCGCGCCGTGGACAGGCGCGGTCGCCGCTCAGGCGATCAGTTGCTTCGTCTCCATTTCCACCAGAGGCGGCAGCTTGTTCTGAATGATCGTGATGGCGCGCTCGTCCAGTTTCGCCAGCAACTGCGCCTCGTTTTCCAGAAGATCGCGAAGCGTCGTTTGGCCGAGCAACTCGTCGAGATAGTTCTGAATCGTTTTCCAGAGGCACCGGATGGTGCATTCCTTGTAGTTCCGGCAAACGGCCGCCGTGCCGGTATGGCGTTCACAGAAACGGGTCCCGAATACGGGGCCGCCAAGTGTGTTCAAGACCTGAAGGACGGTGATTTCCGCGGGGGGGCGAGACAGCGTATAGCCTCCGGCTTGCCCCCGCGTGCTCTTTACAAAATCCCCGCGCCGAAGAATTCGCATCAGTTTTGCAACGTGATGCGTCGTCAGCCCTTCGGCGGCACTGATTTGGGGAATCGTCTGGCAGTCGTCCTTCTCGGCCTTCGCCACTCTCAGGAGGCACCGAAGACCATATTCTTCTTGCGCGCTGAGCTTCATGAGCAGGCTCCTTGAAGGGAGGAATCACTTCATCCCGGTACCAACCTATCATGATTCGCCGGGATAAGAAAGAGATTTTGGTATATTCAGATCGAACTAACTGAAATTATGCGCTTTCCGGCGCGTTTCCGGTCTTCTCCGGTCCGGCATGTCCCCGGCACGGTGTGCCGGGCGCGCCATTTGCCCCGCGCCGCGCCGCCGGCGGAAGGCGGATTCGCTGGCAACGGCATGCAAACCGTGGTATAGAAGAGTAATAGAGGTAATCAAACACCCCGCGCCAGCGGGCAGTCGTTACTTCCCCAGGACAGCAAAGTGAGCAACGGGCGGATTGCATCCCCGGCGGCGAGATACAAAGTTTCTCCGGATGCCGCGTGCATGCCCGAGCGTGAAGTTTGCTTCCGTTTCCATCGTTGATTCCGATCTGAGTTGCCTTTGAGGCGATCCCCGCCGGGAAATTGCAACCTCACTTCAGGAGCTTTTCCTATTCATGGACGAAGACCGCAAATACCGCCAGCAAGGATATCGCGATTCCGGCTCGCCTTCGGGCGCCTCTGAGCGCCGCGGCGATTCGCGTTCGCGAGGCCCCAAGCCGAAACTGCCCTTGGATGTCACCGGCCCGCGGCTGCCGCGCCTCGTTGAGAGCGTCGCGGCCTCGCGCTGTTTCAGTTGCGCCTCAACTCTCCCGGCCAGCACGGATTTCTCGGGGCTGTGCCCCAAGTGCGGCGCGGAACTTCATTGCTGCAAGCAGTGCGCCTATTTCGAGCCTTCCGCCCGAATGCAATGCCGCAAACCGATCCCGGAACGGATCGCCGTGAAGGATAAGGCCAACGAGTGCGAGTTCTTCTCGCCGCGAGTGACCGTGGCGCGGGATGTCCGCCCCCCCGTGGTGGGCGCTCCCTCGCTGAGCAACGGGAACTCCAATCACGATCCCTCGCCCAAGAGCGCCAGCGATGCCCGCGCCGCCTTCGATAGCCTTTTCAAGAAATAGGCTGGATTGCTTCTGAACCGGGCTCGCTCGCCCAAGTCCGCTAGCCTGCAGGGGATCGCGCGGCACATTGCGGAACCACCTCAATCGAACACCCCGCTGTGCCGACACAAAGCCGTGATTCCCGCCCTACTGCTTGCGCAGCAGTTCTTGCGTGAGAATCGCCGCCCGTTCCGCGAGGCTGTTTGCCAGCGCGGGATCGCTGCGGCGCAACTGGTCGGCACGGGCCGCGAAGCTTCTCGCCTCTTCGAGGACGCTGCGCTCGTTCGTCCCCAGCCGGCCCTCGCGAATGAGCGTGAAGTTCTTCCGCGCGCGCTCCAGATTCGTGTTGATCAGCCCATCCAACTGGCGCCGTTCCGCGTCGCTCAGCATGGGCTTCAGGGCGGGCGCCGGCAGATCGTTGACCTTCGTCTGGTCGGGCTCCACGGGCGCTTCCGCTTCTGGCGCCTTGGGGCTGGCGGCGGCCGCCGGGCGCTTCACAGGGCGCGGTTTCGAGACGGTGGGAGTCTGCGCGTCGGCATCCTCGCTGGCCGCGTTCCGCTCTTCCGGTTCGGCCGGGTGCAGCGGCGGCACCACCACGCGTTCGTAGTTCAATGCGGCTTCCGCGGGAGCTTCCAACGCGCTGGAACTCTTCGTCTCCGTCGCGTCCTCCGGGCTCGGCAGCGCCGCCACCCCTGGCGATGCGGAAGCCGGCACAGCCGCCTTGGGTGGTCTCTTCACGGAGCATCCGCCCATCGCCAGGAGCGATGCCAGCGCGAGACCGGTTATCCAGATGCTTCTCATGACCGATTTCCTTGGCGTTCCGGGCCAATCTTTTCCGGTGCCGTCTCCAATACGGTAGACGGCGCGGCACTGGACGCGCGTTCCCCCGGCATCGCGGCCGCGCGGGAACTCACCAGCGGCAGCCGGATCCAGAATGTGCTTCCGCTGCCCGCTTCGCTTTCAAACCAAATCTCCCCGCCGTGCATCTGGACGATCTGGAATGTCATCGCAAGGCCGATTCCGGTGCCCTTTCCCTTCGCTTTGGTCGTGAAATAGAGCTGGAAAACCTGATTGCGAATCTCCGCCGGTATTCCGCATCCATCGTCGGATACTCTCAGCATACAATCATCGCGATTGCGGATCAGTTCCAATTGGAGCCGGCCCCCTTCGCTCATCGCGTCGATCGCATTCGACGTGAGATTCAGCAATGCCTGCTTCAGCAAGTCGCGGTCTCCCCGGATGAAAACGGGCTCCGGCGGATGGATCACGTCAATCTTCATCCCGCGGGACTTCGCCTGCGGTTCAAACAGGCGGCTCGATTCGAGCGCCAGTTCGGAAAGGTTCAGGTTCTGCGGCTTCAGTTCCACCGGCCTGGTGAAATCGAGGAACGTGTTCACGACGCGATTCAGGCGGGTGATCTCCGAAGCGATAATCTCAATCTCTTTTATTGCCGCCGGCGTATCTGGAGCGAAGAGGGTCTTCAGAATCTCCAGGTGCAGATTCATCGCATTGAGAGGGTTCTTGATCTCGTGCGCCACGCCGCCCGTGAGGCGGCTGATCGCCGCCAGTCGGGACGAAACGTCGAGCTGCGTTTGGACGGCGGCCTGAGATTCGGCATCCCGCAGGGTTACCAGCGTCCCCACCCGTTCCCACCCCGCAAACTGGTCCATCGGTTCCACGGTGGCGAAAACCCGGATCGGGTCGAGCCCGGGCCGCTCGATCAGCACCAGTTGATCCTTCGTGGGCGCTTTCAGCGAAATGGCGCGCAGAATCAGCGCCCCCAGTTTCGTTGAGGTCGGGAAGATCTCATCGTATTTTTTCCCGATCAGATCGAATCTCCGCAGGTTGAGCAGCGGTTCGACGTTTTCTCCGGCGGAGATCAGGGAGTCGTTGGCGTCAAAGAGCAGCACGGCTTTTTCCATGCGCGCCAGAAGCTGCCGCACGCTTTCCTGCATGCTGAGCGCGTCCTGCCGGGCCCCGCGTATCTGCTGGCCCAGCAGTTGCAGCTTTGAGGCAACGGCGTCGTACTCCTTATCGCCGCTCCCAGAGGGCGCGGGAGCCGCGGCGGGCGCATCGCCGCCCGCGATCCGGTCAATCGCCTGGCTTACTTTGGCCAGTTGCCGCGTGGCCAGATTGGAGACGAAGATCGCAAGCACCACCGCCAGCGCGAACGACACAAGCGAGAGCGGCAGAAGGTAGCGCAACTGCTCCATCACCGCGTCGCGCAGCAGCAGCGACGAGAGCACCACCCGGATCTTGAAGATCTCGGTGTCGCCGCTCGCCAGGCTGCGCTCAATCGCAATCTCCTCCGTCTCATTAAAAATCGTGGCCATCCGCGAGAGAGAATTTCGCGCCTGAAACTGGTCCAGCAGCAGCACCGGCTGCGCCATGCGGCCCACCATCTGGGTGTCAAGGATATTCGATGTCACGATGACGCGGCCCTTGTCGTCCAGCAGAACGATGCGGCTGAGCACGCGCGTCCCCGCGAACAAGGATTCGAGCATGGACTGGATCTGCGGGTCGTGGCGCGCCGCCTGATACCAGAACGCTTTCTGTTCGGCGATGGTCTGGGGCCGCTTCTCGGCTGCTTGGGCGATCTCGTTGAGGCGTTCCTGCAAAAAAACCTGCACCTGGTCCGCCACCGCGGCCGCTCTCTCCGCCGAGTTCTGTTGGCGCACTTCCATGATGCTGTAAACGTGCATCATCGAGTAGAGCAGCACCAGCCCCAGATTCAGCAGGATGATCGAGAGTTGCAGTCTGGCCTTCAGCGACATCGATGTTCCCAGTGCTTCCCGTTTCCGTCCCCCGCCGCGCTTCTTCGCCGGCCCGGCCCCGCGGTCACTCCTCGGAGGAAGAGCCGTATTCCTTCAGCTTATTGTGCAGGGTTTTCAGGCTGATCCCCAGCATTTCCGCGGCCCTGGTCTTGTTGTTCTTGGTGTGTTCGAGCGTCTTAAAAATCATGGCCCGTTCGGCCTCGGCAACCGTGCTGCCCACGGTGATGGTGACGCTCATCGGGTCGTCCTCTCGTGCAACGGAGGCGCGCCTGGATTGCGGATGCACCGTGGAGGGCAGATGCATCAGCCGGATGCTGCCTTCCCCCGCCAGAATCACCGCCCGCTCCAGGACGTTGCGGAGTTCCCGCACGTTCCCCGGCCAGTCGTAGGCAAGAAACGCTTCGGCCACCTCCGTTTCGACGCCGGCAACCTTGCACGCATGCTTGGCGTTCAGCAGCCGCAGCAGGCCTTCCGTGAGCAGCGGCAGATCGCTCTTGCGCTCTCGCAGGGCGGGCAGATGCAGATGGAAGACGTTCAGCCGGTAAAAGAGATCTTCCCGCAGCTTCCCGTCCTCAATCGCGGCCTCCGGCAGCCGGTTGGTGGAGGCCAGCACGCGCACATTCACATCCATCTCGTGCTTCCCGCCCAGCCGCCGCACCTTGGAATCTTCGAGCACCCGCAGCAGCTTCGCTTGCGTGTTGATGGGCATTTCGCCCAACTCGTCGAGCAGAATCGTGCCCTGTTCGGCCAGTTCAAAGCAGCCCGCCCGCCGCTCCACCGCGCCCGTGAAGGCGCCCTTCTCATGCCCGAACAACTCGCTCTCAATCAGGGTTTCCGGCAGTGCCGCGCAATTGATCGCGACGAAGGGGCCCTCGCGCCGGGAACTGTACTGGTGAATCGCGCGTGCCGCCAGTTCCTTCCCCGTGCCTGATTCCCCGGTGATCAGCACGGAGGCGCGGCTGGGCGCAACCTGTTGGATGAGGGAGAAGACCTGCTGCATGGAGGGAGACTGGCCCACCAGGTCCCCCAGTACCCCCTGGTAGCTCAGCGCGCGGCGCAGCCGCTCCCGTTCCCCCGCCAGATTGCTCTGCGCGGCGGCGCGCTCCAGCAGCACCTTCAGCACCGACGGCTGGATGGGCTTCTCGAGAAACCAGAACGCTCCCAGATCGTGAATCGTCTTCACCGCCGTTTCGATATTGCCGAACGCCGTGGTCACGATCGCGGGGATCTGCATGCCCTGCTCCCGCATGCCTTGCAGCAGCGCCATCCCGTCCATGCGCGGCATCATCAAGTCCGTGATCAGGACGTCCGCCGGGAAGCGCCCCAGCTTGTCGAGCGCCTCGCGGCCATCACACGCGGTCTCCGCGCGATAGCCCCACGCCGAAACCATCGCTTCCAATCCGCTGCGCTGATTGTCTTCGTCGTCGGCGATCAGGACATTGGCGATTGGCGACTTCCCTGTGCTGCTCATCTCCGTAATTCTATCGGAAACGTCCGGTAATTCTATCGGAAACGGCCGGCCGCCCCTTGCCCATCCATGCTTTGGACAGCGCCGTTCGGGTTTCACAACGAAGGTGTAACAACTACCTCTGGGCAGGCGGCAACTTGGCGAATTTTACCGGCTCGGGCTGCTGAAATTCATCCAAGTGTTTGATTCCAGGAATGCGCACCTTTGGAGATGCGCTTGCATCCAACTAAAGTGACCACGGTGGGATACGTTTACCCATCATGCCTTGGCGAATCGTCGCCATGGAGCACTATGGAAGGATAAGAGAACCGTATGAAGAACCTGCACCGCCCTCTCTTGATTTCAGGCTGTTTGTTGCTTGCTCTGTTTGCTGTCTCCTGCACGAAGACGGAGAGTGCTACACCCGCCGCGGAAGCGCCCGCCGCCGATGCGGCTCCTCCCGCCACGGAAGCCCCCGCCGCCGCGGCGCCCGCTCCGGCACCGCCGGCCGGTTCCTCCGTTGCACCCGCTGCAAGGCCGAGTAATACCGCACCGGCGCGCACGAACACCGCGCAAAACCACCCGGATTCGCGAGACAAGGCGGGCTCGGCGTCCAGCGGATGGGGAGACGGCGCCGCTGCCCCCTCGCGAGTGTCCACGGCCCCAGCGGCACCCGTCCTGAAGACCTATACGCTCCCGAGCGGCAGCAGTGTCCGCGTTCATACCACCTCTACGCTTTCGACGAAAACCGTCCAGCAGGGGGCCACGTTCTCCGGTTCTCTCGCGGAACCGCTGACGGTGGATGGCAAGGTAATCGCGGAACGTGGCGCGAACGTCGTGGGCCGCGTCACCGAAGCCGATTCCGGGGGCCGCGTGAAGGGGAGAGCTTACCTGGAAGTGGCGCTTACTTCGATCGAACTCGTGAACGGCGATAGCGTGTCCGTCCAGACCGCCCCGTTCGGCCAGGAAGCGAAATCCGCGAAGGGCAAAGATGCCGCGAAGGTCGGCATCGCCAGCGGAATTGGCGCGGCGATTGGCGCGATTGCCGGGGGAGGGAAGGGCGCTGCCATCGGCGCCGGCGTCGGCGCGGGTGCCGGGACTGGCGCGGTGCTTGCCACCAAGGGCGAGGCCGCCGTCATTCCCGCGGAGAGCCTGATCACCTTCCGCACGCAGTCTCCGATTTCCGTGAAGTTGAAGTAGTTTCGTTGCCCAGGAGTTTGTCCGCAAACAAAAGCGCGGCCGTGCAAGGCCGCGCTTTTTGCACGTTTGCCGGTGCGCGCCTTTCGGCCCGCCTCCCAGGTCCGCGCCTTCGATACACTGGGGAATCGCGGCTGGTGCAAAGGATCGGCGAGGGAAACCTGCCCCGCTTGGCCGGCGCGTCTTGCCCGCAGCCCGGGCACTGTCAGGAGTACAGCATGAAATACGGTCTCAATATCCGCCCGGACGGCGCACTCGACTTTCTTTCGCTCGGCGCGCTCGTCCATCGCCTCGACCCCGGCATTATCCCCTTCCGCAAAGCCACCGAATGCCAGATCCATGTGAGCGGGGGTGAGTTCAACGTTGCGGCGAATCTTTCCGATTGTTTTGGCCTTTCCACCGGCGTCGCCACCGCGATGGTGGATTACCCCATTGGCCAACTCATCGCCGAACGGGTCCGGGCCATGGGCGTGAAGCCCTTCTATAAGCATTTCCAGCATGACGGAGTGCATGGTCCCAACATGGCCACCGTTTACAGTGACCGCGGCCACGGTGTCCGCGGGCCGGTCGTCTTCTACAACCGCTCGAATGAAGCGGCGCAGCGCTTGAAGCCGGGCGACTTCGATTGGGCTTCCATTTTTGCCCAAGGCGTTCGCTGGTTCCACAGCGGCGGTATCTTCGCCGCGCTCTCCGAGACCACCGCGGACGTGATCGTCGAGGCCATGAAGGCCGCCAAGGCCGCCGGCGCAACCACATCGTTTGACCTCAACTACCGCGAGAAGCTCTGGAACATCGTCGGCGGACACGAGCGCGGCGTCGCGCAGATCAAGCGCATCGTCGATTACGTGGACGTGCTGGTGGGCAACGAAGAAGACCTGCAGCTCGGCCTGGGCATTCCCGGTCCCGAAGTGGCCGCGAAGTCAAAGCTCGACCCCAGCGCGTTTTTTGGCATGATCGGCAACGTGAAAGCCAAATTTCCGAACATCAAGGTGGTGGCCACCACCCTGCGCGAAGTCCATTCCACCAACCGGCATAGCTGGGGCGCGGTTGCCTGGGTGGATGGAAGCACGTACATCTCGCCCACCGCGGAACTGGACGTCTACTGCCGCATCGGCGGCGGCGACGGTTTCGCTTCCGGTTTCATCTACGGCCTGCTGACTGGGGAAGAACCGGAACAGGCGCTCAAGCTGGGCTGGGCGCACGGCGCGCTGCTCACCACCTTCCCCGGAGACACCACCATGGCTACCGCTGACCAGGTGCGCGCCTTCGCCAAAGGCGGTTCCGCCCGCGTGCAGCGCTAATTGCTCCAGCGGCCTGCTCTTCCCGCGAAGGGCGGGCCGCCGCGGACTCGCTACCCGCGCCCCAGAAACAGCCCCACCAGCCAGAACGCGCCGTGGTAGCTCGCCGAAGACATCCAATTCCCCAGCGGCGTGAACGCCATCGCCAGAATCAGAATCATCAGCCCCATCCGGGCCAGTTCCTGAAACACCGCCGCCGGGACGTTCATCGCCAGCAGAATCTTTGATCCGTCGAGCGGCGGCACCGGCATCAGGTTGAAAATCGCCAGGAACAGCGTCAGGTAAGTCGCGCGCCCGCAGAACGAAGCCACTTCCTGGTTCATGCCCAGCAGCAGGGCGGTGCCCGCGGCGAACGGGATCGCGAGCAGCACGTTCATCGCCGGCCCAGCCAGCGCCACTTTTAACATGCCGCTTCTGCCCCCGCGCAGCTTGGAGGGGTTCGTCATCACCGGGCGTCCCCATCCGATCAAACCCCCGCCCATGAGCGCGAACACCGCCGGCAGAATCACCGTCCCCAGCCAGTCAATGTGCTGCAGCGGGTTGAGCGTCACACGCCCCTGCATCACCGGAGTATCGTCCCCCAACTGCTTGGCCACCCAGGCGTGGGCGAACTCGTGCGGGGCCACCAGGATCACGAACAGAAGAACAGTAAGCGTGGCGTTGATAAGGGAATTTGCGTCCAGTGCGGGCATAAGAAAGCTCTTACCAGCTAAACACACCTGCGTTCCTTTTCGTCCGAACCGCCCGCCTCCCCTGAATCTGAAGCTCGTGCGGAACAATCCCGCCCGCGCGGATTCTAATGAAATGAAGCCACACGTTGCGAGGCCGCTTCCCATTTTCGGGTATTCCCCCTTCCGGAAAGCGGCGAAACGGCCTCTGGACGGAGTGCCGTGTTCCTTTTCCTTCCGAGGGCGCGGACGGTGTGCCTCGACGCCATCCGCGCCCCTTTGCGCGAAATGCTCCCGTTCGCCGCCAATCGAAGCGCCCGAGGATGTGGTAAATTGAGAGAGTTGCGGTGGATGTAGCTCAGTTGGTAGAGCTCCAGATTGTGGTTCTGGCTGTCGCGGGTTCGAGCCCCGTCATCCACCCCATCCCTCCTTCTCCCGGTGCCGCGCGGATACCCCGATGAATTCCCCCGGCATCGTCTCACAGTGAAAATTCACAGTGAATAGTTCGCGCGCTACGTTCATTCCCGCACGGTTCGGCCCGAGGATTCGTTACCCTGGATAAGGGGCGAACGATGCCCTCTGCCATGCGATTTCCCGGTTCGTTCTTCCTCCAAAATCTGGTTGCCCGCCGGGAGTTGCTTTACCAGCTCGTCCGGCGGGATTTCGACAGGCGCTACGTCGGCTCTTTCGGCGGATGGATGTGGGGCATCATTCAGCCCCTGGTCCTGCTGGCCAGTTGGGTCTTCGTTTTCCAGATCTGCTTCCGTGTGCAGCCCCAGGGGGAACTTGCCCGGAACTACCCCCTCTATCTCTTCAGCGCGCAGCTCCCCTGGACGCTCTTCTCGGATTCGCTCAGCCGCTCGGCTTCGTCGTTCGTCGACAACCGCAATTTCATCACCAAGACCGTTTTTCCGGTGGAATCCATCCCGCTTTCGATCTTTCTCTCCTCCTGCGTGCAGCACTTTCTGGGCATGGCCGTGCTGATCGTCGCCACGGCGGTCTGGGAACGCCACTTGAACGTATATCTGCCGCTTCTGATCCCGGCGGTCTTGCTCCTCGCCCTGTTTTCCGTGGGTCTTAGCTGGATTGTCGCCAGTCTTCACGTCTATTTGCGCGACGTGGCCCAACTGGTCGGCGTCGTTCTCACCTTCTGGTTCTGGTTCACTCCGATCTTTATTGAGGAGCGCATGGTGCCCGAATCGCTTCAGTTCATCCTCCTCCTGAATCCGATGGCCTACTTTGTGGGCATTTACCGGCAGTGCGTCCTCGGCACGGGCGCTCCCGCTCTCGACGATTTCGTCATCGTCGGCGCCTTTTCCGTCGCCACCTTCGTCGCGGGAGGCTTCGTCTTTCGCCGTTTGCGCCGCGGTTTCGCCGACGTGCTGTAGAATGAGGGGCACATTGCCCGCGCACGGCTGCGTCGGCTCTTCTCTTGAGAAACCGCCACGGTATTCCCGCCCTTGCTCCAACCGGTCCGCGTTCGCGCCGCCAATGGCTGGGAATCGCCGCCGCTCTTGGAATCGCTTCCTGCCGTCATGAGAAACCGCGCATCGCTTACGTCAACTCGTATCACGCCGGTTACGCGCCCGCGGACGCTATCACGAAAGCCGTCCGAGAAGGCCTCGCCGGAACCGATCTCGAGCTGAAAACGCATTCCCTCGACGCGCTGCGCGACCCTGCCGCGCTGCCACGGAATGCGGAGCGCGTCACGGCCGCCATCCGCGCCTTCAAGCCCGGCGTGATTCTCGTTTCCGATGACGAAGCAATGCGCCTGGTTGTGGTGCCCAGCTTCCGCGACGGCCCTATTCCCGTGCTGTTTTGCGGCGTCGAGTGGTCCGCCGATGCCTACGAAGTGCCCAACAGGTTTGTCACGGGCATGCTGGAAGCGCCGCCCGTGGAAGAGACGATCTCGTTGGTGAAGTCCCACGCGCCGGAAATCGGGAGGCTGTTTGTCCTCACGGAAGACACTCCAAGCGAGCGCCGGAACCGCCGCTTCCTCGATCCGATCTACTGGAAGTCCGGCCTCTCCACCACCTATGGACTGGTCTCCGATTTTGAGAAGTGGAAAAGGGCGTTTGTCTGGGCCAACCGCAATGCCGACATGATCTTTTTCATCTCCAATGCCGCCATTCGGCATTGGGATGAGCGCCAGGCAATCGAGCACATTCGCGAGCACATCCGCGTTCCCGTCTTCTGCTGCAATCCTTCGATGATTCGCTATTGCGTCATTGGCCGTGTGTCGGCCGATGGCGAAGGCGGCGCCTGGATGGCCGCCCAGGCACTTCGAATCCTCGCCGGCACCAAGCCGGAAGAGATCCCGCTCGCCCGAAATGCGGAGTCGCGCGTGGTGGGCAATGCCGACCTTGCCGCGCGCATTCAGTTTCCGTTGCCGCCGGGGGCCACGCTCAATCCCTGAGCCTCCGGCCGATCCCCGGCCTGCGCCAGCCGCGCCTCCGGTGGCTCCCGGTGCCGCGGCGAAACTTCGGACTCAGGGAATGCGTCGTTGAATCTGATAGAGTTTGAGCTATTCCCGTCCCGAGGTTTGTTCGATGTTCCGACTTCCACTGAGATTCCCGCCCGCCGTTTTGGCGCTTGTGGCCTTCTGCCTCAGCGCCCTCCTCGCTCAGCAGCTTTGGTCCCAGGGACAGGGGCCGATTCAGCCTCGCACCGGAACCGTGGCGCGCCCAAGGCCCGACGCGCAGGGCGAGCGGCCCGCGGCGGAAGGGCCGAAGGTGGAGTCCAAGTTCAAGAAGCAGCCGGGCGAAGAGGCCGTCGAAGGCGCCGCCACCTTCCGCAGCGACGTGCTCACCGTGGACGTGCCCGTGGCGGTGCTCGATAACAAGGGACGATTCATCCCGAATATTCCCCCGGACCGGTTTCGAGTTTTAGAGGATGGCGTTCCACAGAAACTCTCCGGCTTTGAAGTGGGCCAGGCGCCAATGACGGTGTGCCTCGTGGTGGAGTTCAGTGCCCGGTATCAGTCGTTCTGGAGCGAAACTTGGTATCAGACGCTGGTGGCCACGCAGGGCTTCATCGACAGTCTCCAGCCCGAAGATTACCTCGCAATCATCGCCTATGATCTGCGCCCGGAGATCCTCTCGGATTTTTCCACCAACCGCATGGACTCCATGCAGGCGATGCGGCGGTTGCAGATTCCCGGCTTCAGCGAATCGAATCTTTATGACGCGCTGCAGTTCACGCTCGAGCGCATGGAAGGCATCGAAGGGCGCAAGGCTGTGATCCTGATCTCAAGCGGTGTCGATACGTTTAGCAAACTGAACTTCGGCGAGGCGCGCAAGGTGGTGCAGAATGCCGGTATTCCCATTTACACCATCGGACTGATGCAGTGGATCCGCGAGTATATTGATTCTCGCGGAATGATGGGGTCAATCGAGCGCATGGATTTCTTGCAGGCCGATAACCAGATGCGCACGTTTGCCAAGGAGAGCGGCGGACAATCGTTCTTCCCGCGTTTCTACGGAGAATTTCCGTCAATTTATAACGCCATCCAGCAGGCCATGCGGAACCAGTACAATCTGGTCTACCAGCCAACGAATCTGGAGCGCGATGGCAAGTTTCGCCGCATCGAAGTGCAGCTCGTGAATCCCACTACGGGAGAGCCGCTGCGCGTGGTGGATGGGAAGGGAAAGCCAATCAAATATTCGATTGTCGCGAAACGCGGCTACAATGCCCCGAGGCCCGTGGAATAGGCCTTTGAAGCAGGTGTGAACCGCGCGGGCCGTACTTCTGGTACGGCCCGCCCTGCGTTTTCGCGGTTCCTTCGAGAGGGGCAAGATGGTCCGATGTCAAGCACTCAATCTTCCGCCTCTTGAGGCCTTTACAGGTCCGTTGACACCGCTTTCACGGGTCTGTTAAGTTGCAACAGTCTAATGCAACGTTCCAAAGGCAGAAACAGGAAAGATCCAGCCCGGCTCCTCTTGCTCGGTACCCATCAGGGAGGGTTGAAAGCCCGCAAGATTTACCTCGAAGAACAGGGCCATGAAGTGATCGCATGCAACAAGGTGAAAGAAGCGCACTTGCACCTCGCCAGCCCCGGTGTCTCCGTCCTCATCTGCGACTACAAGCTCGATCTGCAGAACGGAGTGGAGTTTTTGCGGGAAACGCGCGCGCAGTATGCCACGCTTCCCACCATCCTGCTCCTCAATCAGGTGGAAGAGATTTCCGTAAACAGAGAGGATTGCTGCGCGGATCTGGTGGTCTCCAAGCACTTCAACGAATTGACGCATCTCGCCCGCGGCGTGGAGCGGCTGCTCTCCCGCAAGGCGCCGCGCAAACGGCCGGCCGCCATCCGCAAGACGGCGCCGTCCGCCGCTCGCGCCAGCGGCAAGAATTAGCGCGCCTGGCCGCGAGGGATGAGCCCCAAGCCGAATCCTTTGCGCCAATACCATTGGAAGTTGAGTACATTCCGTATTGACGATTCTGCGTAGCTTCGTTGCCGTCCCCTGCCTGCTCTGGTTCTCCTTCGGCTTGATTGCCCAGCAGGCGAAGCCACCGGTGGCTCCCCCCATCCTTCGAAACTTGACCGCCGAACAGGAATCCCAGGCCGAGCGCTGGCTCGCCGGTCTCAGCCTGCGCCAGAAGATCGCCCAGCTTCTCGTGATCAGCTTTTACGGCTATTTCCCGGAGATTGGCTCCGAGGAAGAGCTGCGGCTGAGGAAACTGGTGGAAGACGATGGCGTCGGTGGACTCATCGTCCTCAACCGGGTCTTCGAGGGCAACGTGCGCCGCGCCCATCCCTATGAGATGGCGGCCTTCCTCAACCGCATGCAGAGCTTTGCGGCGGTGCCCCTGCTCGTGGCCGGCGACTTTGAACGCGGCCCCTCGATGCGCCTCGACGGGATGACCCTCTTCCCCCACGCGATGGCCTTCGGCGCGGCGAACGACCCCGCCCTGACGAGGCGTTTCGGAGAGATCACCGCGTGCGAATCGCGCGCCCTCGGCGTGCACTGGATTCTGGCCCCTTCCGCGGACGTGAACAGCGATCCGGAGAACCCGGTCATCCATCTCCGCTCCTTCGGCGAGACCGCCGGCGGCGTCTCCCGGCATGTGGCGGCCTTTGTGCGCGGAGTCCAGGAGAACCCCGCCTGCCCGCTTCTGGCCACAGCCAAGCATTTTCCCGGCCACGGCGATACCAGTGTCGATTCGCACTTCAGTTTGCCCACGATCCACCGCTCAAAAGAAGTGCTGGAAGCCGTGGATATTCCTCCCTTTGCGGCCGCGATTGAGGCGGGCGTCGCCAGCGTCATGCCCGGTCACCTGAGCGTGCCCGCGCTTGACGAGAGCGGAGTGGCCGCAACCGTTTCGAAGCCCATCGTCACCGGCTACCTGCGGGGCCGCCTGCACTTTGGCGGCATCGTAAGCACCGACGGGTTGGATATGGCGGGGCTCACCCGGCTGTATGAGCCTGGAGACGCTTCGGTAAAGGCGCTGGAAGCGGGCGCGGACGTTTTGATGATTCCTCCCGACCCGAAAGCCTCCATCGATGCGGTGGAAGCCGCCGTGGCCTCCGGGAGGCTCTCCGAAGCCCGCATTGACGAAAGTGTGCGGCGCGTTCTGAGGGCGAAGGCGCGCCTCGGTTTGTACCGGGGAAAGCTCGTGAAGATTGAAGATATCGCCGCGGTCGCCTCCTCCGCGAGCAGCAACGCGCTGGCACTCGAAGTGGCGCGCAAAGCAGTCACCGCATTGCGGAACCGCCACCACACCTTGCCCCTGCGCCCGGAGGATTCGCCCTGTGCCGTCATTCTCAATCGCGGGCGGTTTTCGAATGACGGGCGCGCCTTCGCCCGCGCGTTCCGCCGTCAGGCGCCGAAATCGCGTGTTTGGTTTGTCGACGAAACGTGGTCCGGCGCGGCCATGCTTCAGCTTCAGCGCGATCTGAACGCATGCCATTCCGTGAGCGTGGCGTCCTTCGTCGGCATTGCCGGTTTCAAGAAGGGCGCGGTGCCCTTGCCGGCCGCGCAGGCGGATCTGCTGAAGGCCGTGGAAAGCTCTGCTGTCCCGCTGGTGCTGGTTGGGCTGACGAACCCCTATCTTGCCTCGTACTTCCCCGACGCCAGCGCGGCCGTAGCCCCGTTCAGCAATGTGCCCACTTCGGAACAGGCGGCCGCCGAGGCGCTCTTCGGCGTATTCCCCATGGCGGGCAAATCACCGGTGACCATCCCCGGCCTCGTCGAGGCCACCGCGGAAGGCTTCTAACCGCGCGTTCGGTACAATTAGGGAGAGGCGCATCCGGAAATGCGGATCGCCGCCTCGAACCACACCCGGAGATCGATGGCGATGAACATCACCTGGCTCGGCCATTCCACGTTTCTTTTCCAGCTCGGCGACCGGCGGACCGTGCTGGTTGACCCATGGCTTGAAGGCAATCCCAAGGCCCCGAAAGGCTTCACCCTGCCAAAGATCGATCTCATGCTGCTCTCGCACGGGCACGGCGATCACACCGGCGACGCCATTGCAATCGCCAAAGAGAACGATTGCCCGGTGATCTGCAATTTTGAAATCTCTCTCTGGCTCGCGGCGAAGGGCATTGCGAAAACACGCCCCATGAACAAGGGCGGTGCGCAGACGGTGAACGGCGTTAGCGTGACGATGACGCACGCCTTCCACAGTTCGAGCATGCAGGACGGGGATCGGATCGTCTACGGCGGCGAAGCGGCGGGATACATCATCGAGATCCCCGATGGGCGTCGCATTTACTTCGCGGGGGATACCTCCGTGTTCGGAGATATGAGGCTGATCGCGCGCCTCTATGAGCCGGACCTTGCCATCCTGCCCATCGGCGACCTCTTCACCATGGGTCCGAAAGAAGCCGCCGTCGCGGTTGAGTTCCTGGGCGCGAAGAAAGTGATTCCGATGCACTTTGGCACATTCCCGCCGCTCACGGGCACGCCCGAAGCGCTGAGAGAATTGGTGGGCAGCGACGTGGAAGTGATTGACTTGGAGCCCGGCAAACCATACGCCTATTAGGCGCGCGGAAGCACTAAAGCAGTCTCCCCACGCGCGCCATCATCTCACTCGCGGCATCGGCCGCTTTCATCAGATCCTCGGCCGTGGCCGCTTCGCCAAACCGGATCACGAGGCGGCGTTGTTCCAAAACCCCCGCGGGGCACCGCGGGCATGCCGGTGCGGGCCAGTTGGCCGCTATCACCCAGCGCACCGGCGGGTCTCCTTCGCCACAGTGCCGGCGAAGGGCCTGCGTGATGGCACTGCCCGTTTGCCAGTGCCTCTCTGGAGAGGGTGGAATTCACCCGGTCCGCATTGACGCCGGTCTAATAGAGCGCGAAGGCATAGGGCAGCAGCACGCGTTCAAAAAAGCTCTCCGTCTGCTGGCGCGGAAAGGCACTCAGCATTTCGAGCCGCTCCCGCCGGGCGTACGCCACGAACTGTGCGGCGAAGCCCGCTTCATACCACGTATCGGCATCGACGAACAGAAGCCATTCCGCGATCGACGCCAATGCTCCCGCATAGCAGGCGTTCGGTTTTCCCAGATGCCCTTCGGGAAGAGGCGGCGCGGCAATCAGCGCGGCGGCTGAGGCGGGGTTCATACCGATAGCTTGCGCACCGTCGGCCCAGCCACGCCGCCAGGGAACATCGGGATTTCTTTCTCGGCTTGCCAGGCTCCATTGCCGTCCATTGCCCGCGCCTGCACCTCGGTTGCTCCCGGCGCTGCCTCCACGCTGGCCCGGTAGCGTACCCACGAATACCTGGAGTAGGCTGGCTCGAGCTCCGCATCCTTCCACTCCCCGCCGTCCACACGCACCTGCACCTGCCGGATGCCCCGGCTGCCTGCAAACGCCACTCCCCCCAGCAGAATGCGGCCGCCTTCCCGGCGGACCTCATCGATGGTGCTCATCGTGTGAACCGCCGCTTCGTGCGCGTATCCCATCTTCTGGTACGTGCCCTCATACGGGGTGCTCGTGAAGCGGATTTCCTTGAGCCACTTGATGTTTTTGAAGCCAAAATAGCGCGGGCACAGCATCCTCACCGGGAAGCCGTGCTTCCTGCTCAGCGTGCCGCCATTCATCCCCAAGGCCAGAATTGTCTCCTCGCCGAATGCATAATCCAGTGGCAGGCTGTCTCCATGGCCGTCCACGCCCTCGAACACAACGGCAATCGTGCCCGGCGGGGCCTGTCCGCGGCGAACCAGTTGCGAGAGAGAAACCCCCGCCCACACGGCATTCCCCATCAGATCCGATTGAAGCGTGTTGCTGATGCAGCGCAGGGTGACCGGCCGGACGTCCCGCTTCATCGCCAGCAGTTCGGCATAGCTGTACGAGCGGATCACCCGGCCGTCGCTCTTGATTTCGAGGCGCCAGGTGCGGGGGTCGATCGCCGGGTCCACGGCGTTCTTGCTCATCCGGTAAAACTTCTCCACCGGAGTCAGCCATGCACGCGTCAGGCCGGGTGCAAACGTGGCCGCGCCGGCGGGTTCCTCGAACGAAAACAGGGATATCGGCGACGCCGCCCGTTTTGCCAGAGCCGCTTCTCTGAGGTAGCTTTCGAGCGCCACCAGGGCCACCCCGCCCCCCATCACCGCCGGTACCGCGGCTTTTGCCGCCAGCTTCATGAAGGCGCGGCGCGGCTTGCCCTTGCCGATGAACTGGAGGGCGTAATCGGAGGCTTCTCCCCAGTCTTCATCGAGCAGTTCGAGATGGGGTTTGCCCACCAGAAAGAGCGTAATCAGCGCGGGGGCCCAGAACATCCACGCGCCGCGGGCCGAGTGGTAATCGAAGAACCGGTGAATCGTCAGAATGGCGGGAACCGCCAGCACAGCCAGAATCACGAATCGCTCATACTTGCGGTTGCGCCAGTAGGAGAGCATGGAGGGGATCCAAAGGCAGAACCCCAGCACGAACAGCCCGCCCGTCACGGCGAAGGGCTTGGCCCACGGCCCCATCCATCCAAGCAGCCAGAGCGCCCAGGCCGACGGAGTGTTCTTCATGATCCACTCCGCGATCGACTCGGTAAGCAGGGGCGTGCCCGCGAAATAAAACGAAAGGTAGTGAGGAACCAGCCCGATTAGCGTAGCGACGGACGAGTCGCGGATCGTCTTCTTAAACATTCATCGATTTCCAAAATGCGAGGCGGTGCATCGTGTGTCTTGCCATCGGCACGGCCATCCGCCGCGCGGCAATCCACGCCTTGCGCGAAGGGGGCACCACGGCGCGCCGCTCGAAAACATCGTAGCCATTCTGCTCGATCTCTCTAAGGATGCCACGGTAGACCTCCGCCGCGACACGCACCGCGAACTGGCCGTCCGCGTGGAGCATTCGAATTCCCGGCTCCGCCCGCCGGGGCGGAAAAAACCGCGTCGCGAAATAGAAGCGCTTTGAGCCCACCGCGGTGGCGGCGGCTGCCCGCCGATAGCATTGCTCGGTGCTCCCCGTCGGCACCAGAGTTAAAGCGGCAGTCTCTCGCAAACCAGTTTCTCCACAATCTTGGATGAGCAAAGCACGCCGGGGATGCCGGCTCCGGGGTGCGTTCCCGCCCCGGTGAAGAACAAATTTCCGATGTCCTCACTTTCATTGTGAGGGCGAAACCAGGCCGATTGCGTCGGCACCGGCTCAAACGAGAAGGCAGCCCCCAGATAGCTGTTGAGCTTCGTTTCAAAGTCCATCGGCGTGAAATACCGCGACGTTGCCAGATGCTCCTTCAGGCCGGGGAGATACTTCGCCTCCAGAAAGTCGAGGATCTTCTTCAGGTAGCGCTCTCCTTTCGCGCTCCAGTCCGTGCCGCTCTCAAGGTGCGGAACCGGCGCAAGCGCATAGAAGCAGTCGCACCCTTCCGGTGCCATGGCTGGGTCGGTCGCGGAGGGCCGGTGCAGATAGAGAGAGAAATCGTCCACCAGCAATTTCTTGTTGAAGATATCGTCGAGCAGGCCCTGGTAACGCTCACCCAGAATGATCGTGTGATGCGCGATCTCCGGGTATCGCTTGCGCGTGCCGAAATAGGCCACGAAAACCGACATGCTGTAGCGCATGCCTTCAAGCCGCCGGTCCGTATTCCTCCGCCGGGCCGACGCCGGAATCATCTTCCGGTACGTATTCGCAATGTCGGCATTGCTCACCACGGCATCGGCCTCGAACGTCTCGCCATCCGTCGTTTCCACCCCCCGCGCCTTCCGGTCCCGGGTCAGCAGAATCTCTCTCACCGTTTTCGAGAGGTGCAGTCTGCCCCCGAGATCGGTGAACAGGCGTGCCAGAGCTTCCACCAGCTTGCCCGTGCCACCCATTGCGTAGTGAACGCCCCACTCCTTCTCCAGATGATGGATCAGCGCGTAGATGGAGGTCGTCTGGAACGGGTTCCCGCCCACCAGCAATGGGTGGAAGCTGAACACGCGCTGCAGCATCGGGTCCCTGATGTACTGTGAGACGAACTGAACGACGCTCTTGTGCGATTGCAGCCGGATCAGTTCCGGGGCCACCCGCAGCATATCGCTGAACTTCAGGAACGGCTTGTCGCCAAGGTCGAGGAATCCCTTCTTGAAGATCTCCTTGGTCCTCGCGATCATGCGGTGGTAGCCGTCCAGGTCCCCAGGGGCGAACGCGCGGATGCGGGCTTCGATCTCCTCCTCGCGGTTGTTGTAAGCGAAGCTCCGCCCATCGTGAAATTCAATCTTATAGAAAGGGTCCACCGGGACGATCTTCACGTAGTCCTCGGTCTTCCGTCCGGCGGCCTCGAAGATCTCATCGATCAGGAACGGGGCCGTGATCACCGTCGGCCCGGCGTCGAAGGTGAAGCCGTCCTGCCGGTAAACGTACGCCCTCCCGCCGGGCTTGTCCCGGGCCTCCAGGATCGTGACGTCATAGCCCCGGGATTGCAGCCGGCAGGCGGCGCCAAGACCGCCAAAACCGCTACCGATGACGAGGATTCGTTTGTGCTGCGTAGGCATGCAAAGAGTCGAGCATCTCAAAAACCCGGCCGCTGCCTTCTCCGAAGCCGCCCGCCAGGCCGCGGGCCGCGTTCAGGTGGACCGGGAACGGCTGGCGGTGCTCCAGGCCCCCGTCCAGAATGTCGATGGCCGTCCCGGCCTGGATGTTGTGCGGCATGGGTTCGTTGCTGGTCTTGTGGGAAGTCTGGTGAAAATTCCGCGCTGTCCAGATGCCGTTCCACGGCACGAACCGGATGCCCGGCGGGTTTGCCGCGGTGCGCGGGATTTCAGAGTTGGAACGAAAAGTGCGCGTTCGAACCGAGCCTCTCTCGCAAGCTGGATTGGCAGATGTTCAGTGTAGCAGGATGAATGCGGCGCTTGCCGCTACGGCTCCTGAATCACCGAGTTCCGCAATTCTCCCAGGCCCTCGATCCGCACCACGCACTCATCGCCGGGCCGCAGCCAGCGTGGGGGCTTCTTTGAGAGCCCCACGCCCGCCGGCGTGCCGGTCGACACCACATCGCCCGGTTCCAGCGTCATCGTGCCGCTCAGGTGCGCGATCAGCTCCGGGATCTGGAAGATCATCTCGCGTGTGCTCGAATCCTGCATCGTCTCCCCGTTCAGCAGCAACTCCATGCGCAGATTGTGCGGGTCCGGAATCTCATCGGCGGTCACCAGATACGGTCCCATCGGGCAGAAGGTGTCGCACGTCTTGCCGATCGTCCATTGCGACGTCGCCATCTGGAGATCGCGCGCGCTCACATCGTTCACGATGGTGTAGCCCGCCACATACTCACGCCACTCCGCCGCGTCGATTCCCTTGGCGCGCTTCCCGATCGCGAACGCAAACTCGGCCTCGTAGTCGGGTTTCGCGGTCATCTTCGGAATCCGGATGGCGTCGTCCGGGTGGCAGATCGTATTCGCGAACTTCGAAAACACCGTGGGCACGGTTGGGAGCGGCGCGCCCACTTCCTCGGCATGGTCCTTGTAGTTCAGGCCGATAAAAATCAGCTTCTGCGCGTCCGCGAGCGGAGCGAGAATCCGCACGTCGCTGATTGCCGTGCCGCCGTCGGCCGGGGCCGCTTCCAGCAACTCGCGAACTTTCGCCAGGCCCGCTTCGCCCGCCTCCAGCACCTGCTTCACCGAATGGAAACCAAGCGATCCCAGGGAGAGCACCCGGCCGCCCCGCAGCGCTCCCGCCTGCGCCGGTCCTTCCGCGGCCTGAAATTGGACGAGTCTCATCGCAGCTTCTCCTTAGGGCGGCGTTGCCTCCTTCATTGTACGCGGGGCCGGCATCGCGCCCCGTCTCGCATGAGCCCATCCCTTCGCGAAATGACTCTCAGCCGCTACGCCAGCAGATCTTCCACCACCTTGCCCTTGCCGTCCTTGGTGACGTGAACTGGGCGCTTTTCCACTTCCACTCCCGCGTCTGGAGCAATCCCCAGGGCGGCGAACAAGGTCGCATGCAGGTCCGGGATACTCACCGGATCCTTCACGATGCTCAGGGGCCGTTCGCTGGCGGTTTCTCCGTGCAGATAGCCCTTCTTGAATCCTCCGCCGAACACCGCCACGCTTGCCGCCTCGGTGTAGTGCCGGTGCATGCCATAGTGCTGCATGGAGGTCATTCGCTCCGGCTGCTTCACCTGCTCCTTCACTTCGTTGCCCGGCTTGCCTTCGGTCATCATGTCGCGGCCGAACTCGGAAGCGATCACCACCAGCGTGCGCTCCAGCATTCCGCGCGATTCGAGATCCCGAATCAGTTGCGCCACAGGGCGGTCCACGGATGCCTTCATCGCCTTCGCCCGCTCGTGGCCGTTCTCGTGCGTATCCCAGTGCCGGAACGGAATGTATTCGGAACTCACCTCCACAAAACGCGCGCCCTTCTCCACCAGCCGCCGCGCGAGCAGGCATCCCAGGCCAAAGCGTCCGGTGTTGTAGCGGTCGAAGGATTCCTTCGGCTCCAGCGTCAGATCGAATGCCTTGGCGGAAGGGGAGCGCAGCAGGCGGTCCGCGTTCTCCATTGCCCGCAGCAGGCTCTCGCGCTGATGGCTGCCGCCTTCGCGCATTATGGGGCTTGCGGCGGCCAGTTCCCGGTAGCGCTCATAGCGTTGGGCGAATCGCTCCGCGCTCATGTGCTCAGGCGCTTGCACGCTCGCCACCGCGTCCCGCGGGTCGGTGATTAAAAACGGCGCGGCATCGCTCCCCAGAATGCCCGCCGTATGGAAGGATTTCAGCGGGTCGCTTTCCGCCCCGATTTCCATGTTCTGCCCCAGCACCAGAAACGGCGGCATCTCCGGATTGCGCGGCCCCAGCAGCCTCGAAACCCACGCGCCGATGTGCGGCACGGCGATCCCCTGCGGCGGCTCGTAGCCGGTATGCCAATGAAATTGATGGCGCGAATGCAGGATGAAGCCGAGGTCGCCCACGCGGTGCGAGCGAATCAGCGTTCCCCGGTCCATCACCTTGCCGATCTCTTCCAGCCCTTCCGAAAGCCGGATTCCGTCCACCACGCTCGGCACGGAGCGGAACGTGCTCAGCACGCGTTTGCTCTCAAGGCCCGGCTCGTAGGGTGTGTACGTCTTCGGGTCGAAGGTCTCGGTCTGCGCCATCCCGCCGGCCATCCAAATCAGAATCATGCTGTCCGCGCGGGCTGTCGGCTGGCTGCCTGCAACCAGCGCTGGGGGGCCGTTCTGCGCCAGCAGTGTCGGAGCGGCGCCCGTGAGCGCCGCCAGCGCGCCCGCCGCCGATTGCCGCATATAGTCGCGCCGCGTCATCCCGCGAAACAACTCCCGCACTAGTTCCCGCTCTTTCATCGGCTGCCCCTTAGTGGATGAATTGAAATTCCGGGCTCACCAGCAGCGCCCAGAACAGATCTTCGACGCCCGTTCGGGACGGCGTTTTTGCACCCAGCATCTCAAGTGCGATCGCTCTCTCCGCCGCCGTCGGTCTCCGCGCCAGCAGATGCAGGTAGAGATAATCCGCCAGCGCTTCACTGCTCCACGAAGTGGGCGGCGCCGCCGCCGGGGGCGCACCTTCAATGCGGATCAGAAGTTCCGCGTCCGGCTCCTCGGTGAACACAAAAAACCGCAGCGCCGGGCTGATGTCGCTCTGCTTGCTGCGATCGTCGATCAATGCCCTGCCGCGCAGCTTCGTATAGCCGCCCGCCGGAACCGCGAACCGCAGCCGCGAAGGAACGGGAGCCGTCAGCACCGCCGTTTCCGTTGCCTCC
>JBDIBK010000027.1:0-36809 GCA_039812845.1 Bryobacterales bacterium
CCTGAAACGGGGCCCCATTGGCGGCTATTTCAGACCTGAACTTCCGCAATACGTAACCTTTGGCGGCCCATCGGCCGTCTTTACAAGTCAATCATGAACGTATCGCGCAGAACCTTTCTATCCGCCACCGCGGGCGGCGCCGCCTGGACCGCGAAGAGCTATTCCGCCGTAATTGGAGCCAATGACCGCATCCGCATGGGGGTGATTGGCTGCGGCGGCATGGCCCAGGGCCACATGGAGCAGTTGGTGAAGATCCGAGAGGCCGAGAACTTCGAGTTCACGGGCGTTTGCGATCTTTACGATAGGCGCAGGAATATCGCCAAGGACATCACGGGCGCGAAAACCTATCAGCGCCATCAGGACCTGTTGGCATCCTCGGAGATCGATTACGTGCTGATCGCGACCCCCGAGCACCGGCACTTCGATGTGGCGATGGATGCGATTCGGGCAGGCAAGCATATTTACCTCGAAAAGCCCATGACCAAGACGAGCGGCGAGGGGATCAAGCTTGTAGAGGCGCTGAAGAACAGCAACCTTAAGCTGCAGGTGGGCGTGCAAGGCACATCCGACCAAAGCTACATTACGGCGCGCAAGTACGTGGAGGACGGCACGCTCGGCGACATCGTGATGGCGCAGATCGATTACTCGCGAAATTACTCGAGTGAAGGGGACTTCTGGGCTTATGCGATTGACGAAGACGCCAGGCCGGGTGTGAATATCGATTGGAAATCCTGGCTGGGTTCCGCGCCGCAGCGCCCCTATGACGCCGACCGCTTCTTCCGATGGCGCCGTTACTGGGACTATTCGAGCGGAATCTCAAGCGATCTCTTCGTGCATCGCGCCACCCGCATCATCAAGGCGCTGAACCTGGGATTCCCGAAGTACGCGGTGGGAGTGGGCGGCACCTACCACTTTCGCGAGAGCAAGGCTGAAATTCCCGATACGTTCAACATCATGCTGGACTACCCAAACGGCCCCACGGTGAGCCTGGTATCCTCCATGGCCAACGGATCTCCGATTCGCCACATGATTCGGGGCAGCAAAGCGACGCTCACGTTCACGCGGGAGGGCTTCGATATTGAGCCGGAACGCCATCTGCGCGATTCGATGAAGCCGATCCAGTACGACCGTGTGGGCGCGGAGAACACCAACCTTCACCACAAGAACCTGATGAACGCCATTCGACGCGGGGAAGCGCTGAATTGCGATTCCGACCTCGGGCTGCGGGCCGTGGTCGCCTGCGAACTGGGGACGCTCAGCTTCCGCCAGCGCCGCTACATGCGCTGGGATCCGGCAAAGAAAAAGCCGGTGGCGGGCTAGACAAGCGCGTCAGGCCGGGATGACGGCGAGGCTCACCGGCGCCTCGCCCACCGGGATCATCGTAAACAGCGGCGCGGACTTATTCCTGCGGCTGCGGACCGCGCTCAGACGGATGACCGCCATGTCGCCCGATGCCGCGTTGAGGGCAAGGGCATACTGATTGTCCGGCGTGATGGCGACAAAGGCCGGCGCCGAGCCGACCGGAACAATCGCCACGAGTTTCCCCGAATCCAGATCGAGAACCGTGATGTCGGACGATTCGCGGTTCGCCACCAGCAGGTACGGCGGGCTTGCGCATGCCGCCATCGCCCCCGGGCTCTTTCCCGCCAGCACGGCGCGATCCACTTCGGTGGTGTAGGGGTAAATCATCGCCACCCCGCCGGATTGTCCGTCCGTGACAAAGAGCTGGCCGCCGTCCGGCTTGAAGCAGAAATTGCGGGCTTCCATTGCGACCGGCAAGTCCACCAGCGCCTGGGCATCCGCCGCGCGCACAATGGAGATGGACTTCTCCGAATGGTTCGCCGCGAGAACCTGCTTTCCGTCGGACCGGAAACGCACCAAGCCAAACTGCTCCGCGCCACGCAGCACGATGGCATCCTCGCGGCCGGAGCCGTTCCCGACGGAATGGTTCACCAGAGCGATGCCTCCGCCCACAAGCGATGCCGCGAGCCGTGCTTCCCAGTTGGCCGCATCGAAGGAGACCGGGGCCGCGGGCAAGGGAATCCGGGAGTGCGGCGCGAACTCCCGCAGCGGGACCTTCACGAGCGAAGAGGGCGCGGCGACCGAAACCCAGAGCGAGGGTTCATTCGGATCAAACCGCGCCTCCACCAGATTCTCCCCCACGCGCACCTGGCGGGTTTGGCGCTTGGCGGCCCAATCATATTCGAAGATCATTCCCGCCGCCGCGCTCAGGGCATAAAGCAGCCGGGTTGATGGTGCGTACAGGAGTTGGGAAACCGGGGCCGCAAACTCAATCTTGCTCACGAGCGTGAAAGCGGCCAAGTCCACCAGCGCAACGAGAGGGCTGTTCGCCTTTACGATGGCCGCGAACCCGGAGAATGGCTGCGCCTTTCCGCGACAGCCGAGAAGCGAGACCGCGGCGGCGCCGGCGGCGCTGAGCACCTGGCGGCGGGCAATCCTGGAAGCGGGCGGGAGAGGCATGGTGTGATGGCCGCGTCACATCCGGTGGCGGACGCTCTTCCATCATTATCGCCGACGCTCAAGGCGGGCATGCAGGTACAATAGGGAGGAGTCGGGGCGTGGCGCAGTCTGGTAGCGCACCTGCTTTGGGAGCAGGGGGTCGCGAGTTCGAATCCCGCCGCCCCGACCATTCCCGCCTCCATGGAATCCCTCCCGACGATAAACTCCCCCGCGTTCGCATGGAAATGACGAAGGCGGTTCAGACCGGTTTGAGATCGCTATCGTGGAGAGTTGGAATCCGGGACCGCATTCCATCTGAATGCGAAGAACGCCCCGCGCAGCCATGCGGCGAGAGCGGCCCCGCAAACGACGCCCGCAGAATTCGCCAGCATATCGGCCAACTCGAAACTGCGGCCGGGCACGTACTGTTGGGCAATTTCGAGACCGGCACCGTAGAGAGCCAGCAGAATGGCGGCTGCACAGACCTTTAGCTTCCCATTCCACAAGAACGGAATCGGCAAAGCGAGAATGAGGTAGCCTCCGAGGTGCCATGCCTTGTCCGAACCCGGCATCGTCCCGAGTTTGGCGGCGGGCAGCAACGAGAAGTACGCCGCAAGCGCGATCTGCACGATCCATACAAAGGCGATCCATCGGCGGTGACGGTCTCGCCCGGCAATAGGCAGGTCAAGTATGGATCTCATCGTATTCGATTCTAGCGGCAAGCCGGGTTGAAGATTGTGGACTTTCATTCGAGGCTTGTTTCGATGGATGCGCGGGCTGGCGTCCCGCGCGGGGCACCCCTCCAAACTCGGGAACGCCTGTAACCCCTTTGCTACACTAAAGGTTACTTTGATGTCCTTGCAGGAACAATTGGCGGCGGATCAGTTTGTTCAGCGTTTTCGCGGCGAACTCATCCCGCTCACTTCTAAAATTCATTGGTTTTCGCTGGTTGCGCTTTCCGAAGAGGATATTGCGGCGAGTATCCGTGAGCCGCTCGCCAGCCTTCCGCCCGCGCTGGCGAAACAGTTGCCGCAGTTGCACCTGTATCTGGTGCCTTTTCTTCGCAGCGCGGGGAGACAGGCCGACGTGATCGTGTTTGAGGCGCCCGACCCCAAAGACCGGGACGACTCCTTTCAGATCATGGGCCCGGATTCCGCGTCTCTGATTATCGCCACCGAAGACGTTTCGCCAAATGCGTACCACTACAACCTGTATAGCGCGGTGGCCAGCATCGCTTGGGAAGTGGCTCCCGCCGACGTCCGCCAAAGCTGGGCAAAGTCGATCAAAGAGGAAATGAAGCGCGGAGTTCACGGGGAGATCGATGAGATTTCCTGGCAGCGCAAGAACGAGGTGCTGGCGAAACAAAGCCAGCCCATGCGAGACAGCAAGCTGCTTCGCGCCTACCTGCGGGCGTCCTACATCGACACCATGACGCTCTTTCTGCACGGAATATGCTGCGATATCGACGTGGAGCCGAGCCCTCGGCAGATCCCGAGCGTTGAGATCCGGCGGCGTCTCGAACTGCTTCGGAGCTTTTACCCGCTTGGGGAGGGCTATGCTCTGTTCCCGGAGGAACTGAGCGGCCGGAAAGCGTTGCGCGATGAACGTTTGCGGGGAGCGCCGGGCGAATGGGGCGGCGCGGCCGCTGCCGTCAAAGACCCCACGCGGCCGGAACTCCCCGATGAACGGGAGAAAAACAAGGAGATTTAAGAGTTTCCGCATTCTCCACAGCGCCCAGGCTGCGCGGAAGTTCCGAGGGTCTCCACACGCCGAGGTCGGACAGGAATCATGAGTCAATCCCTTCCCGTGGCTGTCGTCGGTGCGGGCAGCTTCGGCCAGAACCACCTTCGCGTGCTCAAGGAGATTCCCGAAGTGACGCTGGCCGGGCTCTTCGATACGGATCCGAAGCGGGCCGCGGAAATGGGAACCCAGTTTGGCTGCCCCGTCTTTTCCAGCCTGGAGGAAGCCGCCCAAGCCGCCGAAGCCGCAATCGTTGCGGTGCCCACCGTATTTCACGCCGAAGTGGCCGGGGCGCTAATGAATCTAGGCTTGGACGTGCTGATCGAGAAGCCGATTGCGGCCTCGGTGGAGGAAGCGCGAGAACTCAACGAACTGGCCAAGATCCACGGACGCATCCTGCAGGTGGGGCATCTCGAGCGATACAATCCCGCGCTCCTGGCGCTGCGTGGTGAAATCACCCTCCCGCTGTTCTTTGAGATTCACCGGATGAGTCTCTTTACGCCCCGCAGCCTGGATATCGATGTCGTGCTGGACCTGATGATCCACGATCTCGATATTGTGCTCTCGGCTGTAGGGGAACTGCCGGAGGAGATTCGGGCTTCCGGCATACAGATTCTCTCCGGAAAGGTGGATATCGCCAACGTGCGGCTCTCCTTCCCAGGCGGATGCGTCGCGAACCTAACCGCCAGCCGCGTTTCCACCGATAAAGTGCGCAAGCTCCGGCTCTTTCAGCCTTACCAGTATTTCTCGGTGGACTATACGCGGCGGGAAGGCGTGGTGTTTGAGGTGGACCGGCAAGATCGTCGTATCGGCTTCCGCCAGCTCAACGTCCAACCGGGAGAGCCGCTGCGTTTGGAGCTGGAGGATTTCGTCGCCTGTGTGCGAGAGCGAAGAACGCCGATGGTGGACGGAGAAGCGGCCTGCCGCGCGCTGAAGGTGGCTCACGAAATCCTTGATAAAATTGAGCAACACGGGCAATTGGTGGAACGAAGCGTGCTGGCGTATGAAGCCAAGTCGCCGCGTTAAGGCGCGGGGCGCAGGGAACCCGGCTTCGAGGCGGAACCGGAAGATTCGTTACGAACCCAGGGACGCGGGGAACCTAATTCTCGATTCCAGTTTCCTCAATAGGCGGCAATCGAGCGCACACTTGCGTTCACCGCGGGCGAACCAATGCTCTCTATCGGATTAGACGAATCGTCAGCACTGGCGCACTTGCTGAAGGACGAAAGTCCGGAATCGGTCGCGCGCCGCCGATGGGGCCTCGCCCTGTCCGGGATCCTCCATGCGATTGTGGTGCCGCTGCTTGGGCTGGTGACCTTCCAGGCAGCGTCGTACCGAGACGCCCCGGAGATTGTGATACCGAGGGTGGCCGTGACTCCGCTCGTGGCTCCGCGCCTTCGCCAACTCACCCAGAAGGCTCCGAATACCGGCAACGTAAGCCCGGAAATCAACCTCGAAAGTTTGCTGCCCCGTCCAAAGATCGAACAGGCTCCAGGTGCGCGCCCGCAGCCTCGCCAGATGGCCGCGCTTCCCCCTGCGGGCGCCACGATGGGCAACAAACCCTCCGAGCTGATTGAGGCTCCGAAGATTGACGTTCCGCTTAGTGCGGTGACCCAGGCTCCCGCGCCCGCGTTAGGAAGCCCGGCCGTTCCTCCTCCCGCTGAGACGCCTAGGGTGCAAGCACCGTCGAAACCGGAGATTCGATTTGAGAAGCCAGGCACGATTACCGGGACTTCGGGCGGGCAATCGCGGATACCGGTTCCCAATGCGTCCGTATCCGAGGCAATTCGGGTGGCATCGCAGGGCCGCGGCGGAGGCGGCAACCAGGTGGTCGAGGACTTTTCGCAGCCCTCCCCCCTGGGCGGGGCTTCGTCGTCGCCCACGCGATCCCGGGGTTCCGTCGAACTGCTGAGCGATCCGAACGGCATCGATTTCAAGCCGTACCTGATTCAGGTGCTGGCGGCCGTCAAGAGAAACTGGTTCGCGGTAATGCCGGAGAGCGCCCGGTTTGGGCGTCGGGGGCAGGTGCGCATCCAGTTCGCCATTAACCGGGATGGCGATGTACCCAAGCTGGTGATCGCCAACAGTTCCGGGTTTGAGGCTTTTGACCGGGCGGCGGTGGCGGGCGTGAGCGCATCCAATCCATTCCCTCCGCTGCCGCGGGAGTTCCAGGGCGGCCAGGTTCGGCTGCAGTTCACCTTTTCGTACAACGTGGAGAATTAGGGGGTGCTTTGCATGGAAGCCGCACGCGCAGCGTATTCGCTCCTGGAAGTAGAACCCACGGGTGCCTTTGGGGCTGTGCCGCTCAGAACCAACGTCTCCTCCGCTTACCCGAACCCAATCCAATGAACACACTCGACAACAATCGGTTCTTTGTCGCAATCCTGCTTTATGGGGCTTTGGCAGCGTCCACCTTCTACACCCTGGATGGCAAGGTTCGCGTGGTCGTCCTGATCCTTCTTGGCGGACTCACGCTGAAAACCTGGCTCGCCCGCGAACGCGAGAGGCTCGATGCGAGGGAAGATTCGGATCCGGCACGATCTTCGGAAGAACCTTAGGGGTTTGTTCGCGGAAGGGCCAACAGTTCCATTCGACCTAAGGCGAATGCCCGAGTTCCACATTCCAAAATGAAACGTTCCTCCCGATTGGAACCCGGCAGGGTTCAAAACGGCACGGGAGCGCGCTTTCAGGTACCAGACGATCTACCAAAACAGTCAGGTTTTTTCCTCGATGCCAACAGGGGCATAACCCCTCAAATTCAGCGGTTTACCGGGAAGACCTTAGCTCCAATGAGTTCAATAATGGGTTTCCAGCTCCATTGGAACCGTATGGCTACCCAACTGCAATGCAGGGATGGTGCAGCAAAAAATAGTGCGAACTCTCGATGCCGGATGCAAGCTGGCATCGAGTGTCTCACGCACAGGAAAGTATCGAAAATGGCAGTACAGTGCATCGCTCCGGCCAGAGGAGAGGAAACGCCCATCCCCGTGCCGGCAATCAGAATCTCATCCAATTCCTCCACCCTCGCGCGGAGCGAATCTCAGGCGATCCGGGACCAGCGGATCCTGGAGAATCTCCACCTTGCGAGAATCATCGCGATTCGCATTTATGAGGGCCTTCCGATCCACCTGGAACTCGAAGAGTTGATCCAAGTGGGCACCCTTGGCTTGATCGACGCCGCCGCGCGTTTTGACGAGTCCAAGAACGTCTCTTTTCCCGGCTATGCCAAACACCGAATCCGGGGAGCGATCCTCGACAGCCTCCGTGACATGGACTGGGCTTCCCGCGACCAGCGGCGACGGTGCAAGCAGGTGGACACGGCCACCCGAAAACTCTCCGGCATCCTGCAGCGCACCCCTACCGACGCCGAGATCGCGCAGGAGATGGGTTTTGAGCTTGAAAAGTGGCAGCAGGTGGCGGGAAGCTTGCGAAACCAGGGTCCGGTATCCCCGGCGTCCCGCCCGCTCGGCCCAGACGATCTGCCGGAACCGGAGTTTCCCGCCGATGAATCCGACCATCCGGATGCGATCTGCAAGAGGAATCAGATTGCGGAAGCTTTGAAAGACGCCATCCTTGCTTTGCCAATCCGCTATCAGACCGTCGTCAACATGTATTACACCAACGAGATGACGATGAAGGAGATCGGCAACGTGCTGGGCGTAAATGAGAGCCGGGTTTCGCAGATCCACAAGTCGGCTCTACAGAAGATGGCGGTGGTGCTCGAAACGAACGGAATCTCCGCGGCGACGGCTCTCTGAACGCGAAGCGGCCCTAAAACGGAACGGACGGCACTTCCCGGTTTGTCGGGAAGTGCGGGTTTTCGACACGGGAGGTTTTGAAAAGCTTCTCCATCTTCGCGACGATGTCCGGATGCGCGGCGGCCAGATCCCTGGTTTCGCCGAGGTCGTCCTTGAGATGGAACAGTTCGGTCTTGAAAGCGGGCCCTTGCCGCACAAGCTTCCAATCTCCCTGGCGAACCGCCTGGTGGAAGCCGCGCTCGTGGAACTCCCAGTAAAGATGGTCCCGGGCGGGCGCGCCGGTGCCCAACAGCACGGGCACGATCGACACGCCGTCGATTTCTTTGGGCTGTTCCGTTCGCGCAAGCTCGGCCACGGTGGGTAGGAAGTCCCAGAACGCCCAGGGGAAGTCGCTCACCGCACCGGCTTTGATCTTCCCAGGCCAGCGAGCGATAGACGGCACGCGAATGCCGCCCTCGTAAAGGTCACGTTTGATGCCGCGAAGGGGCCCATTGTCGTTGAAGAATTCGGGGTCGTGGTGGCCCTCCTTATGGGGGCCGTTATCGCTCGTGAAGAAGACGAGGGTATTGTCGTCGAGTCCGCGTTCTTTCAGTGTCGAGAAGAGTCTCCCGATATCCGCGTCCATCCGGGTAATGATGGAGGCAAACGCCTTTTCGGCATCCGGCCAGTCTTCCTGCGCATAGTCGCCGAAGTCGGGAGAATCCATCCCGTTCGTGTCAATCTGGCCGCGTTCGTTGTCGGCATGCGGCGTCGTGTACGGAAGGTAAAGGAAGAACGGCTGGCCGGGAGACTGCTTCCCGATAAATTCGTTGGCTTTCTTCCCAAAGAGATCGTTGGTAAACACCTTTCGCCGGTTGAACCAATTCTCCTTGAGGAACATCTCGACCTTGTTGTCCCAGATGTGTTCGGGAAACGAGTTATGGGCAAAATGCTGATTCAGATAGCCATAGAACTCGTCGAAGCCCCGGTCGTTGGGATGCCCATCCGCGTCAAAGCCGCCGAGTCCCCATTTGCCAAAAAGCGCGGTGCGGTATCCCGCGCGCTTGAGCACCTCCGCAACCGTGCTTTCGGACTTCTTCAGCGCCAACTCCGGGAACGAATTCCCTCGAACCGTCGCGTGGCCGGTATGTTTGCCGCTCATCAGTGTGCAACGCGAGGGCGCGCAGACAGTGGCACCGGCGTACGCGCTGGTAAAGCGCATCCCTTCCGCGGCCATCCGGTCCAGGTTGGGGGTCTTGATCCGCTTCTGGCCGAAGCAGCCGAGGTTGCCGTAGCCCATATCGTCGGCCATGATGAACACGATGTTCGGGCGCGAGGCCTGCCCGAAGATCGAGGGGGCAAGGGCAGCCGACGCAACCGCCGTGGAAAGAAACTGCCGCCGGGAAAGGGAGGAATGCACCATTGAGATATCCTGGTCCGCGAATTGCGCCCGCGCCGTCAGCAGCAGGCAGCCGGAGGGTGATCGTATCCAGCGAAGCCCGTTGAGTCAAGCCGACTCGAGATCCGCCATGAGTGTCTGTTTCCCCGACAGCGCTGGCTCCTGGCATTGGCTCCGCTGCATTTCGATGGTCGGTCGTGGCCTTCGCGCGAATCGACGGCGTGAGATCGAAGCGGCTAACACGGGAACAGGACCCGGAACTCACGGCTGGCCGCGGTTGCACCCGTTCGACGGGTGGTGACGCCCATCCCTGTCCCAAGCGATACACTGGTGCAAAGCTCGTCATCGGCACTCTTGCCTGAGGAATCGTCATGAAAGCATCCCGGAATCGATCTCTCCCGTGGGCGTGCGCCTGCCTTTCGGCTGCCGCGCTTCTGCTGACGGCCTGCGCCACTTCCACCAGCCAGAGCGGCAGTGCGGGGAACAGCGCGCCACAGGAGGCGAAGACCGCCTGGGGCGAGACGATCCGCCTGCCCGAGCCTTTTCAAACGCCTTCCGCGGGGAACGGCCCCACGGTGATCGAGCGCCCCAACGGTGCCCGGGTGCAAGTGCCCGAAGGCTTTAGCGCCGAGGTTGTGGCGATGGGTTTCGAACGACCGCGAGCTTTCCTGCTTGGGCCGTCGAACGAGGTATTGATGACCGATGCCGCTCCGAAAGGGAGCGTCTACGTGTTCACCATCGGAAGCGACGGGAAGCTTTCGAAACCGGCGAGAATCCTGGACGGGCTTCGGACGCCCTATGGCATGGAGTATCGCGACGGCTACCTCTACGTGGCCGAAACCACGTCCGTGAAGCGGTATAAGTACGACACCAATGCGCGAACGGTGGCTCTGCCCGGCGAAGAAGCGATCGACCTGAGCTCGGTCGCGGGCGGCCACTGGACGCGGAATCTGCTCTTCAACAAGGACAAGACCAAGCTCTATCTGGCCACGGGATCGCGTTCCAACGTGGACGGCGGCGAGATTCGGCTGCGGGCTTCCATCACGCGCTACAACCCCGATGGCAGCGGCCAGGAGTTTATTGCCGAGGGCACGCGAAACCCCATTGGCATGGAGTGGAACCCGATCACCGGCGATCTTTGGGCCGCCGTCCAGGAGCGCGACGCGCTGGGGGACGACCTTGTGCCGGACTACCTCACTCACATTCAGCCCGGCGGCTTTTATGGCTGGCCATACGCGTATATCGGCCCGCACGAAGACCCCCGGCGCAAGGGCGAGCGGCCGGATCTGGTGGCGAAGACCATCGTGCCGGATGTGCCCGTGCAGCCGCACGGAGCGGTGCTCGGCTTCACGTTCTACACCGGCAATTCGTTTCCCGCCGAGTACCGGAACGGCGTCTTCCTTGCGTATCACGGCTCCTGGAACCGTGCGAAGCGGGTAGGCTACTCGCTGGTATTCCTCCCGTTCGGCATGGACGGAAAGCCCACCGGCCCGCCACGCGACTTCCTCACCGGATTCCTGCTTGACCCGGATTCGAAAGACGTGTGGGGACGGCCGGTGGATGTGCTGCAACTGCCCGACGGCAGCCTGCTCATGAGCGACGACGGCGGCAACGTGGTCTGGCGCATTGCGTACAACGCCAAACAGGGCAAGTAGCCGCGATTGGTGCGACCGACGAGGCGCTGCTCCTTTCCGCAGGGGGCGCTTTTCGGGGGCAGCGGGTTCAGCCCTCAAAACTGCCGCGCAGCCCCAACTCGTCCGCGGTTGCCCGCATGGCGTCAATGCAATTCTGGATGTGTTCGTCGAGAGGAACGCCAAACTCCTCCGCCCCGTTGCGAATGTCATCGCGGCTGACGTTTCGGGCGAAGGCCTTGTCTTTCATCTTCTTCTTGACGCTGCCCACTTCCACCTCAAAGATGCTGCGGGTGGGCCGGACATAGGAAAGGGCGGTCAGGAAACCGGAGAGTTCGTCGCAGGCGAACAGCGCCTTTTCGAGGAGCGATTCCCTGGGAACTCCGCTGTACTCGGCGTGCGAAAGGATTGCGCGGCGGACTTCCTCGCTCACTCCGCGTGCCTTGAGGATCGGCTCGCCCTTCATGGGGTGTTCTTCGAGCGTGGGATGAATCTCCCAATCAAAATCGTGCAGAAGCGCGGTCACCCGCCATAGTTCCTCATCCGCTCCGAACTTGCGCGCATAGAACGCCATGCAGGCTTCCACTCCCAAGGCATGCTTCCGCAGGGCATCGCTTTGGACAAACTCGCAAAGAATCTGAAACGCATCATCCCGCTTCATATCCCGGCCTCCCCGCCCCTGAGAGGGGGCGAAGTTCCATGGTATATTGGGAGACGTCCCCGCGTTGCAAGACGCATCCGGTGAGGGCCTGTGGCGCAGTTGGGAGCGCGCTTCCATGGCATGGAAGAGGTCGAGGGTTCGAATCCCTCCAGGTCCACCAAACTTCTCAGAGACTTACCGTCCTTCGTCCCTCTTCCCCACTCCAAACAGGGTCCAAACTGGGTCCATACTCATTTCCCATCGACTTGGTAGCCTATCCCACCCCCACGTGGTAGGCATGGTAGCCGTGGTATCGATACCCGTCTTGTACTCTGTATCGCAAGACGGAGAGAAACGAGGTCCCCTTTATATGCAGAAACTGGTCCCGCAGGCACCATGGATGCCAGGATGTGGGATGTCGAGAGAATCACGTCACTTCGAGGCGGCCGAAGAATCTTTGCCGTGCGGCGATACTAGGTTCATGAGAGCAGTCGATCTAGCCCACCTTAGCAAGCCGTATCCCGAGTCCTCGGAGCCAACTGAACAGGATGCAAGGTCAGCCATCGGTGTCAGGCTGCCGAATTGGTCCTCTCTGAAGAGCGACGTTTTTGAAGACTTCGTCGACGGCCCGCCATACGGTGTTGGGTGGTGGGCACCGGACCCAGGCACCAGTCGTCGAATTCTCATCGCCGATCAACTCTACTGCTGCCTATCGAGCGTGCCGTACAACATGGCGGAAGCGGCGTTACATTGGCTCGAATTCCTCGACATGTCCGAGCAAGACAGTGCCCGTCTCGCGTACGCCATTCAGATGTTGCCCAGTGGACCCGTTATCGATCCGCCACCCGCGCGTTCTATTCTTGAGCAACTCCTGCCTGACCTGGTTCGCATGCATCAGGCGGGTGCGGTGCGCGCGGTTGCCTCGGCGCTTGACTGTCTAGCGGGCGTGGTCATCGGAGTAGCTGCACTGGAGGAGAACATCCTCACCGCTGGTTTCAAAAAGGTACGCAAATCGCTGTCCGGAATCGCGAAGAAGGCCCAGAAGGACGGTGCCGCAAACTCCGGCCTCGAAATGCAAGCAAAGCTTGCTAGGCGTTTGGAAGAAGCTATCGGCGCAGCAGGTCCAAAGGGCTGGCTCGATTGGGTACTCGAAATGCGTAACATGCTGGTTCACCGAGGGCGGCGGATAGAACGAGGGCAATATCTACCCATCGAACCGGTATTGTTTGGGCCCGACGGTCGGCCCGCTCAACGCGCGCGGCGGGTTGGGCATCTCCCCAGAGATCCAGGTCGGTCAGATATCGAGGTCCTTCTTGGCACACCCTGCAATCTCGTCTTGCACGAAGAAGGAGCCCACACGCTTCGGGGAATTATCATCAGCACCATTGCCCTCCTAGAGACGGTCGCAGTAGAGCTTTTGGATCTCTGGAGGTGGCGGAGAGCCTCTCCTCGTGAGCTTCGTCAGCCAGCGCAACAGTGGCAAAAGGGAGCATCTACGCAAACGACCGGTTTCGATGGATATGCACCGGGTTCGCTCCCATTTGGACCAGCCTTGGCAATCATGAATCCGGCGGAAGAGCGGCGCTTTCGTGCTGCGTCAGTTTTCGACGGTTCCCGGGATCAGTGGGTGTATTTTGATTGAGGTTGTGGCATTCTTCCCCAAAACGTTTACCTCCGTGTTTGATTTTTCCTTGACGCACTTCAGGCCGCGTGTTAGTTCTTGAGTAGAGTGCATCCCGGCGCTCCCCCAGAGGCTGCGCACCTCTCGCCCTTCCGCACCCCCCACTATCGAGAGACAGGACTCTATCAAAAACTCCTTCCCTTCCGTGTCGCACCCGGAGTGTGTCTTTATGGCTGTCACAACGCAAATCCTCTACTACGCTTCGGATGGGAGACCCCTTGGGTATCGTCCGTTGGACACGGCGCAACGTCTGGTCGCCGACGGTTTCGCCGCCTGGCATTCGGCCGGGCCACGCCCCTTAACTCGTTCTTTTACGGAACCAGAATTTTCAACACATGCTGAGAATGTTTGCTGAGGCGAAAATCGGGGGCTTCAAACAGCCGTCGACTCCGCAGGTGCTGGAACGGGATGGATGGCATTTGCGGCGAAGCTCCTTGCGCGGAGTGGGGCGGTTTGTCCGGATTTTGTGAAATTTTTGGTTCTGACTTTCGCTGGGTCGATTCTTGTTAAACCATTGATTCCGTGGCATATCGCTGGATCTTTCTGATTGTTGGATTGTCCGGGTTTGTCCGGATTTCGCCTTTTCTTTTTGCGTCGGTTTTTTGGGTGAAATCGGGGGCCCCGGAAGGGGCGAGGCACTCTCGGAAACGATCCTTTGGGCGGTTCGTGGTGGATTCAGTTTTCAAACAACGGGCTGGGAAACGCGGTTGCGGCAAGGGACTTGTCGCGAAGACGCAGTTCTTCCCGCCGATTGATTATCCGCTCTTGCGGGGCCAGAACGAACCACGGCGTGCTGGGCGTCGTGGGAGCGGCATCGTAAGCGGTTTCGAGACAATAGGTTGGCGCGAAAGGAAGAATTTACAGGTGCGGTGACAGCGATCCGGTCTGGCACGCAACGGCGGCAGAGAAACGCGCCTCACTCGATAGCCGTGCGGGTTTGGACTCGGCAAATTCAGAAGAGACTCGCTGGCAATCCAATCATTCATTCCCTGGATTGTTCCATCCATTCGAGACCGGGCGATGCCTCGAAATTTGGCATTTTGCATTGATCTTTTCTAATGATTCTCCTAGAGTACTAGGAATGACCCGCCCCCTTCGTATCGTGTCCGGTGTTCTCGTGTTCGGCTTCCTGGCTTCGACGGCCACGGCGCTTCTCCTGGATTATGGAACTGCTTCACCGTTTCCCAACCCGCTCTCCGTCAGCGCCACTCCCGAGATCCCCGAAGCAGCCGTGGATGAAACGCCCATCCGCGAGGAACTTCCGATCCTCCAGGGCGATACGGTGCAGACTATTCTTGGCCGGGCCGGGCTCGCGCCGGAGATTGAGGGACCGCTCGTCCGGGCCGTGATCGATACCGTGGATGTACGAAAACTTCGCGCCGGCGATTCTTTTCTGCTGACCCGCACGGCGCTGCGAGAACCGCGCAAGCTCGAGTATCAGGTGGACAACGATCATGTGCTGCACGTGGACATTCCCGAATCGCGGGATTTGAGCGATCCGTTGACCGCCACCGTCGAAACCATTCGCAGCACGGTGGCAACGGTTCCCATCTGCGCGACGCTCAATCGCTCGCTCTTTGAAAGCATCGAATCCGCGGGTGAGAGCCCCGAGCTTGCCATGCGCATGGCGGAACTTTTCGCGTGGGACCTCGATTTCTATACCGATCCGCAGAACGGGGACACCTTCTGCCTGATTGTTGAAAAGAGAACCTACGAGAACGGCCAGACGCCCAGCTATGGGAAGATTCACGCCGCCACTTACAACAACAGCGGCACGATGCACGACGCTTTTCTCTTTCGAGATCAGGAGGGAAGGCCCGTGTACTATTCGAGTGACGGCAAGAGCACCCAGGCCGCATTTCTGCGGTCTCCGCTGAAGTTCGCCGCCCGCATCAGTTCCGGCTTTTCGCGGAACAGGCTGCATCCGGTGCTGAAGACGCGCCGTCCACACCTTGGCATCGACTACGCGGCTCCCACCGGAACCCCGGTGCAGGCCATTGCCGCGGGCACGGTCACCTTCTCCGGCCGCTCCGGGGGCGCGGGCAACCTCATCAAGCTCCAGCACGCGAACGGTTACGAATCGTACTATATGCACCTCTCGCGCCGGCAGGTGAAAGTTGGCCAAAAGATCCAGCAGGGCGACCAGATCGGTCTTGTGGGCGCCACGGGGCTGGCGACGGGTCCGCACCTCGATTTCCGCATTCGAAAGAACGGCAATTATCTCAACTTTGAGAGCCTGGACCTTCCGCGCCAATCGTCGGTGCCGCCGTCGATGATGAAGGAATTCCGCGCCAAGCGGGGGGAGATGCTGGCCCTGATTCAACGCCGTTCGGAGAAACACGACGCCGTGGTGGCTGGAGCGGGATCGCCCGCGACATCGCGCACCGAATCCCAGAATTAGGCCGTGCGCGGGGAGATTGGAGATCGCGATGCGCGGCGTCTGCTTTCCACGGCTTGCGATCCTTGTTATTGTGAATGCCAATCCTGCTTGACCTGACCGCTTTGCTTCCAAAGGAATACGCGCATGGACGATTTGGATACAAAGGCATTGGCATTGCTTTGCGAGAATGGCCGGATAAGCTGGGCTGAACTGGCTCAGCACCTTCAGCTCTCGGCTCCAGCGGCCGCCGAGAGGGTCCGCAAGCTGGAAGAACGCGGGATCATCCGCGGGTACACCGCATTGCTCGATGCCGCCTCATTCGGCTACGGTCTTGCCGCCTTCGTCGCGGTGACACTGGGCAAGTGCAAGCACCGGAAGGCGTTTTTGCGGGCGGTAAAGAAGCTTCCGGAGGTTCTCGAGTGCCATCGCGTGACGGGCGAGGACGACTATCTCCTGAAGGTGCTTGTCCGGGATACGGCGCATCTGGACACTCTCATCGGAGATTCCCTCCGAACGATTGACGGCGTACAGCACACCAAGACATCCGTAGTGCTCTCCACTATCAAGGAATCCCCGTTCGGCCATTCCCACCGCAGGGCCGCGGCAGTCTCCGCCGAATAACCTCATCCCCCGCCAGAATGGCTCCGCCGGGCTTGGTTTGCCGTTCCTCCACCCTATAGTGGGGCGGAGGAATTCCTATGAGTTCAGCAAGCATTCGTTCGGGGGCCGCACGCGCGGCGCTCTTCACGGGGCAGCGCCCTAATCACCAAACAGCCAACAGTTGCAACCACTTAGAAGCCGCTTGCAGCCGGAGCGCCAGCCAGAGTGCCGGACCTGGAGCGGCCATCGCCGGGGCGGCGCACGAGGAAAAAGCCAGCATTCTTGCGGATGCCGGTAAGCGCCAGTCACACGAGTTGCAAACAAATTCGTTTCGTCTGCTGCCGGACCAGTATCTGCCGCAGCGGCACCGGAAGGATCTCATCGTGCTGCACTTCACGGCCGGCACCTCTTGCGAGAGCGCGTACCGCACGTGGGCCGGAAACCCGGACCGCATTGCAACCGCATTCGGCGTCGATCCCGACGGGACCATTGCCGAGTTTTTCCCGCCGGAGTGCTGGGCCTATCATTTGGGCGTGAAAGGAACGCATCGGCACGACCAGCGCTCGATCGGGATCGAGATCGCGAACGTCGGGCCGCTGAAACTCGCGCCGGATGATCCCACGCAGTTGAACTGGTGGCCCAGGAACTGGGGCACCCGTTATTGCGGGGCAGAGGAGCAGAAGCGGTATCTGCGGTGCAGCTACCGGGGAATCGACTTCTTCGCCACGATGCCCGAAATTCAGCAGCAAGCCGTGGGCACCCTGGTGGGCCGGCTTTGCGATCAGTTCTCCATTCCGAGAATCGCCTCCCTGGCGGCCCGGCGCGGCGAGTTTGATCCGCAGGCATTCGAGAGCTATTCCGGCGTCGCGACGCACACCAACTTCCGTCGCGACAAGTGGGATGTGGGGCCCGCGTTCGACTGGGGCCACCTGGGGTTCTAGCGGCTTCCCCGCAGCGGAGGAAGGGCAGCGCTACCGGGATACGGTTTCCGCCTCGGCAGCCTGCCCCACTCCGGATCGCGAGGTCTCTTTGAAGATTTCGGACTCGTAGACACGCTGTCCGTTCTGGTCAAACATTTCTACGCGAATCCGGGACCGGTCAATTTCGAGGGTCGTGAATCCGTACATGGTGCGAGCGAACAGAGTGCGGGGATCGGGACGCAACTGCCGCAGGCGGCCGCCTCCACCGCCGGAAACGATCAGGTGCGTGCCATCGACGGGCTTCAGATATTGCAGATCGTGGTCATGCCCGGCGACGTACAGGGCCACCCTTCCCCTTATGACGGGCAGCAACTCGCGCTCCATGGCCAAGACGTCGCCATGATATCCGGCGGAATAGATCGGATGGTGCCCGTAGGCGATTTTCCAGTGCGCTTTGCTTTCGCTCAAAATGCGATCCAGCCAGGCATATTGCTCGGTTCGCGGATCGGTGGTATCGAGGGCCACGAAGTCGACGAGCGAGCTTCGCAGCACGTACTGGCGCGCCGGCAAGTGCCAACTGTCGCTTGGAGACTTGTAATCCAACTGAGACTGCACGTCGCCATAGTAGTCGTGATTCCCCAGCGTCGGATAGAAGGGGATTCCCAGTGCGCCATAGGGTTCTTCCCAGCGTGTTTGCCACTTCTTGTCCGTGACGCTCGAAACCCCATGTTCGTAAAAGTTGTCCCCCACCGTAATCCCAAACGAGAACGGTTTCGACTTGTGCTGCGCCGCGATGGCTTTTGCAACGTCGCGCTGCCCTTTGCTTCCCGTGCCGAAATCCCCAATCACGACCACGCGCAGTTCCTGCCTGGCCGGCTGGATGGCCACGTCCTTCGGGCTAAACGGCAGCGTCCGGTTCGCCTGGGAGATCCGGCCAATGCAGCCGCTCAACCCCAGCAGCAGAAATGCCGTGAGGCAGATGGCCAGAAAGAGCCGAGCCACCTTACCAGCCAAGCGGGGAAGTCGTAAGCACTCGATGAGTTTCGCCAGCATGTTGCGCATTCCTTTCTCCAAGTTTCCCTCAAGACCGGGCGAAATCGAAGTGCGACCTTGCAGCGGCCAATTGGCTCAAACGTACCGGTTTTCGCGCACTTTCGCTCTAGCCGTGTGCCGAAACTGGCGATACACTAGGGCAATTCTCCCTTGATCTTCTCCCCCCAGGAGAGACCATGCAGCCGATCTGCCTGCTATTGCCTGTTGGGTCTGACACCGCCGTCAGGCTTTGGTCCGTGGTGGAGCTTGGAATTCAGCCGTCGCCGAGCGCCAAGCGCGCACCCACGCGCAACGGTGCGGTTGGCGGGTTGTTCTCCGCATCCAAGTCGGCTTCGACGAGCGGACCGGATCATCTGCACACCCTTGCCGCACTGTTTCGCGCGCATCTTCTGGGGTTTGTGCCCTGCCGCGGCGGATTATGGATGGACCGCCGCGAACTCGCGGACCTGCTTCGGTTGCTCGAATGCGGACTTTCCCGGCTCGACTTGCGAAATCCCCCATCGGATAATTTGCCGCTGACGCTCGAATCCGTGTCTCTGTTCCTATCCGGGATTCGTGCGCAGATGGGGACGGCGCGCAAACCCGCTCAGCGGCAAACCGCAGTGCGCGTTCGCGCTGCCGCCGCGGTGGGAAATTGAAGCCGGTTGCGGCGAGGGTTTAGAACTGCATCTATATTCCGAGGCTCGTCGTACAAGCGGCAGCATGCAGCGAAACCTTCATCGACGGCGAGCGCATCCTATGATCGAATACTTGTTTGGAGGATCTGTCTGTATGCACTTACGCACCGTGATCGTCGCCGGGGTGGGGACCGCCCTGTTTTGGCTCTGCGTGGCGGCGCCCGCCCAAACCGTGGAGAGCACGACCGGCGGCACCCGCATTACAGCCTCCGGTGAGGCGACGGTATCCGTGAAGCCGGATGAGGCGATGCTGAGTATCGGCATCACCACCCAGGCACCCACCTCCCAGGAGGCGGGAACGAGGAACGCGCAGGAGACCGAGAAGCTTCTTGCGGCTCTCACCAAAGCCCTGGGCAAAGGCGGGGACTTTAAGACCAGCGGTTACTGGATCAATCCGCAATACGCGAGTTCCGGCAAGGACGGCGGCAACCGCATCACCAGCTATGTGGCGCGGAACAGCGTGGAAGTAAAGATCCAGGACCTTGCCATCGTCAGCAATGTGATTGATGCCGCCGTTAAAGCCGGTTCGAACAATATCGGCTCTCTTCGCTTTACGCTCAAGGACGAACAGGCCACAAAGACCAAGGCACTGATTGAAGCCACCAGCCAGGCTCGCGAGAAGGCGGCCGCGATGGCGAAAGCATTGGGACTCCGCGTAGCGCGTGTGGTTTCGGTCTCCGACAGTTCCAGCCCGGTTGCCCGGCCGTACGCGATGGAAGCGCGGATGGCAATGGCCGACAGCGCAAATGCCCATACGCCCGTCGAGGCCGGCACCATCGACGTCAGCGCAAGCGTCACCGTGGTGGTGGAAGCGCGCTAGGCCGCTCCTTTTGCCTGCCGCTAAGACAGAATAGCCTGCTTTCGGAGAGCCAGGGAGATCGAGCTTCGGACCCTGGCTCCCCGCGTTTCTGACCGGATCGGGTGGCCCGAACCCGCAGTTTCGATTCGCCGTGCCAGAACTCACACGGGCAGCCCACACTCAATTAAAGACTTCGCCGTCCGAATCGACATGTATCATAGAGACAGAGGGAGGATTCCGATGTCGAACAAGGATTGGATCGCGGCAAACGCCGGATACGCTCAGGAACTGCTTCATTCCGCCTGGAGCGGCGCATCCGCGGCATGGCAGGCAAGCCCCAAGCGGGAGCGGATTCCGCTCCGTTCCGATGAAGTCGGCGGCACGCTCCTGGCAACCACGGCAATTGGGCTGGCAGCGGGAGCTGTGTCCGGGCTGGCCTCGTCAAAGCGAATGCGCGGGCGCGGCGCGGTGATCGGCGGGCTTCTCGGCGGATGCATTGCGATCGCCGGAACCGCCGCCTGGGGCATGCGCACGGTAGCGAGACGAATGGCCAAGGGCGCCGCACGGGGAGTGGAGGACCGGCGGAATCTGCACTGGCTGGAGCACAACCCCATCAATTACGCATAGATCCCGCGCGAACGCTTAGAATGGCCAGAAGGCATGAATCATCAGATTACCGTGGCCGCGATTGCTGCAGCCGCGCAAACGGGCGGCGTTGAGGAGAACCTAGGCATCCTGGATTCCGCCGCCAGGAAGGCAGCCGCCGCGGGAGCGGAACTGGCGCTCTTTCCCGAATTGAGCGCCACCGGCTTCATTCCCAACCACCCTCCTCGGAACCACACCGAGTGGCTGCGGGATGCGCTCGGAAAGGCCTGGCAAGCGGCGCAACCACTGGATGGGTCGGTGGTGCAGGGGCTGATTGCAGTCTCAAAGTCCGCCGGAATCTTCCTGGCCGCGGGAATTCTGGAGAACGCCGGGAACGTGCTGCACAATACGCATGTGCTGGTGGGAGAGGGAAAGCTCTGGGGATTCTGGCGCAAGATGCACATCCCCGTGTTTGAGATGCCGGTCTACAACGGGGGCGATGCGGTGACGGTGGTGGAGACGCCGCTCGGCCGCATCGGGGCGAACGTGTGTTTCGACGTCTTTCTGCCGGAATCTACACGCCTGCTTGGCGTGCAGAATGCCGAAATCGTGCTGTTCCCCTTTGCGGCGGATCCAGATCCGCTCTCGCCGGAGGGATGGTACGGCTGGGCGCGGGGGCCACTGGAGGCACGCTGCGCGGAGAACGCCGTCTTCGGGGTCGCTTGCAACTATCGCGGCGACGTGGAATTCGCCGGCGTGCATCAGCGCTTCGCCGGCGGTGCGGCGGTCGTCGGTCCGGATGGCTCGCGGCTCACATCGGTTGAGGAAGAGATGGTGGTGCACACACTGGAACGGCAGAGGCTGCTGGAGGCGCGCGCTCGCTTTGAGTATACATTCCGGTTCCGCCGTCCCGAACTCTACAGGACCCTCGCGCGCTGAACGCGCTATCGAGACGTTCGCACGATCTGCACCTGGGCCAACTGAATGCAGCCTCATCCGGGAGAGCATACGCGCTTCGCGGCGCTGATACAATGGCACGCGAAGGTATCATGTTTCACTTTTTGCGCATTCCCGCCCTGATCGTTTCATTTTTTCTACCGTGTCTGGCTCTCGATTTGAAGGATGCCGTCATCCTGGCCCCCGCCGGGCTCTCGGGACCGGAGCAAAAAGCAATCGCCCTGCTGGTGGAGGAGGTGGCCACGCGCACGCTCATCGAATGGCCGGTGGTTGAGACGGTTCCGGCGGGCAAGCCTTGTATTGCCGTGGACCGGGCGAAGATCCGCAGCCTTCCGGCGGAGGGATATTCGATTGCGGCGAGCGCTTCCAGTGGCGCGGGCTGCGCGGTTCAGGTGACGGGCAACGATTCCAGGGGCATTCTCTTCGGCATCGGCCGTCTGCTGCGCGAGCTCGATATGCGGCGCAATGCCGTGACGCTACGGGACGACTGGCAGCTTCGCAGCGCACCCAAACTTCCCGTTCGCGGACACCAGCTTGGCTTCCGCAATACGAACAACACGTACGATCTGTGGACGGTGTCGGACTACGAGCGCTACATCCGCGACCTGGCCGTGTTCGGCGCGAACACCATCGAAGTGACCGGCGATGGGGCTGAGGCCGACAACGGCTTGTATCCCGTAGCTCCGCCCCGCATGCACCAGCAGCTTTCCCGGCTCGCCCAGGAATATGGGCTGGACTTCTCTATCTGGCTGCCAGCAACAGAGAAATCTTACGAAGACCCCGCGACGGTGGAGCGCGAACTGCGCCACTGGGATGCCGTCTTCGCCGCGTTGCCGAAACTCGATGCGGTGTTTGTGCCGGGGGGCGACCCCGGCCATACCGAACCTCGCATCCTGATGCCCTTCCTCGCCAAGGCGACCGCGGTTCTCAAGAAGCACCACCCGCAAGCGGGGTTGTGGGTGTCGCCGCAGGGGATGGACGATGCGTGGCTCGAACAGTTCTACACCGTGCTGCGCGGGAAGCCGCAGTGGCTGGCGGGTGTGGTTCACGGGCCGTGGGTTCGCCCTTCGATGAAGGAATTCCGCGCGGCAGTCCCACCGGAGATCCCGATTCGTCTGTATCCCGACATCACTCATACGCTCCGCTGCCAGTTTCCGCTGGTGAACTGGGACCCGGCATTCGCGATCACGCACAGCCGCGAACCCATCAACCCGATGCCGCTGTGGGAAACAAAGCTTTTCCGTGGGTACTACCCCGGCAGCATCGGCTTCGTGAGCTATTCCGACGGCGCGAACGACGACTTCAACAAGATGCTGTGGACCGTGCTGGCGTGGAATCCGGAGACCGACCCGGTGGAGGTGGCGCGCGAGTACGCCCGCTACTTTACGGGAATGGAGACGATCGCCGACGGGCTGCTGGCACTGGAACGCAACTGGACCGGTCCGCTGGTTTCGAATACGAATGTAGAGCAGACGCTGGAACAGTTCACGGCCATGGAACGGGCGGCACCCATCCCGCTGAAGCGCAACTGGCGTTTTCAGCAGTTGCTTTACCGCGCATACTACGATGCGTATGTGCAGCGACGGCTGCAATACGAAACCGGCCTCGAAACCGAGGCGCGCCGCCTGCTCCAATTGTCACCGCGCACGGGTAGCCGCGCGGCGATGGACGCGGCGGAACACATCTTGCTGAAGGCCGTCACGGAACCGACGGCCACGGAGCTGAGGACCCGCGTGTTTGCACTGGGAGAATCCCTGTTTCAGAGCCTGGGCACGCAGTTGAGCGTCGAGCGCCTCGGAGGAGCGGGCTGGGAGCGGGGCGTAACGCTCGACACGGTGGATAACCCGTTGAACGACCGCGTGTGGATGCTCTCCCGCTTCGCCGACGCCCGCAAGCTCGAAAAGGAAGCGGACCGGCTTGCCATCCTCCACGAGATTCTGCATTGGCGCGACCCCGGGCCGGGAGGCTACTACGACGATCTGGGGAACCCTTCGCAACAGCCGCATCTGATTCCGGACGAAGAACCGGGACAGCAGGGATTCTGGGAAAGGAACGAGGGTCCGAGTTCCTGGCTCAGCCACGCGAATTCGTGGCGAGGCCGGCCAATCCGTCTCGAATACCAGGGCCTCGACCCGGCCGCGCGATACAAAGTCCGTGTCGTGTACGGCGGGGAGAACGCGGTGCCCGAGCAGGGCATCCGTCTGGTGGCAAACGACTCCATCGTGATTCATCCGTATCGCAAGAAGCCGCTGCCCATTCAGCCGCTGGAATTCGATATTCCGGCGGAGGCCACCCGCTCCGGCACGCTTCGCCTGAGTTGGGACCGGGAAGAACCGCCCAGCGGCCGGCTGCGCGGGGCGCAGGTTTCGGAGGTGTGGCTGATACGGAAATAGCGCGGGCGGACGGAAGGGCCCGAGAGGCGGTGCAAGAGACGGGCGCGGCCCCGCTCGGCTTCCGAATGCAGCGCATCGAGGCGGCGCTTTGGGGGGAGATTGGAGAGCGCCCCTCTCGACGGATATGATGAGCCCATGCAACGTGCAGGTCTCTTCTTGTTCCTGGCTCTTTCGGCGATGGCGCTTCCGGCCGCGAGCCGCCCTCCCGATATCCCGTTCGAACGCCATTCGCTCGATATCGGGGCGGCGGAGACGGCGGCGATCGCGGACGTCAACCGGGACGGCAAGCCCGACATCCTGAGCGGCGAGTATTGGTATGAAGCGCCCAACTGGAAGCGGCATCGCTACCGGGACCTGCACTTCCAGAACAACTACGTGGATGCGTTCAGCGATCTGCCGATGGATGTGGACGGGGACGGCTGGGTGGATGTGATCACCGCCACGTGGTTCTCAAAGAAGGTCAGTTGGTACCGCAATCCGGGCGCGGCGGGCGGCACGTGGAAGGAAGCGAACATCGTGCTGGGCCACAACACGGAGTTTGCGTTTCTGGTTGATATGGACAACGACGGCAAGGCCAACGAACTGCTGCCGCAATTCGGAAACCAGAATGCGCCCACCGCCTGGTTTGAGAACAAGGGCGGCACGTGGATGCAACATCGGGTGAGCCCGAAGAACTTCGGCCACGGGATCGGCGCCGGCGATGTGAACGGGGACGGGCGCATGGACGTGCTGACCGCCAAGGGGTGGCTGGAGGCTCCGGCCGACCCGCGCTCCGGGAACTGGGTGGAGCACCCGGACTGGAATTTTGCGGAACACCTCAGCTTCCTTCACGTGCTGGATGTGAACGAGGACGGCAAGCCGGATATCGTCTTTGGCAACGCGCACGACTATGGGCTCTATTGGCTGGAGAAGCGGAGCGACGGCACGTGGACAAAACGGGAGATCGATCGCGCCTGGAGCCAGGCGCACGAAGTGGTGCTGGTGGATCTGAACGGAGACGGCAAGAAGGACATTCTCACCGGCAAGCGCTTTCTGGCGCATGACCACGACCCCGGCGCGCAGGACCCGAACGGCATCTTCTGGTATGACCGAACGCCGACTCCCGACGGAAAGGGTGTGACCTGGGTGCGGCATGTGATCGATTTCGGCGGCCGGGCCGGCGGCGGAATGCAGATGCCGGTGGCGGATCTCGATGGCGATGGCGACCTCGATTTTGTCGCGCCGGGCAAGGGTGGGCTTTTCCTGTTTGAGAACCTCACGAAAACGCGGGGAGCAAGGCAATGAAATTTGGCATCAACACGCTCTTATGGACTGCCGCATTCGACCTGGAGCATCTGGATCTGCTGCCGCGCATTCGCGAATGGGGTTTCGACGGCGTGGAAATCGCACGCTTCGCGTTTGACGGATTCCCCGCCGGGAAGATTCGCGCCGCGCTTGAACGGGAGGGGCTCGGCTGCACGTTTTGTTCGGCGCTCACGGGCGAGCTGAGCCTGATCTCGGAAGATGCATCCGTGCGGCGCGCGGCCCGAGACTTTCTGGTGAACGGGATTCACGTGGCGGCGGAGCTCGGGTCCGAAGTGTTCCTGGGGCCATTCTGTTCGCCGGTTGGACAGCACAGCGGGCGGCGTCCCACTGAAGAGGAATGGAAGCGGGCGACGGACGGATTCGGGGAGCTTGGGACCGCGCTGGACGCGTGCCAGGTGCGGCTGGCCCACGAACCGCTGAACCGCTTCGAGACCTATTTCACCACCACCGCGGCCGATGTGCTCCGCCTGTGCGAAGAGGTGGGCCATCCGAGGCTGGGAGTTCTGTTCGATACTTTTCACGCAAACATTGAAGAGAAGAATTCGGCTTCGGCGATTCTTGCCTGCGGCAGCCGGCTCCATCACATCCACACGTGCGAGAGCGACCGGGGAATTCCAGGAACGGGCCAAGTGCATTGGAGCGAGATTCTGCCGGCAATTCAACGCTCTGGCTACGATGGCTGGCTGGTGATTGAGAGTTTCGGTTCCCGCATCGAGGAGATTGCCGCCGCGGCGTGCATCTGGCGCGATATAGCTCCGTCGGCGGAAGCGATTGCGCGCGAGGGGGTCGCATTTCTTCGCGAACGTCTGGCCACCTGAAAGCTGAGCATGCGCGCGGATGCGATTGGTTGGGATACTGGCTTTATGGTTAGACAACTGCTGGCTGCCGTGTTGCCGCTGATTGGGCTTGCCCCTCTTCTAATGGGAGCTCAGGAAATGCTCGTCAGCGGAGAGTGGCTTGAGAGGCACTTGGGGAACGCGGATGTCGCGATCCTTCATGTGGGCACGCCCGCCGACTATCAGGAGGGGCATATTCCGGGAGCTCGCCTGCTCCGCCTGGAGGACATTAGCGTCACGAGCCCGGACGGCTTGCGCACGGAATTGCCACGGGTGGATGCGCTCCAGGAGGCATTTGGCAAGCTGGGTGTGACGGATGAGTCGACCGTGGTGGTGTACCACACCGGCAGAGCCGTGCAAAGCGCAACCAGAGCCTGGTTTACGCTCGACTATCTGGGACTGGGTGGCCGCGCCGCCCTGCTCGACGGTGGATTCGCGTTGTGGAAGAAGGAAGGCCGCGCGGTCTCGAAAGAAGCCGTGCGCACCGCAACCGGGCACTTTACGCCGCGCCCCGCACCCGTGAAAGTGGCAAGCGCGGAATGGATCCGCATGCGGCTGAAAGATCCGGGAGTGATAATTGTGGACGCTCGCACGCCCGAATATTACAGCGGCGCGGACAAAGGGGCGATGGTGCGCGGCGGGCGAATCCCGGGCGCGATCAGCGCGACGTACAACTCGTTTCTGGACGAGGATGGACGGCTGAAATCGCGGGACGCGCTGCGGAAATTGTTGCACGTGGGGGAGCGTCAGCCGGAACCGGTGCGGGTCACCTATTGCCACTCCGGGGTGCAGGCCACGGTGCCGTATTTCGCGGGCCGATACTTGGGCCTCGAGATGCGGCTCTATGATGCGTCGTTTCAGGACTGGAGCCGACGGAGGGAGTTCCCGGTGGCGCTGGGAGCGGACGAGAGCCGTTGAGTTCCCGTGTTCCCCGGTGGAGAACCGACCGAGCCTATTCGATGGCCCGGAAGAACTTCGATCCGCATTCGAGGCAGCGGTGGGGATAATTCTTGCTTAGCTGTGTAAGCGCACGTTCGATCCAGTTCCTTCGAATACGACGGACGTGGATGCTGGAGCAACAGGGGCAGCGCAATTGCGGCGTGTATGCCGATACGGGAGGCCGCGTGTTCGCAGCCAAGGCCTGTTGATCTAGCGGCGCATGGGTCATCACACAACTTCTCCACTCCCCTGCTCGTTGGGAGACAAATCGAAGACGTCTGACACAAATGTAACAAGCGTGGGGCCGCGGAAAGGGCCTGCTGAGGGACGTTTCGGCGGTCCGGAGCATTGATTTTATAAAGCGGGATACTCTTCGAACGTGCCTTCAAACTGGGGCTTCTCATCTCGCCGATTTCATGTAGAACTCATCCGGGAAACCCTGTGAAGGTACAATCCTGCGCCGGGGAACGAAGAGGGGCTCTTGAGGCCGGAATGGGCGAATAGGGCCGCAGTCCGATAGGATATCCACGAGGAGCGTGAGGCAGAATGCGATGGATCGCGATTTGGTTGCTGTTGGGGTGCTGGGTGATGACGGCGGCGGCGCAGGAGCGGCAGCGTCCCGGCCTGTTTTTTCGTGAGGACTGGGTGGAATCTCCGCCCCAACTTCCGGTGACGCAGGAGCATGTCGCGAACCCGGCACTGGTGCTTTCGCTGCATGGCCCCGGCCGGGACGGCATTAAGAAGAGCAACCATGAAAAGCCTTACGACGATCCGTTTTACATCTGGAACGGCGACGCAAAGGCAAACTGGGCGGTGAGTTTGCGGCACCGGGAATCGCAAGTGGACCTGTCTCATCAGGCGCGAATTGTATGGAGAAGCAAGCAGCAGGGATTGCACTGGCTGCGGATGGTGCTGAAGCTTGCCGATGGCACCTGGCTGGTGAGCGAAGCCGCCGACGGCCCATCGAGCGATTGGCGCATCAAGGAGTTCGTGCTGGCCGATACCAGGTGGTTCCGCTTGAATATCGATGAGGTGATCGTAGGGCAGCCGGTGGCGAAACCGGACCTGAGCCGCGTGGATGAGATTGGGTTTACCGATCTGATGCGCGGAGGGAATACGCCCTCTTCGTCCCGGCTGGACTGGATCGAAGTTTACGGGTATCCGGTCGCGAGGGCGGCCACCCCGTAGTTTTCGTTTCGTTCAAGGGCGGACTACCGACGGGTGCTTGCCCCTTTCGTTGGGGTACGATGTGTGTAGCGGGAAGGGTGGATCAGCGGCATTCCCTCAGCGGCCGGGATGGCCAATTCGAGGAGGCATCGGAAGTGTGTTTCCGCGCGCCAGCCCTTCTGACAGCGACCCGTACGATGGGCATTCCCTCTCTAATGCGATTCTTGACTTCATTCCCGTCTCTCGCTGGAATCCTCCTGCTCGCCGCGCTGACGCTGCACGGCCAGAAGCCGGCGTTCGAATACAGCCTGGAGCCTTCGGTGCGCGTGGGCGTATTTGAGGTTCGCAAGACCAGGGACCTCAATACGTCGCGGTGGCACGTGGAAATTCTGCGCGGCGGAAGTATCCTTTTCCGCAGTTCCAACGGAGCGAAGACGGCGGACGATCTTCTGCTGGCCACATTCCCATTGCTGGGCGGGAACAAGAAGCAGATCGTGATTGAAGAGTACACCGGCGACGTTTTCTGCTGCACGTACAACTATGTGCTGAGCGCCGGCGATTCCCTGGACGTTCTCTATTCAAGCACCCAATATCCGGTGGGGTTCGGGATGGTTCCCGAGGACCTCGACGGCGATGGGGTTTACGAACTTGCGACGACGCTGACGCGATTCGATAACTTCCTGAACCTTCCGCACGACGCATCCCCAACCACGCGCGTGATCTTTCGCTACGACCCGAAGGCGGGCCGTTACGTCGTCGGCAACCGCGAGTTTGCGAGCGCCGTCCTCGAAGACGTGGAGAAGGAAAAGGAAGTGGTGGAGGAATTGCGCGCCCAGCGGAAGGCAGGCACCAAGCCCAAGGGTGCCTGGCAGAGCCAATACACCGGCGCGGTGCTGAACGTGGCACTCGCCTATATCTACGCTGGACGCCAGCAGGATGGATGGATCTATCTGGTGGGGAAGTATGACCTTGACGATCGCGAAGTTGTGATCGGAAATCTCCGTTACTACCTGATGCGCTGCCCGATCTTCCGCAGTATCTACAAAGATGTAAACCCGGTTCGCCGGACCGGCACGAGATCAAATGAGTAGTGCGCGCTGACCGCAAATCGCGCCCACAGTTGAGGGTTCTCCAGACCGTCCGAATCTCCTCCGAGCACGCTACAGATTTGGGGCTGGAACGCCGATCCTCTGTTATGATGAGGTCACAATGAGCATGCTTTCACCGCGTCTGCAACTGAAAGTCGCTCAGAAGCAGATACTCACTCCCAGCCTGGTCCAGATGGTGACGCTTCTCCAACTGAACAAGCTGGAGTTGCGCGAGATGATCAGCCAGGAACTCTCCGAGAACCCGATTCTCGAAGAGGGGCTGGCTACGGAAGAAGACGAACTCACTTCGCAGGAAATCCAAAGCCTGCTCGAGAAAGAGCGGGTGGCGAACCCGGCCGACCAGAGCCTGCTCGATGCGCTTCATGGCAGCGGCGAGGCCGGGGAGGTCGAGGACCAATCGCGAACAGCGGCGGGCAGTGACGCAACGGACGCTCGTGCGGCGGGCGATGAGGCGGGGGACGCCCGTGCGGCGGGCGATGAGGCGGAACAACCGAAAGATACGGACCCTTTCGAAGAGATCGATTTCGGCGAATTTTTCAACGACTACCTCGATCCAGGGTACCGGACTTCCGCTCCGGAGCAATCCGAAGGTCCCACGTTTGAGACGTTCCTTTCGAACCCTGTAAACCTTGGGGACCACCTGCGGGCGCAACTGAGCGTCGAAGTGCTGAACGAGGGCCTAAGAGCGGCCGCGGAAGCGGTGATCGGCAATCTCGACGACAACGGATATCTCGGTTCGAGCGTCGAGGAACTTGCCGAGAGCGAAGCGATCCCACTGCCAGTGATGGAAGAGGGGCTGCGGGTGGTGCAACTGCTCGACCCCTCTGGCGTGGCCGCGCGGAACTTGAAAGAATGCCTGCTTCTGCAGCTTGCGGATCTCGCCGAGGAGGACAGCCTTGCCTGGCGCATGGTGGAAGACCATATCGAGCTGCTCGACGGCCGCCACTCGAAAGAACTCTGCCGGGCATTGAGCGCGTCCGCGGAAGAGATCGACGCCGCGCTTGAACTGATTCGGACGCTGGACCCGATGCCGGGCGCTCGCTTTTGCTTATCCGGAGCGCAACCGGTGGAGCCGGAGATTTTCATCTTCAAGGATGGAGACCAGTGGGTGATCCAGACGATGGACGAAGGCGTTCCGCAGCTCCGGCTGAATCGCAGCTACCGCTATCTGCTGGAAAGAAGCGACTCCACGGATAAGAACGTTCGCAACTATGTGAAGGAACGATATGCGTCGGCTCTGCAACTGATCAAGAACATCGAGCAGCGCAAGCAGACCATTCTTAAGGTGTGCCAATCCATCGTCGAGAGACAGGGCGAGTTCTTCGAGCTGGGCGCGGACTACCTGCGGCCGATGATGATCAAGGAGATTGCCGAGGAGATCGGGGTACATCCCTCCACGGTTAGCCGCGCGGTGGCCAACAAATATGCGCACACGCCGCAGGGGACGCTGGAACTTCGATTCTTCTTTACGGAAGCTGTGCAGGGCCGGGCAGGGAACACAACGTCCCTCCTGGCAGTCAAACGCCTGGTGAAGCGAATCATCGATGAAGAGGATCCGGCGAGGCCCCTTACCGACGAGCAGATAATGGAACGCCTGCATGAGGAGGGGATCGAAGTCACCCGCCGCACCGTTGCCAAGTACCGGGAAGACCTCCGGATCCCGTCCACGCATCACCGACGGATACGCAAGTAATCCCGACCCATTCTTTTGGAGGAATCATGAAAATTGCATACTCCGGCAAGACGGAGTTCCTCAACGAAGCGCAGAAAAAGAAGCTGGACACCCGGCTCTCAAAGCTGGCTAAGTTTCTCGACATGAAGAAGGGGGAACGCGAAGCACATATCACCCTACGAGTGGAGAAGCGGACGCACCGCGCCGATCTCAGCGTGCTGTATAAGGGCGACGTGCTGGTGACTTCTGGCGACGGCGCGGATATGGCGACGGCGGCGGGCGAGGCCATTGACAAGCTGGAGCGCCAGTTAACCAAGTCTCGGGAGAAGAAGCACGATTCCAGAACCCGGGTTGCCGCCCGCGACGACAAACGGGGCAGAGCGACCATCTCCGCGGACCGGATGACGCCCTCATTCCAGGAAATGGAAAAGGAAGTGATCAAGCAGGTGCCGAACACTTCCGATGCGGTGGTCCACCGGGTGAGCGGTGCATCCAGACGAAAGCCGCTTACCGTGGACGAAGCGGTGCTCGCGATCAAGAAGAACCAGCGTTTCCTTGTATTTCGGGATTCCGACACCAACGGCACCTCGATTCTGGTGCGCCGCGAGAACGGGGAGTTCGACTTGATTGAGACGAATCCGTAACGGCTCCGTGGATCTTTCTGTGGCGAACTTTTGAAGGGCGGCGATCAGAACGGATTGCCGCCCTTTGTCGTGAGCTTCTCCGTTCGGGTTACGATTGGGGTTTCCAGGCAATGAGCGATTCTGAAGTCTCCGCGGCGCCCATCCCGCAATTGGTGATCATCACGGGGCTGAGCGGTTCCGGCAAGGGCACGGTGCTGCGCAGCCTGGAAGATGCCGGCTACTATGCCGTGGACAATCTGCCGGTGGAATTGCTGGCCACCTTCAGCCAGCTGATCAAGGAAAACCCCGGCATCGAGAATGCCGCGATCGTCGTGGATATCCGCGAAGAGGCGGGCCTTGCCAAACTGCCGGATTTGTATCTTCAGCTCCGGAAGCAATTGCGAACGGCTCTCGTGTTTCTCGATGCGTCCACAGAAACGCTGCTGCGCCGGTACAGCGAAACGCGGCGGCCACATCCGCTGGGCGAGTTCTCGAAACTGGAGGACAGCATCGATGCCGAGCGCGTGCATCTGGCGCCGATCCGCGAACTGGCCGATACCGTTATCGACACTTCCAAGTTCAACGTCCATGAACTGCGCGACTACGTTCGGGCGCGTTTTGGCGACAACGCCGAGCAAACGCCCTTGCGCATCGCGGTCACCAGCTTTGGGTTCCGCCATGGCGTGCCGGAAACGAGCGATCTGGTGTTTGACGTTCGCTTTCTGCCGAACCCCAACTACATTCCGGAATACCGCCACCTCACGGGCCTCGATCCGCAGGTGGCCGGCTACATTCGAAGCTTCCCTCAGACCGGGGAATTTCTGAACCGGATAGAGGATCTGCTGGTCTACCTGATTCCTCATTACATCCGCGAAGGCAAGAGTTACCTTACGGTTTCGTTCGGGTGCACGGGGGGCCATCACCGCTCCGTGATGATGGCGGAGGAGATTGCGCAGCGCCTGCGCGAGAAGGGCTATAGCGCCAAGGCAAGCCACCGCGACACGAATAAAGCGGTCTGAACGCGCGCAATGCCCCGAACGCGTGCGACATCGGGCGTCAATCCAGCGGTGGCGAATCCGCCGCCCGATCCACCTTCGTCGTTCCCCACATGGAGAGCGGCGAGACAAAGAAGACCTTGGCCGAAAGGAATGCCGCCACGTTCATCACGAGGAAGGTTCGGCATAGCGAGGCGATGCGCTTCAGAGGAAACGAACGCGGCAGGGCCGGATCGAGCAACGCCAGCGTGAAGAACGCGCCCTCCGCCGCCAGGATCGACCACTTCCAGGGCGACTCAGGAAGGAACAGGCTGGCAACGATGGCGGTGAGCAAGGCCCACGGCAAGAGCAGCCTCCCCAGCTTGTGGGCAAAAAAATGCAGCCACATGCGATGCGGCAGCAGCAGGCGGGGGTAAATGCGATAGGTCTGCCACATGCCGCTGAGGGTCCGCATCCGCCGCTTCCAATCCGTTCCGGTTTGTGTGGCGTAATCGTAGGCGACGGCTTGCGGGTCAAAAACAATTCGAAGGCCCTGCAAGTACGCTCCCAGCGGAAGCACGGCGTCGTCGCCCAACGTGTGCGGGGGAAGCGGGCGGCATAAGCCGCGGCGCATGGCATAGAGGCAGCCGGTGGTGTTGAAGAGGCTCCAGATGGCGGAATGCCGCGCGCGCACCCAGAGCTCGTAGCGCCAGTAAAGATCCATGTCCGCCTGCTCCCCGACTGCCCCATCGGGCTTGAGGATCCGCAGTTCTCCCGTTACAGCCCCGACCTTTGGATCGGCGAAGTTCGCGGCGAGGTGGCGCAACGCCCGCGGGTCGATTCGCTGACGCACGTCGCAGAAGAAAATCAACTCGCCGCCAGAACGGGCGAGCCCGGCATTCAACGCTACAGCCTTCCCGCCACGCGGCACGGTCATGAGCTCCACGCCTCGCGCTTCAAAGCTCCGCGCAATTGCCTCGGTCTCATCGGTGGAGCCGTCGGAAACGACGACAATCCGCAACCGGTCTTGCGGATAGTCGAGGGTTAGAAGGTTCTCGATCTTGGCCTTGAGGAACTCCGCGCCATTGTGAACTGCCATCAGGACCGTAACGCTGGGAGTGTGTCCGGCATCTTTCCCGACCGGATGCGCGCGGTACGGAAAGAAGCGCAGCCAGAGCGGATACCCGGCCAGAAAATAGCCAGTCAACGCCAGACTGCCCAGAAAAACGAGGACGCTCAGTTCCATCTGGCATCCTCTTCCGGGATTGATGCGCGACCTGGAAAACGCGGGAACTCCAGGATCGTGCGGGCGATTTCGAATGGATGGCTGATTCTACTTCTCATCTTCGAAGAGCTTCTCGTAGAGATCCACGACGCGGTCCGTCGAGTATTTCCGCACGATCTCGCCGCGGGCGGCAGCCGCCATGCGCAGGCACGCTTCCGGATCCGCCAGCAACCGGAGGAAGCAGCGGGCAATCGCGTCGGTATCGCCCACCGTCACCGTAAACCCGTGCACACCGTCGGCCACCAACTGCCGGTTGGCGGGGATGTCGCTCACCACGGCGGGCAAGCCAGCCGCCATCGCTTCCGACAGGGCGCAGGAAAACCCTTCGTTGGGAGAAACCAGCGCGAAGGCGTTCGATGCCTGCAACCACAACGGGACGGTGATCGAATCCACACGGCCCGCGAAGGTGACGCGGGTCGACAAGCCGTCGATGGCCTGAACGCGGGCTTCGAGTTCGGTGCGCTGCTCCCCATCGCCGACGAAAACCAAGTGGAGCGGATGCTCCTTCGCCGCCTTTGCGAACCCATCCAGCAGATCGAGCAAGCCCTTCTCCGGGGATAGCCGCCCCGTATAGACGATCACGAAGCGGTCCGCGGGCAAGCGAAGACGCTCCCGGATGCGGGCCTTCTCCTCGGGAGACACTGGCGCAAAAGTCTCGACGTCCACCGGATTCGGCATGAACATAGTTTGGGAACGCGGGATGCCGGCGGATTCCGCCTCTTCCACCATGCCATCGTTCAGCAGCATCACGGGCACACGGAGCCTGCGAAGGCAGCGCAACTCCCAGCGTCCCGCGCGGGAATGCAGCAGCGGGCGAATGGTGTTGCTGCCGCTGAACTTCATGAAGATGCGATAGCCCAGCAATCCCGCAACCGGCAACCCCACGGCCAGGTGCAGGCCCGGCATCAGAAAATACACCGTGCGGAAGCGGCGCCGACGCCAGAGCAGGTTCCAGGCGACGCCGAGGGAAAACGCCAGCGCGGGAAGGGTGCCCCGGCTCTGCGATGTGAGGATTCGGACGGGAATGCCCATCGGGTCAGTCCACTGGCCGCGCTTGGGCATTGGCGCGCCCCCCGCGCAAAGCACCAGCGTGCGATGGCCGCGGCGCATCAGCCCCGTGGCGACGCGCTGCACCTCGATCTCCGTGCCTCCGAGAACGGGAGGATAGGTGTGCGAGATCATCATCACCGCTTGCGGTTCCTGCGTTGCGGCCTTTCGCGCTTCCGTTTCCGGTTCTCTGAGGTTTGTCATCACGATCTTGCCGGATTCTAAGCTTGGGCGTGGGCGCGGACAATCAGCCCGCCTTCTGCCCCCGCAGCCAATTCTCGAACACCACCGCATGCCAAAGCTGAGGGGAGGACTCCTGATCCTTGAGGGAGGACGCCACCGTCCGCGAGAGCGCTTTCCCGTCAAACCATCCCGCTTTGGCCGCCTCGCTGGATTCGCCAAGTTCATGCAACGCGGAACTCCAACGGCCCAACAGCCAGCGATTCGCCGGGATGGAGAAGCCCGACTTCTTACGCCGCGCGACCGTGACGCCTAAACGCCGCCGCGCAATTTCCCGCAGCACCGCTTTGAGCTGCCCGTCCTGGAAGCGCACCGAATAGGGAATACGCGCCGCAAACTCCCAAACCGTGTGATCCAGCAAGGGGGACCGCGCCTCCAGCGCGTGCCACATGGTCGCGCCATCCACCTTCACCATGAACTCGCTCAGAAAGTGGTGGAGCTGGTGAAAGCCAAGCACATCGTCAAGCAACCGGCGGCCGGATTCGAGGGAGTCTGGCACCTCTCTGTGGGCTAGGGTGCGGCCTTGCAGGAGGGGCCCGAAGAGCCCGCGCTCTTCAAAATAGGGCAGGCCCAGGCGGACGCGGGCGTAAGCGCCTACGCCACCGAACGCATAGCTGAGAAAACTGTGCGCCCGCTTTCCAAAGGGGGCTGCGCGCAAGAAAGGCCGGGCCGCTTTCCACAAGGTTTCGGCGGATGCAGGCAGGCGGTTGGCGAGGAGTTGCGCGCGCCAGCAGTTGAGGAAAAACGAATACCCAAGGAACACGTCGTCTCCGCCGTCCCCCGTCAGCAATACGGTTGCATGATCCTTCACGGCCCGCGAAACGCTCAGAACCCCGAGGGCGGAGGAGGATGCAAACGGTTCGGAATAGGCCGCGCGGAGTTCATCGAGCGGGTTCGCCCGGCTCTCGGCGATGGTGACAACTTCATTCGCGATGCCGAGCTTTTTCGCGGTCATCCGGGCGGCCGAAGTTTCGTCTTCTGGGTCTCCCGGCGTGCCGACGGTGAACGAGCGAATGGGCGCGCCCAACTCCGTCAGCGCCCAGCAAATGAGGCCGGAATCCACGCCCCCGCTGAGCAGCACACCGATCGGCACGTCGGCAATCAGGCGAAGGCGCACGGATTCGAGCAGAAGCCGCTCAGTTTCCTCCACCGCCTCGTCAAATGAAATGGAGGCGTCTCTCTCGCTGGGGAGTTCCCAATAGCGGCTGATGGAGGCCCTGCCATCGCGCCATTCGAGAATATGGCTGGGAGCGAGCTTGCGAATCCCCCGGTAGACGCAACTGGCATCGGTGACGAAACCGAACTCCAGGAACTCGAGGACTGCTTGCGGATCGAGTTCCCCGCCGAAGCCGCCGCTCCTCAAGGCGCCAACGGTGGAGGCGAACGCGATCCGCCCGTCCAGTTCCGCGTAGGCCAAGGGCTTCACCCCCAGCCGGTCTCTCACCAGAAACAATTCGCGGGAGCGGTTGTCCCATATCCCGAACGCGAACATGCCCCGCAGCCGGGGCACCAGGCGATGAATGCCCCACTCCAGGTAACCATTCACCAAGACTTCAGTATCGGTGTTCGATCGAAACGGACGCCCGCAGGCTTCGAGTTCCCGCCGCAGTTCCTGGAAGTTATAGATGCAGCCGTTGAAGACGACGCCGACCTGGCCATCGGGGGAAAGCATCGGCTGACGCCCTGCCGTGCTCAGGTCAAGGATCGCCAGCCTGCGATGTCCCAGGGTCGCGCTGTTCCATTCTTCGATACCCTCGCTATCGGGCCCCCGATACGCGATTGCGTGGAGCATCCGCCGCACGGGGGGAAGGGCGTCCATCGAGTCCTGAAGGCCCACATATCCAGCGATTCCACACATAAGAGAGCGTGTCCGGCAGGCATTCGTGGGCGGGAGTTCCACCCGTTGCCCGCGGAGCGCCGCGAATTTGCGTTTCCGACTCTAGCATCGCACTTCCCGCGC
>JBDIBK010000028.1:0-34526 GCA_039812845.1 Bryobacterales bacterium
GCGCTTCCGGGATTCCGGCGCACTTCCTCCCGGAACCATTGGATCGCCTTGCCGTACTCCAGGTTGTAGAAGTAGAGGAAGCCCTGCTCCAGACCTCCGTTCTTCGTGGTGTCCGCCGCGCCCCCTTTTCGCGGTGACGCCTGCGCGGAACCGGACCGATTCGCTCGCGCGCGGGACCGGTTCTGGGCCGCGGCCAAAGCGGGAGCGCTGAGAATGGCAATGCGCGGGAGGAAAAAGAACAGGTCGCGTCTGGTCACGGCTAGTTGCATGATACCGTGCAGCCCTCGCACGAAGCCCTTGGGAGGCAACTCGGAATACCGCTCCACGGCTCTCTGGATCAGGTTTCTTCTCCGCGAACCCGCGCGAGCGCCCATGCGGCGTGGCTGGCGATGGTCTCGTCGGAGTGCGCGGCCAGCCGCTCCAGCACCGTGCGAAACTCCGGGTTTCCCGCATTGCCCATCGCCACGATCACGTTTCGGAGGAAGCCCCGGTACTTCGAGCGGCTTACCGGGCTCGTTGCGAATAGCTCCCGGAACTCCGCTTCGGTGATTGCCGCCAGCCGTTCGAGCGGCGGCGCGGGCGGCAGGAGCGGCTCGAAGCGTGCATCCTCCGTAACGGGAGCGCGGCGGTTCCAGGGGCAGACGTCCTGGCAGATGTCGCAGCCGAAGACGTGCCAGCCGTTGCCCGCGCGCGCCCCCTCCGGAATCTCGTTCTTCTTCTCGATCGTGTAATAGGAAATGCAGGCGCGCGCATCCACGAAATACCGCTCTCTATCGGGAGATTCCCTGGGCATGATCGCGCCCGTGGGGCAGGCGTCGATACAGCGGCGACAGCTTCCGCAGCGGTCCGGAACGGGCGCATCCGGCTCCAGATCCAGGGAGAGCAGCATCTCACCGAGGAAATACCAGCTTCCGGTGGGCTCGTGGATCAGGCAGGTGTTCTTTCCGATCCAGCCCAGCCCCGCCTGCCGGGCATAGCTTCGCTCCAGAACCGGCGCGGTGTCCACGCAAATCTTCGCCTCAAATGGCTCCGCCGAAGCGGCGCGGAGATGCGCCTCCACGTTTTGCAAGCCAGCGGCGAGAATCTGGTGATAATCTTCGCCCCAGGCGTAGCGCGAAATCCAGGCGCGGTCCTCCTGGGAAAATGCCGTGGAGCGGGGATGCGCGGTATTGTAGAGCAGCCCCACGCAGAGGATACTGCGAACGCTGGCGAGGAGCGTGGCGGGATCGCTGCGTTTGTCGCGGCGGTGGTCCGTGAGATACCCCATCGCGCCGGCCATTCCCCGGTCCACCCAGGCCCCGTAACGCTCCGCATCCGCTAACGGCGATGCCGCGGCAATCCCGGCGAGAGGAAACCCGTGCTCTCGAGCGATGGCTTTCACATCAACGGCGCGCAGCGTCCTCCGTGCCCGCTCGTCAGCTTCGAACGCCATCTCGCTCACCGGCAGCCAGCGCCCGCAGCGCGTCGCCGTTCAAACGGTTCACGGTCCACTCGCTCAATGGTTCCGCTCCGATAGACCGGTAGAAGCGGATCGCGGGCTCGTTCCAATCGAGCACCGCCCAATCGATCCGGCGGTAGCCGCGCTCCAACGCGATTTGCGCCAGCCGCTGTAGCAGCGCTTTCCCGTAGCCGCGGCCACGAAACTCGGTATCGACGAAGAGATCTTCGAGATACATCCCAGGGCGCCCTAGAAAGGTGGAGTAGTTCTCAAAAAAGAGCGCGAATCCGGCCGCGCGAGGCTTCTCAATGCCGTCTTCCGGGGCAACCGCAATCAGGACCTCCGCGCTGGGCCGCGGCCCGAACAGGGAATGCGCCAGGAGTTCTTCGGTGGCGGTCACATGCTCCGCCAGCCGCTCGTATTCGGCTAGCGCGCGTATCCAGCCCAGAATGGCGGGAATGTCTTCTTCCGTTGCGGGCCGGATCTCCACGGAGGCGGGCGAGACAGACTCGGTCATGTGACTCATTGTACGGGAATCGCCCAGTGGCAGCACGGAAGAGAACCCGTCCCTTGCACGAAACTTTGCGGTTTCCCGCTGCGTCTAACAGCAATCTCTGGAAGTGGTCCGGAGACCGTACAGCTTGGCTGCGCCCTCGGCTCCCGCTGACGGAATCCCACCGGAGGCACCAAGATCCGGCCACGGGCAACACGCAATGTGCGGGAACCGCCTGCGATATTATGCAGGCATCGTGGAGGCTGCAGCCATGAAACTGCATTCCGGATTTCTCTCCCGAATTTCGCGCCTTACGCGCTGCGTCCGCTCCAGCGCCGGGGTGTGCGTTCTCATCTTCGCAACAAGTTTGGCCCTCTCCGGCCAGAACACCGGTGGACAAGGCTCCACTGGGGGCGGCGGCAACACCGGCGGCAATACCGGCGGCAGCACGGGCGGCAATACCGGCGGTGGAACCGGAGGCCGCCCCGGCGGCAACCAAGGCGGAACCGATGGCGGTTTCCCCAGCCCCGGCGACACCAATCGTCCGGGCAACCGCTTCCCGCAGACAGGCCAGCCCGGCATCAACGATCCTTTCGGCCGCACTCAGGATCCGTTCGCCAACCGCCCCATTTACCTGAGCGGCAAAGTGATGCTCGCCGAGGGCGGGCCCGCCCCCATCGAAACCGTCATCGAGCGCGTGTGCAACGGCCAGCCGATTCCCGAAGGCTTTGTCAGCCCCAAGGGGGATTTCAATATCCAGCTCGGCCGCAACAGCCAGGTCTTTGCCGACGCGAGCACCGGCAGTTGGGGAAGCGGCCCGTTTGGCACCGGCCAGATTGTTTCGGGCCCGAACGCAGCCCCGATCAGCGAGCGGGATCTGATTGGATGCGAGATCCGCGCGACGCTTCCCGGCTACCGTTCGAACGTCGTGCAGCTCTCCGGCCGGAGGTCGCTCGATAATCCCGATGTCGGGACCCTGGTACTGACGAGAATGGCCAAGGTGGAAGGCTTCACGATCAGCATGACCACGGTGAACGCACCGAAGGACGCGAAGAAAGCCTACGAAAAGGGTGTGAACGAACTCAAGAAGAAGAAGTTTGAGAAGGCCCTGCCGCATTTTGAGAAGGCGGTCACGCTTTATCCCGAATATGCCGTCGCTTGGTATGGGAAGGGGCAGGCGCTTGAGGGGCTGAAGAACAACGCGGAGGCGACGGCTAGCTACAACAAGGCGATCGAAGCCGATGGGAAATATCTGTCGCCGTACCTGCGGCTGGCCACCATCGCGGCCGCGGAAAGCCAGTGGGAACGCGCCGAGCAGCTCTCCGCGACGGCGATCCGGATGAATCCGATCGACTTCCCGTTTGCGTTCTATGTGAACGCTCTCAGCAATCTGCAATTGGAAAACTTCCCGAAAGCGGAAGAGAGCGCCAAGGAAGCGCTCAAGATGGACCCCAGTCATCACCTGCCCCGCCTGGACTACTTCCTTGCGCTGATCATGGCCAACCAGCGGAAATACGACGAAGCCGCCAGCCACATGAAAGCGTTCCTGAAGCTGCTGCCCGAAGGGGCCGATGTGAAGACCTACCAGGACCAGCTTACGAGAATCGAGCGCCTGGCTCTGGCGGAATCGTCGCCGCCCAAGCCATAGAAGGGCATTTCCAGACAGCGATGGCCGGCTCGCCACAAGGCTGCCGGCCATCGCTGTTTCCATGCAGACGGGATCGGCTCCGCGGGGACGGCGGAAAATCCGAATCTAAACCCGGATGGGGCTGGCGGGGCGCGTGAGCAGCACGACCGCTCTGCCAAACGGCGAAATCACGCGGTAATTGTAAGAGACTCCGGGCGGCGCATGGAAGGACGCCCCGGCCTTCACCTGAAACTGATCGTCCCCGACGCGCACTTCCCATTCGCCTTCCAGCAGGCAGAAGAAACGGTCTTCCGCCGCGCAAAAGCTTTCGGGCTCCACCTCGGGAGTTGCGGAAAATTCGACGATGGAGAAGGTGCCGGTATGCACCTCTCCGGATAAATGAACTCGTTGCCCGGTCGGCCCCAGATCCGTGGGCATCGCGGCCCCTTTCGGATGCACCGGTTGTAAAGAAATTTGGGAAGTCATGGTTCTGCTTCACCCTCTCTGGATTTGTGCTTCCAATGGATAGAGCGCCAAATCCGCACGGAAAGGTCCAGTTAAAAGCACTTTCCAGCGTCTTTTAACAACTCCCGTTTCGCGCGCTGAAACATTCCGCAATGCGAATGGCGGCGCGGCAGCGTGTACGCTAAGGGAGGGAGCCCCGTTGCCGAAGCAGCGCCCGCACGCTGCAAGCGGCGAGAAATCCGATGACCCGACGACGTTTCCGTTCCTTGTTTTCTGGCCTGATTGCCGCCGCGATTTTCCTTCCCGTATCCGCGCAAACAAAGCGCGCACCCCAATCCAAAACCAGCCGCGCGAAACCAGCCCGCGCCAAGGCCGCCCATGCCGCGCCATTCCATCTGGTGAGCCCGCCGGTGCAGCCGGGGCAGAGCGCGCCCGCCCGATTTCCCGCGGAGGACGCATCCGGCATTGCCGCCCAGGTGTTTCACGGGTCTCGCCCCGGGCCCGTCGCGGCTTTCCTTTTCCACGGCTTCGCGGACGATGCGGCGTTCCACGAAGCGGCGGAAGCCACCTTCGGCGCGCTTCCACGCCAGAGCATGCAGGGCACCGTGCTGGCGCTTTCCTTGCCCGCCCGCACAATCTGCGACGGGGGGAAGCCGTGCGCTCCAGCGGAGGATAGCGCGTGGCGGCGGATAACCCCGGCGATTCTGAAAGCGGCGCGCTTCGTGATCGATGTGCAGCAGGGTGCCAGGGGCGTCGGCGCGGAGCCCTATGCGTTCGTCTACCTGCCGGAAGGGAACCCGCGCCTCGCCACCTACGTGAAAGCGATGGCGCGGGCCAGCCTTATCCCCAACATGGTGGAGTTGAGAGAATCGGACCTGGAGCCGTTAGGTCTCTCAGCGGAAGCGCTCGGGCATCTCGCCCCTCAAGCGCTCGCGCTCGGCCATCCGGCGTTCTCCGTGGAAGCGGCCGCGATCGCCGGTGGCGCGGGCGCGGCGCTGCGCAAAGGCCTTGCGAATCTGCTGGATCATCTGAAGATGACGGCAGGCAGCGTGAGCTGGCAGAACCGGGTGCACACCCACGCACTCGCCGACCTGCCTCCGGATTTCTTCGCGTCCAGGCCCTAACGCGACGGCGATTCCGCCCGGCTCACTCCGGCCGCGTCAAAGGTGGCCATCTCCGTCAACAGCCGGATGCTGGTTTCCACCAGATGCATCCCCAGCACGGCACCGGTGCCTTCCCCCAGCCGCAGATCCAGCGCAAGCAGCGGACGCGCTTCGAGAAACGCCAGCATGCGGCGATGCGCCTGCTCCGCGGATTCATGGGAGAAGAGGCAGGCGCGCATCACACCAGGGCAAAACGCCCTCGCCACCACCGCCCCCGCGCAGGAGATGAAGCCGTCCAGCATCACGGGAAGCCGGTGCGCCGCGGCACCCAGCAGGAATCCGGCGATCCCGGCAATTTCGAGGCCGCCCAGCGCCGCAAGCACGCCCAGCGGGTCCTCCGGGCGCGGCTGGTGCAGCGCAAGGGCGGCATCGATCACGCGCGCCTTGCGCTCGACACCCGCCTCGTCCAGCCCGGTTCCCCGCCCCGCAACCTCCTGCCCGCCCAAGCCCGCAAACGCCGCCAGCAGGGCCGCCGCCGCCGTGCTGTTGCCGATCCCCATTTCGCCCAGCCCCACGATATCAAAGCGGCCCGCCGCTTCTTCCGCGAGTTCAATTCCCGTTTCCACGGCGCTCGCCGCCAGTGCGCGCGGCATCGCGGCGGTCTTCGCAAAGTTCGCCGTCCCATTGGCGAGACGGCAATCGAGCACGTCCTCCACCTTTTCGCCCGCCGCGCCGATATCCACGATCACGGCTTCCGCGCCATGCGCCTGACAGAGGACGTTGATAGCGGCGCCTCCGCGCACGAAGTTCCGCATCATCTCCATGGTCACGGATTGCGGATAGCGGCTAACGCCCTCCGCCACCACGCCATGGTCCGCGCAGAAGACATACACGGCCTTCGTCTCCAGATGCGGTTCGGCCGAGTTCCGGATGCAGGCATACCGTGTGCCGGCCTCCTCCAACTGGCCGAGGCTTCCAACGGGTTTGGTCAGCCCCGCCCACCGGGCCTCCACGCGCGAGCGCAGCGCATCGGGAAACGGGAGAGCGGAGATCTGTTCACAAGTTTGGTGAATCCGTGGGGAGTTCATAGCTGAGAATCTCACAATAGCCTTGTTGAAATGCCGTCTCTACGCCGCCGCCGAGCAGGTGCGCAAGATGGGCGTTCACGCCTTGGTGCGCGACGACCGCCGCCGGGAGCGGCCCGGCGAGAATGCGGGACAGGGCGCTGGCGACGCGCGCCTCAAACTCGCCCCATTTCTCGCCGCCGGGAACGTCCACGCCCAGCCAGTCCGCCGCCTTCCGCGCCGCGAGGCCGGGGTCGCGGGCGGAGATCTCGTCCCACGTGAGGCCATCCCAGGGGCCGTAAGAAATTTCGCGGAGACCGTCCAGCGCGGTGAAGGGACGCCAGGGTTCGAGGAGATAGGCCGCCGATTGCGTCGAACGGCGCAGCGGACTCGCATAGACGGCCGCCAGCGGCTGCGCGGCTGGGAACTTTGCCGCCAATTGGCGCGCCTGCCCATGCCCGCGCGCGCTGAGCGGCGCATCGGTTGCGCCCAAAATTACACCCGTGAGCGCCGGCTCCGCATGCCGAACTAGAAAGATCCGAGGCATGCGCCCACCACCAGGACGTAGGTTTCCACCAACACCGCCGCCGCACCCAGGCAGTCGCCGGTTACTCCGTGCAGCCGGGCGTGATACCAGACGCGAAGAACCAGAAGCAGCAGGAGCGAGCCCAGAAGAATCGGCGCTGTTCCGCGCCAACCGGTGAGGGACGCGGCCACGCTCGTCTGCACCCCCACCGCGAGCAAGGTCCACCCAGGGACCTGCCCCACCACCCTAGCGGCCATCCCGGAGCCCGCGGGTTTTGAAATCGCGGCCAGAAAAACAAGACTGCCACGGGAGACAGCCGCGGCGGAGATGCAAACGCCAAATACGAACCACGGATTCGCCCGCGCGATCTCGCTGAGAGCCTGCCAGCGGAGCAATGTGGCCAGGACGAGCGCGACGCCGCCGTAGGTGCCGATCCGGCTATCCCGCATGATCTCGAGCATGCGCTCGGGAGTGCGCCCCGCGCGAATGCCATCGGCGACATCGGCCAGCCCATCCTCATGCAGCAGGCCCGTCACGAGCAGCCAAACCATCAGCGCCAGCGCCGCGGCGATCCCCGCGGGCAGCGCGGCAACGCCCCCGAGCACCAGCAGGCCCCCGGCCAGAGCGCCCAGAATCGCGCCGGTCAGCGGGAAGAACGGCATTGCTTCTTCGTAGGGAACGGTGGCCATCGGAACGGGGAAGACCGTCAGAAACTGCACCGAGCCCAAAAAGCGAAGCCCTATTTCACGCGCAATGCGCATCCGAACACCATCCAATACACTTCGTCCGACGCCGCCGCAACCCGGGCGTTCAACCGGCCCGATTCATCCCGAAAGCGGCGGGCCAGTTCATTCTCCGGCACGATGCCGCATCCCACCTCGTTGCTCACCGCAATCACCGTCGCCGCGCTTTCGCGGAGGGCATCGAGCAGCGCGTCGCATTCCGCCGCCAGGTCCAGATTCTCGCGCAGCATCACATTGCTCAGCCAGAGCGTCAGGCAATCCACGACAATCACGTTGTGTTCCCCGGCCAGCGCCCGCATCGCGGCAGCCACCTCCACCGGCGCTTCCACCGTCTCGAATCGCGATCCGCGCTCTTGCCTGTGGTGGGCGATGCGCTCAGCCATCTCCTCGTCGAGTGCCTCCGCTGTGGCGACAAACGCGGGCCGGTTGGACCGCTCCAGCGCCATCGCGATCGCCTTCGCGCTCTTGCCGCTTCTCGAACCACCGCAAATGAATATCAAAGGCACGGCTTCCAGTATCTCGCCTTTGGGGCGGGCGAATGGAGCGGCCGCCTGTACCGCGGTGAGCCGTTTCAAGAAAGGGCCGATGGGGCTCGCGCTATCCTGGAGGGAGTGCGGATCCTGCTTACCAACGACGATGGTGTCGACGCCATCGGCCTTACCACCCTGCGTGCGGTGCTTTCGAAGCTTGGCGAAGTGACCGTCGTGGCCCCCGCCACCGGGATGTCCGGCTGCAGCCACGCCGCGACAGAAAGTAATTTCCGCGTTTTCTATCTGGAACCGCGCCGGCTGGCGGTGGAAGGCACACCCGTCGATTGCGTCCGGGTGGCCCTGCACCTCTTCCCCGGCGAGTTCGATTGGATCTTCTCCGGCATCAACGACGGCAGCAATCTTGGCACCGACGTTTACCATTCGGGAACCGTCGCGGCGGTGCGCGAAGGCGTGTTCCGCGGGTTGCCGGGTATAGCCCTGTCCCACTACCGCAGCCGCCCGCTCACGGAGAGGGACTGGCGCCTTGCGGCCGAATGGGCGAACACCACAGTGCAGACGCTGCTGGCCGTTCCCCGTCCGGAACTGGGGTATTGGAATGTGAACTTCCCCTGCCCCCCGGAATCGTACGACGGCATTCCCGAACTCGCGGAGTGCCCGCTTGAAATGGCTCCGCTGCCCGCCAGCTATCTGGTGGAGGGGAACCAGTTCCGCTTCCACGGGCGCTATTCCCTGCGCGGAAGCACCGCAGGCTCCGACGTCGCGGCGTGCTTTTCCGGCAGGACCTCCGTGACCTACATCATTCCTCCGGAGCGTTCGCTCACACAGGAATGCGCCACGCTGCCGATGGCGACGGGAGACAGTTCCGCGCTCGCATAACCACTGCCTGGAGAAGGATTCGATGCAGAAACGACGATTGGGCAATAGCGATCTCGACATCACCGTGCTGGGCGTCGGCGCCTGGGCCATGGGCGGCGGCGGCTGGAGATTCTCCTGGGGGCCGCAAGAAGACGCCGATTCCGCGGCCGCCATCCATGCGGCACTCGACGCCGGCATGAACTGGATCGATACCGCTCCGGTCTACGGCCTTGGCCACGCCGAGGAAGTGGTGGGCCGCGCCGTCAAGGATCTTTCCCCCAAACCCCTGCTTTTCACCAAGTGCGCCCGCGTTTGGAACGAGCGGCGCGAGATCGGCAGGAGCCTGAAGCGCGATTCCATCATCCGCGAATGCGAGGACAGCCTCCGGCGTCTCCAGGTGGACGCGATCGACCTCTACCAGATCCACTGGCCGGAGCCCGACGAAGATATCGAGGAAGGCTGGGAAGCCTGCGCCCGTTTGAAAGAACAGGGGAAAGTGCGCTGGATTGGCGTCTCAAACTTCAGCGTGCCGCTGATGGAGCGTGCCTGGAAGGTGGCCCCGGCAACGTCGCTCCAGCCGCCCTACAATCTGCTCGTGCGCGGAATCGAACAGGACCTGCTGCCCTGGTGCCAGTCGCATGGCGTGGGTGTGCTCGCGTATTCCCCCATGCGCAGCGGGCTGCTGACCGGAAAGATGACCAAAGAGCGCGTCGCCGCCATGCCCGCGGACGACCACCGCCAGCACGTCCCGGACTTCCAGGAACCACGGCTCTCGCGAAATCTCGAATTCGTGGAATTGCTGCGCGGTATCGGCGCGAAGCACGGCTGCTCGCCCGGTGAAGTGGCGATTGCGTGGACAATCCGGAACCCCGCCATTACCGCTGCGATCGTCGGCATGCGGAGTGCCGCGCAGGCCAAGGGAGTTTTGGGGGCGGCCACGCTTTCGTTAACCGGAGAAGATATCGCCGCAATCGAAGGCTTCGATTTCCACCGCTGAATCAGATGACGACGAAGGGGCCTTGCGCGGCGTGCGCTCGCGGCATTTCGGCAAGGCCCGTTTCGGTGACCCCACCAATCTCGACATCGTGGAGCTCATTCGCCGGGAGCGGACGCAAGAGTTCCACCTTTACGTAGTTGTCGCTCAGCGCGAAGCCTTCGTTCTCCAGCGTCACGACGCTGAGCCGCTTGCCTACCAGACCGCGGCGGAATTCCAGATTCTTCGCCGCGGCGAGATCCCGCAAGACCGCATTGCGCCGCTTGCGGACGGGAATGGGCACGGAATCCGCGAGATCCCCGGCGGGCGTGCCGGGCCGCTCCGAGTAAGTGAAGACGTGCAGGTAGGTGTAGGGCATTCGCTCGATGAAGGCACGCGTCTCCTCGAACTCGGCGTCGGTCTCGCCGGGAAAGCCCACCATCACGTCGGCCCCGAAGGCCGCTCCCGGCAGCAGGGCGAAGGCGCGCCGCATGCGGTCTTCATAGTGGCGCACCCGGTAACGCCGCTTCATTCGCTTCAGCACCGCGTCGGAGCCGGATTGCAGCGGCGCGTGCCAATGGCGGGCGATCCGCGGGCTGGATGCCATCAACTCCAGAAGCTCATTCGAGTAATCCATCGGCTCGACGGAACTTAAGCGCAGGCGTTCCACCGGGGTTTCCGCAAGCAGCGCGCGCACAAGATCGTGCAGCCGCATGGAGATGCCGTTGTCGCGCCCCCACCGGCCCAGGTTGATGCCGCTCAGCACCACTTCGCGATACTTCGCGCCCAGTTGCCGAACCTGTTCGATTACCGCATGCAGCGGCGCGCTGCGGCTGCGCCCGCGGACAAACGGGATCACGCAGAAGGAGCAGCGGTTGTTGCAGCCGTCCTGAATCTTGAGGTTTGGGCGCGTGCGGTCTCCGGCGGAATCCTCGACCGGCGCGGAAAGAAACTCGTGCTGCGCGAAAATGTCGCCCACGTGGATGTTGCCGTGGTAGGGCGTAAGCGCCCCGGCCTCCGCGGCATGTTCGGCGACGATATCGGGGATCTGGGTCTTGTGCGAATTGCCCACCACCCAGCGGACACCCGGCAGATTCGCCAGCGTCTCCGGGTCCCGCTGCGCGTAGCAGCCCGTGATGAGGATGCTCGCCTCCGGATTCTCCCGGTTCACCCGTCGCGCGGCCTTGCGCACATCGTCGTCGGCGGCCGCGGTGACGGTGCAGGTATTCAGCACCACGAGATCCGCCGAATCCCGTTCCGAGGACGGTTCCAGCCCGCGCAAGGCGAGCATGGTCTCAAGCGCGGCTCCATCGGCCTGCGCGGCGCGGCATCCGAAATTGTGTACGTAGAAAGACTTCACGGTGCTTCGAAATCGCGCTACAGCGCACTGGCTGCCTTGCTTGGAATGCCCAACGATTCGTTCAGCGAGCCCTGGCGGTATCCTTCGAGATCCAGCGTCACGAAGTGGAAGCCGAGCGGCTTGAAGATGCGGACGAACTCCCCGGCCATTTCCATATCCAGCGCGCGGGCAAGTTCCTCGCGGGCGATCTCTATGCGCGCCAAGTCTCCGTGGTGGCGGACGCGGAACTTCACGAAGCCGAGCGCCTTGAGCGCTTCCTCGCCCGTCTCCACCTGCTTCACCTTGTCTTCGGTCACCTGCATTCCGTAAGCGATGCGCGAGCTCAGGCACGCCGCCGCCGGGCGGTTCCAGGTAGGCAGCCCGGCCAGGCGGGAAAGCTCACGGATTTCCGCCTTGGTGAGGTCCGCCTTCACGAGCGGCGCCTCCACTTGGTGAATCTTCGCCGCCTCCTGACCTGGACGGTAATCGCCCAGGTCGTCCTTGTTCACGCCATAGACGAGCGCTTCCAAGCCGTGTTCCCTGCCGAAGGCTTCCATCCGGAAGAAGAGTTCGTCCTTGCAGTGGAAGCAGCGGTCACCTTCGTTTTTCGAATAGTCCGGATTTTCAAACTCTTTAGTCTTAATGGTTTGGTAGCGGATGCCGAACTCGCGGGCGAAGGCTTCCGCGTCGCGAACATGGCTTGCCGGCACCGACGCGGAATCGGCCAGAACCGCGATGGCGTTCTCGCCCAGGGCCTGGCTGGCCGCCCATGCCAGATAGGCGGAATCCGTGCCACCCGAGTAAGCCACCATCACCGTGCCCAGCGAGCGCAAATGCGCGAAAAGCGCCTCCTGCTTTGCGAGAAGAACGTCAGGATCTAGCGGCACGCTGGCTGTTCCCAGAGTCACCAGTGCAGACATGCCTCTATTCTAGCGCCATCAAACAGCGGAGGGCCCTTTCCATGCCCTCGCTATGCCGGCGATCCGCGAGGCGCGGCCTCGGCCCGGCGCCCGGTTCCGCCAGTTTCCCGGCCGGGCGCATACAATAGGCGAGAACCCTTTCACCGGAGGAAAAGACATGAATCGCCGCCAGATTTTGGCCTGCCTGCCCGCGCTGGCAGCCGTGCCCGCCGCTTTCGCCAACACGCGAAGCCAGGATATGTTTGGCCCGAAGGCCCGCCTGAAGCCCGCCATTTGCGCATATTCCTATCGCAAGGAACTCGCCGACAAGACGCTCAGCTACACCGACCTCGTGAAGATTGCCGTCGACAACAACATCGACGGACTGGACCTCACGGTCTACTGGTTCCCCAACACCAGCGAGAGTTTCCTGATGCCGCTGCGCCGGATGGCCTACATCAACGGCGTCGAGATCTACAGCATCTCCGTGCGCACCGATTTCTGCAACGCCGATGCCGCGAAGCGCCGGGACCAGGTGCGTGAACTGATGGGCTGGATCGACGTCGCCTCTCAGCTCGGTGCCGGCCACATCCGGGTTTTCGGTGGCCATGCGCCCAAAGGCTACACGGAGGCGGACGCGATCAACTGGTGCGTCGATTCGCTCATCCGGGCCTCGGACTATGCGGGCAAGCGCGGCGTGATTCTCGGCCTCGAAAATCACGGCGGCATCACGGACCACGCCACGAAGATCATCGATGTCGTCAACCGGGTCAATTCCGACTATGTGGGAATCAACCTCGACACCGGCAACTTCAGCGAGAACGCGATCCCCCAGATTGAGATGTGTCTGCCCTACGCCGTCGCCTCTCAGTACAAGACGATGATCGCGGGGGCGAAGCCAAAGGAAGAGGTGAAAGCCGATTGGGACCAGTTGACCGCGATGTTCGCCCGAAGCGGCTACAAGGGTTACCTGGCGCTTGAGTATGAAGCGCCCGAGCCGACCGCCACGGCAATGCCGCGCCTGCTGGCGGAATTGCGCGGCTTGTGCCAAAAATACAGCTCCAAGTGAAACAAGACTTCTGAGGGAGAGAATCAAAAAGAACGCCCCGGTTTCGCAGGCCGGGGCGTTTTGACTGGAATCTGAAGACGAGGGAATTAGTCGAAGCCGTTGCCGGCGTAAAAATCGGTGCTCCGAGAGCAGGATGGTTGTCCATGATAGCCGTTCGTTCGAATGATCTCCGATACCTCGCGGGAACGGAGGTATGACCAAATGCGATCCAGTTTTCCGGAACCTTCCGCCGTCAGAGTGCTGAAGTTGTAGTCGATCAGATCGTCGATGATCTGCCTTGCGTGTTCATATTGCATTGCGCGCTGCATCATAATTTCTTTCACCTTACTTCCTGAATTCCAGCGGGTATGATGCCCGAAAACGGGAGCCGTCGCCGGTTCGGGAAATAGATCGGCGGAAGCGCCCACGGGGTTAAGAGCGATTGCTCCGCCAGGATGTTTCCCGGAGGAGCTTGTACCGGACGGTTAACGGAAACGAGGGGCGGCCAAGCGACCGATTGAGCCAGGACGCTACTGCGTACGCCAAAGGACTCGGCGTGAGTGATCGCCCATCGACAACTCAATTGTACCAGTACTGAACCGGAAATTCAACTCCGAGAATCGCATTCGCTGCGGATTAATGGATTTATATAGAAAACTCAATTCGATTTAAGATCAAAATTCCCGAATATGTTTTGAAACTGCCGTGCATGAGCAGCATTGTGCCCTTTCGGAACAAAAAAGTCCGCCGGTGGGTGTTTCCGGCGGACTCTGTGCGGAAAATCTCGGCGGCGGCTACCCGGCGAGTGCCTGAGTGGTATTGAGAGCCCACGGCTGGCGGGCCTCATAGGCGGAGATCTGGTCCGCGTGCTGCAGGAGATAGCCGAGTTCGTCAACGCCGTTGAGCAGGCAGTGCTTGGCGAACGGATCCACGGGAAACTCCACTTTCCGCCCGTCGGCCAGCAAGAGAGTCTGGCTCGCGAGGTCAATCTCTACGGAATAATCCGGGTTCGTTTCCCGAATGGCAAACAATTCCTTCTGAATATCGTGCGGAATTACGACGGGAAGCAGGGAATTTTTCAAAGCATTTCCGCGAAAAATGTCCGCGAAGGACGTGCTCAGCACCGCGCGGAAACCAAACTGCGTGAGCGCCCAAGGCGCGTGCTCCCGCGACGAGCCGCACCCGAAGTTGTCGCCCGCGAGCAGAATTTGCGCTCCCTTCGCTTCGGGCTGGTTGAGGATGAAATCCGCTCTGTCCGTGCCGTCCTCGTTGTAGCGCCAGTCGCAGAAGAGGTTTTTATCGAGGCCTTCCTTGGAGATGGTCTTCAGGAAGCGCGCGGGGATAATCTGGTCCGTATCGATGTTGTCGATAGGGAGCGGCACCAGGCGGCTGACAAGTCGGGTAAAGGGCGTCATAGAATGGTCCTCACATCGGTAACGACGCCGGCCATGGCGGATGCGGCGGCGGTCAGGGGGCTGGCCAGGAAGGTGCGTCCGCCCTTGCCTTGCCGGCCTTCGAAATTTCGGTTGCTGGTGGAAACACAGTACTGCCCGGGAGCAAGCTGGTCTCCGTTCATGGCGATGCACATGCTGCACCCGGCCTCTCGCCACTCGGCGCCGGCCGCCCGGAACACGGCGTCGAGCCCCTCGGCTTCGGCCTGCCGCTTCACCTCCTGCGAGCCTGGCACCACCATCGTGCGGACGGAGGGGTTCACCTTGCGGCCCTTCAGCAGCGCAGCCGCCTGACGAAGATCCGAGATCCGGGAGTTTGTGCAGCTTCCAATGAACACGACGTCCACGGGATGCCCCAGCAGCGGTTTGCCGCTGTGGATGCCCATGTAGTCGAGCGCCTTTTGAATGGATTCACGCTCAATGGGATCTTCGATCGCGTTTGGCGTCGGAACGGGCTGCGTGATCGGGATGCCCATGCCAGGGTTGGTGCCGAAAGTGATCATCGGCTCCAGGGCATCGGCGTCAATAAAAATGGACTGGTCGTAAACCGCGCCCTCATCGGTGGGGAGTTCGCGCCAGCGGGCGAGCGCGGCATCCCAATCCGCGCCCTTTGGCGCGAAGGGACGGTCCTTAATGTACTCGTACGTCGTCTCGTCCGGAGCAATCAGCCCCGCGCGCGCGCCTCCTTCAATCGACATGTTGCAGATGGTCATCCGCTCTTCCATGCTGAGGGCGGAAATCGCCGTCCCCCGGTACTCAAAGACGCAGCCGGTGCCGCCGCCAATCCCGATGCGCGCGATGAGGGCGAGAACGATATCCTTCGCCGTCACGCCCGGCTTGAGCTTCCCATCGACGCGCACCTCAAAGCTCTTCGACGGCACCTGCAGCAGGCATTGCGTGGCCAGCACGTGCTCCACCTGGCTGGTGCCGATGCCAAAGGCGAGCGCTCCGAACGCGCCGTGCGTGGCGGTGTGGGAATCGCCGCATACCACCGTCATGCCCGGCTGGGTGAACCCCAATTCCGGCCCGATGACGTGGACGATTCCCTGATGCTCGGAATGGAAGCCGAAGCAGGGGATTCCGAACTCCTTGCAATTCGATTCGAGCTTCTCCACCTGGGTCTTCGCGATGACATCGAGAATGGGCAGGCTCCGGTCCGTGGTGGGGACGCTGTGGTCCGTCGTCGCCACCGTCCGGGATGGCTGGCGCACTTTGAGGCCCCGTTCGCGCAATCCCGCGAAGGCTTGCGGCGACGTGACTTCGTGGACCAGGTGCAGGTCAATATAAATCAGCGCCGGTGCGCCTTCGTTCTGGGCCACGACGTGGTTATCCCAGACCTTCTGAATGATTGTGCGAGGAGTGCCCATCTGTCTCAATTCCTTCCGAAGTATCCCTGGCGCATGCCCGCCTAGATGGCGTCGCAAACCGCTTTGCCCACCTGCTCCGTGCCAGCGGGGGTGCCCTTGGGCCGCAAATCGGCCGTCACGTTGCCGCTTTCGAGCACCGCGTCGATCGCGCGGTTCACGGCGGCCGCTTCGTCCAGCAGTTGGAAGCTGTATTCGAGCATCGCCGCCACCGAACCGATCGCTCCGAGCGGGTTCGCCTTGTTCTGCCCGGCAATATCGGGCGCGGAACCATGAACCGGCTCGTAAAGCCCCACCCAGGCTCCGCTCGGGCGCTGCGCTCCGATGGAGGCCGAAGGAAGCATGCCGATCGAACCGGAAAGCACGCTTCCCTCGTCGCTCAGGATGTCGCCGAACATGTTCTCCGTGAGCATCACGTCGAACTGCTTCGGGTTCAGGATCAGCTGCATCGCCGCGTTGTCGACGAGGAGGTGTTCGCACTTCACGCCAGGATATTCCGCGGCAACCTCGTTCACCACTTTGCGCCAGAGCTGCGAGGTTTCAAGCACGTTGGACTTGTCGACGCTGGTGACCTTCCCCCGGCGATTCTTCGCCAGCCCGAAGGCCATCCGGGCGATCCGCTGAATCTCGGCGCGGGTATAGGTCATGGTGTTGGTGCCGCGTTCCTCGGCCCCTTCCCCCTCAATGCCCCGCGGCAGCCCGTAATAGAGGCCCCCGTTCAGCTCGCGCACGATAATCATGTCCACGCCATCCACGCGCTCGTTCTTGAGCGGAGAGGAATCGAGCAGCGAGCGGAAACTCCGCACGGGCCGAAGGTTCGCGTAAACGCCCAGCGCCTTGCGGATGCCGAGCAAGCCCTTCTCCGGACGCTGCTGCGGCGGCGCATCGTCAAACTCCGGCAGCCCCACCGCGCCGAGCAGCGTGGCATCGCAGGCGTGCGCCAGCTTCTCGGTTTCCTCCGGAAAGGGCACGCCGGTCTTGTGGATAGCCACGCCGCCCAGGAGCCCTTCGGTTAACTGAATCTGGTGCCCGAATTTGGCCGCCACATGGTTGAGGACGCGCACGGCTTCCTGGGTAACTTCGGTTCCAATCCCGTCTCCGGGCAGAACCAGCACGTTCATCTTCATCGGTTGTACTTTCCGTAATCCTGAATGACGCTCAATGCGCGGAAACTTCGGCCGAAGCGCGGCGGCCCAGCGGGCACACCCGGCCCTTTGCACCGCCCAGCCTGGAGCGACGGCCACAGTGCCGATTCCCGGCGGCTAATTCGCGACGCTCGCCGGTTGCCGCAGTTGCCGTTCCACCAGCGCGCGGATCTCCTCGTTCGTAAAGCCCTTCTTGTTGTCGGCCTGGGAGATAAACTTTTCGTAGAGCAGATCGAGCTGCTCGCCCGAGAGTTCATATCCGAACGATTTGGCGCGGTCGGCCAAGGCGTGACGCCCGCTGTGCTTGCCAAGTACCAGTTTACTATCGGGAACGCCCACGCTTCGCGGGTCCATAATCTCGTAGGTCGTGCGCTCCTTCAGATAGCCGTCCTGATGGATTCCGGCCTCGTGCGCGAACGCGTTGCTGCCGACGATCGCCTTGTTCGGCTGCGGGCCGAAGGTGATGAACTCGGTCAGCAACTGGCTGGCCGGGTAAAGATGCTCCGCGTTAATGGCCGTCCGGTAAGGCATGATCTCGCTGCGCACCTTAAGAATCATCACGACTTCTTCGAGCGCGGCATTGCCCGCCCGCTCGCCGATCCCGTTGATGGTGCACTCGATCTGCCGTGCGCCGGCCTCGACAGCGGCGATGGAGTTCGCCACCGCCAGCCCAAGATCGTTGTGGCAATGCACGCTTACGATGGCCTTTCCATCGAGCAGCCGCGCCACCCGGCCGATGATTTCCGCGTATTCCCGCGGAATGGTGTAGCCTACCGTGTCGGGAAGATTCACCGTGGTGGCGCCCGCCTCCACCACCGCGAGCGAGATTTGCTCCAGGAATTCCGCGCCCGTCCGCGTGGCGTCCTCGGCGGAGAACTCCACATCGTCGGTGTACCGCCGGGCCAGCTTAACCGCATTCACGGCATCTTCCAGCACCTGCTCCCGGGTCTTGCGCAGTTTATGCTTCAGGTGAATATCGCTGGTTGCGATAAACGTGTGAATCCGCGGCTTCTTCGCGGGTTCGAGAGCGCGAGCGGCACGCTCAATGTCCTTCGGCACGGCCCTGGCCAATGCGGCCACCCGCGCCTCCGGAAACTCTCGGGAAACGGCCAGCACCGATTCGTAGTCGCCCTCGGACGCGATGGGGAACCCGGCTTCGATGATATCCGCGCCAAGCTCCACCAGCTTCCGTGCCATCCGGACTTTTTCCGGAACCGTCATGCTGCATCCAGGAGATTGCTCGCCGTCTCGCAGTGTCGTGTCAAAGATGAATACGTGAGGATTCATGGTGTGCGTATCCGTTCGCGCTTCCAAACATGCTCCCCGCGGCCAGTTCCTCCGCCGGGATATGCACTCATTATCAACACTCGAAGGTTGATTTGGCAAATTTATTCTTTTAAGCTCTATCATAAACTTCCTCAATCGTATAAATTGGTCTTATAGCGCACCGTCGCCTCTGCTCCGCGGGGTCCTCGAACGGTTTGCGCGAAGGGAACGCGATGGAACTCTACCTGCTTAAGGTCTTCCTTACAATCGCCACGGAGAAGAGCTTCTCGCGCGCCGCCGAACGCCTGGGCCGGACCCAGCCGGCCGTTTCCCTCGCCTTACAGCGGCTGGAGGACGAACTCGGGGAACGCTTGATTGACCGCTCGGGAAAGGACCTGCTGCTGACTGACGCCGGGCGCATCGTCCTTGAATACTCCCGCCGCTTCGGCAACCTTCAGCTCGATCTGGAGAATGCCCTCACCGAACTCCGCGATAACGCCGCCGGCCGGCTTTCGATTGGCGCCAATGAGAGCACGGCGCTCTACCTGCTGCGGCACATCGAGAGCTACCGCCGCACGTACCCCAAGATCAAAGTGCAGGTGCGCCGCTGCCTCTCAAGCAAGATCCCCGCACAGTTGATCGACGGCGATCTGGAACTGGGCGTAATCAGCTACGACCCGCAGGACGACCGGCTCCGCACGTCGGTGATTTATACTGACCGCCTGGCCTTCGTCGTCTCGCCCCGCCACCGGCTGGCGAAGCGCAAGAGCGTCAGCATCGCTGAACTCGGCATGGAAACCTTCATCGCGCACAACGTGCTCTCGCCGTACCGCGAAGCGGTGCTGCGCGGCTTTCGCGAGCATAAGATCACGCTGAACATGGACGTGGAAATGCCCACGGTGGAGACTATCCGCAAGCTCGTTCAGATGAACGAGGGCGTCGCCTTTCTGCCCAAAATGTGCGTGGAACCCGAAATCCGGCAGGGCAACCTGCATGAAGTCCGGGTGAAGGAACTGGATATCGAACGGAAGGTGCTGTTGATCTCGCCCGCCCGGCGCGCCCTCAGCCACGCCGCCCGCGCCTTCCTGGAACTGGTCAAGGGCGAGAGCGAAGCCGGGCCGGGATAGCACGCAGGGGCGCAATTGGAACGATGCGCCCCAACGGCCGCACCCGCGAAGGCCCGGCAGGACGTTAACCGGCGAGCCAGTTCAAATTCCGCAGGCGCTCGGCCGCCGCTTCGAGCGTTTTTCGCGACTTGGAAAAGGTAAAGCGAATCGCGTAACGAGGACGCCCCTGTTCGTAGAACACCGAACCGGGTACTCCCGCCACGCCGCCTTCGAGCAGCAGCTTCTTCCCGAACGCGACGTCTTCGAGATCGCTCAACCGGTCATAGCGGCACCACAGGAAGTAGGCTCCACCGGGCTCATACCAGGTGAAGCCCGCCTGCCGCAGCGCCGCGCATAGAATCTCCTTCCGCGCCCAATACTCCTCCCGCATCCGCTGGTAGAACGAATCCGGAAGGCGCGTCGCGTTCGCGGCGGCGATCTGGAAGGGATGCGGCGCGGTGACGGTGTGGAAGTCGTGCATCACGTTCAGCTTGGCCGCGAACTCCTCCGGAGCCACCAGATAGGCCACGCGCCAGCCCGTGATCGAATACGTCTTCCCCATGGAAATGATCGTCACCGTCCGGCCCCGCGCGCCGGGCAGGCTGCCCACGCTCACGTGCTCCTGCCCCGGACCCAGCAAATACTCATACGTCTCATCCGCGAAAATGAACAAGTCGTGCGTCACGGCGAAGTCGACGATCGTCTGCAATTCTTCCCGCGTAAACACCTTGCCGATCGGGTTCCAGGGATTCGAGAAAAGAATGGCCTGCGTCCCTTCGACGTACGCGGCTTCAAGCGTCTCCCGCGTGAAGGTGAAGGGCTGCCCGCCGGCCTCTTCGCGCTCATCCAGTTCAATGGATTTCACGTGGATGCGGGTCGCGACGCTCTGCAGCACGTAGTTCTCATACATCGGCGCAAAGGTGAGCACGGTGTCGCCCGCTTCGAGCAGGGTCTCGAAGGCGATCATCATCCCTTCGGTGGCGCCGCAGGTGACGACAATGTGCTTGTCCGGGTCCGCCTCAATCCGGTTGTGCGTCCGCAGCTTCTCCGCCAGTGCCTGCCGCAGGTAGGGCGCTCCCCGCACATCGGTGTACTGGTGGCACTCCCCGCGGATCGCTTCCATCGCCAGCGCCTTGATCTCCGGGGCCGCATCCTCGTCGGAGAAGCCCTGCGCGAGATTCACCGCCCCCGTCTCCCTGGCCAGAATCGTCATCTGCCGGATGATCGATTCCCTCATCTCAATTTGCTTTCGCCGCATTGCTGGCAGAATCTCAGGTTTCGCCTCGCGGGCGCAAGCGGAAGAACGAGGCGAAGAGGCGGTTTTTCCCATGCGGTGGCTTGCCGCGGGGGGATAATGTCCGTTATGTCCACACGGAGAGACTTTCTGCGCCAGTCGGCGGAATTGACCGCGCTGCTTCTGGCATCCATCCAGCGCGCCGCGGCGATTGACCCGGAGCCGGGCTCCACGTTCGAAGATGCGGAGCATGTCGTGATCCTCATGCAGGAAAACCGCAGCTTCGATCACCTGTACGGAATGCTGCGCGGCGTGCGCGGATACAACGATCCGCGGGCGGTGACCCTGCCGGACGGCAATCCGGTGTGGAAGCAGAGCGATGGAAAGGGGCTGAGCGCCCTTCCCTTCCGGCTGGATCTGCGCGGGACCAGGATCACCTGGCTGGGTTCGCTGCCGCACGGCTGGGACGACCAAACCGACGCGCGCGCCAACGGGAACCATGACCAGTGGCTGGTGGCGAAACCCTCTTCCCGCAAGGAATGCGCCGGCATGCCCCTCACCATGGGCTTCTACAATCGCGAGGATCTGCCCTTCTACTATGCGCTCGCGGACGCTTTCACGATCTGCGATCAAAACTTCTGCTCTTCGCTAACGGGAACGACGCCCAACCGCCTCTATCTCTGGACCGGCAAGATCCAGGACGCGGCGGGACAGGCGAACGTCCGCAATTCGGAAGTCACCTATACGCGGACGGCGAACTGGACCACCTTTCCGGAGCGCCTCGAAGAAGCCGGCGTCTCCTGGAAGATCTACCAGAACGAGTTGAGCCTGGACACCGGGCTCGACGACGAAGAAGAAGGGTGGCTCGCCAACTATACCGACAACCCCATCGAATGGTTTGATCAGTTCCACGTCGGTTTTCACCCCACGTATCAAAGTTGGATGCGGGAAGCGGAGCGGAGGCTCCCTGGCGAGATCGCGGAGTTGCGGAAGAATCCCAACGGCAAGGAGCCTTCGGAATCGCGGAAGCAGTTGCAGCGGCTGGAGGCGCTCCTGAAGCGGGTGCGCGAGGAGCGCGCCAAGTGGAGCCCGGAAGCTGAAGCGAAGCTCTCCGCCCGTGAGCGCGCCCTGCACTCGAAGGCATTCACCACCAACCGCGGCGACGCCAACTACCGGACGCTCGAAAGCATCCACTATCGCGACGGCGGGGAAGAGCGCGAGATGAAGGCCCCGGCGGGCGACTTGTTGTTCCAGTTCCGCAAGGACGTGCAGTCCGGGAAACTGCCCAAGGTTAGCTGGCTCGTGGCGCCGAAACAATTCTCCGATCACCCGTCCGCGCCCTGGTACGGCGCATGGTATCTGGCGGAATCCATCAACATCCTGACGCAGAATCCGGAGGTCTGGAAGAAGACGATTTTCATCCTCACCTACGATGAGAACGACGGCTACTTTGACCATGTCCCGCCCTTCGTTTCCCCTGACCCCAGCCGCCCGGAAACGGGACGGGTCTCGGCCGGAATCGATGCGCGCGCCGAGTACTGGCCCCTGGAGAAAGACAAGATGCGCAGCGACCGCGACGACGCACGCGGCGGCCCGATCGGCCTCGGGTTCCGCGTGCCGATGGTGGTGGCCTCGCCCTGGAGCCGGGGCGGCTATGTCTGCTCCCAGGTGTTTGACCACACCAGCGTCGTGCAGCTTCTGGAGCGCGTCTGCAAGGTAAAGGAACCGAACATCAGCCCCTGGAGACGCGCCGTCTGTGGCGATATGAGCGCGGCGTTTCGCCCCTTTCGTAACAGCGCGGAAGCGAAGCTGCCCTACCCCGAACGCGACGAGTTCCTGGGCGGAATTCACCAGGCCCAGTTTCGCCCGATGCCATCCGGATGGAAAGACGCCACCATGCCGCGGCAGGAGCCGGGTGTGCGGCCATCGCTTGCCCTCCCCTATGAGCTATCGGCGGAGGGTGAGGTAAAGGGCGGCGCCCTGCGCTTGCGGATGGCGGCCGGCACGAAGCGGTTCGGCCCGAGATCGGCCGGCTGTGGATTCCACGTGTATACGCCAGGCACGTATCGCGGCGGCACGGAACTGAGGACCCGTGCCTATGCCGTGAAAGCGGGTGAGACGCTCGACGACCAGTGGGAACTCAGCGGGTTTCCAGAGCACCGCTATGACTTGCACGTCTGCGGACCGAACGGGTTCTTCCGGCGTCTGGCGGGGTCGGAGAGCGATCCGGCGGTTACCGTGGCCTGCACGGACTCCGCTTCCGGTGTCGAGATTCGCGTGACGAACGGCGAACGCGAACGCGATTTCACCATCCAGATTGCGGACCGGAGCTATGGCCGGGATCCGGTGGCGATGACCGTGATGGCGGGCACGGAACGCACAGCCGTCTTCAACCTCTCGCGAAGCCAGCGCTGGTACGATCTCGCGGTATCCGTGGAGGGGATTAGCGGATATGAGCGCCGTTACGCCGGCCGCGCGGAGAACGGAGAGCACGGCATCAGCGACCCGGCGATGGCCTGAACTTCCGGGGCTTGCTTGTTAGAGGAACGGGATTGCCTTCGAGGCGGCCGCCAGAAAGGCGGTTGCGGCCTTGAGGACTTTTTCGACTTTGGCGAGATTCTGGATTGCCGCGTTCAGTTGATCGGTAGCCTTGCGGAGCTCCGCTTCATTCCGCACCAGCTCGTCGCGGATGCTCGCCAGTTCCAGGTTGGATAGCTGCCGCCAGGTGCGAAAGAGTTCTCCGCGGGTGATGAGCGCGGCATTGCGATCGGCCTCCGGGAGCGCATCCAGCGCGAAAACATATTCGTCGCTGTCCATGCGTTCGAGCGTCTCTTTCAGACTGCGCTTCATCGCATCGCGCAGTTTGTGCGGGGGGAGGCTTCCGGGTGTGGCGGGGGTGAGGGTGGCCATCGGATGCGGCTCCTTTGCTTACGGGTTCTGCGTCTGCGCGGCGGCAAAGTCGCCCACAAAGCGGACAAGGCGGCTGACCGCCGATTGGAGATCGGTGACGCCCGCGTTTTCGTTCGCGCCTTTGCACAACGCTTCGTAGGCGAGGCGCAACTCACGCGCCGCATCCTGGGCGGCTTTCGCCCTGGCGATCCCGGCTTCCGCCAGAAGCTGCACGCGGCGCGCTTTCTCCCAGTCCGCGGGAAGCGGAGTGTCCGCCCGGTAGGGCACGGTGACCATGGTGCGGCGCGCCTCATTCCGGAGGACAGTCTGATCCGCGATCATTTCTTCGGTGATCAGGCGAAGCGCTTCTTCTTCAAGCCACAGTTCCCGGTTAATCGTGGCGGCGTTCGCTTCCAGGTGGCGAGCAAGCGCCCGGTTGCGAAATGCGCCAATGGCAAATCCCGAAGCCCGGCTCAGGACTGTCCCGATGGGCACTCCTCCGATGGAGCTTGCGCCCAGGCTTTCCGAGAGCTTGCCAATCTCGGCGGCCAAGCCGCTGGCCGCGCTTTCCGCGCCCGCAACTCCTTTCGAAGAAGAGAGTTGCGAGAGCGCGGCGAAATACAGCCGCAGCACATCGCCATGGCGCTCCAGATCGTCAACGATCTTCACTCGTTCGAGAACGATCTTGTCCTGCGCATCCAGAAGCTGCTGGCGGTCCGCCACGCTCAGGTTTGTCGCGGCGTGCTGCTTGCGAAGTTCGAGCGAATCCCGGTCAACGTAAAGCTCAAGGGACTGGCGGAGGAACTCTCCCCGGGCTTTGGTGTAAGTGGTTCCAGCGACGGCGAAGGCCTCAAAACGGCCGGGGCGCGCGGCACCGCACCCGCTCAGCAGGAAGACGATACAGCAGACGGCGAAAAGGGTTACGCGCGTTCGTCGGAGTTTCGGCAGCATGGCGAAACGCTTCCCCACCCAGTACTGTGTCCTCATCGTAGACTGAAATGGCCTGATTCGCAATGACGAAAATTGCGGCCGAGGAAAGTCCGCTGGACCGCCGCAGCCTCTGCTATGACTGTCTGACGGGGCGCAGCGGACTGGCAGGCACGCCCCCCCTTCATTCCCATCCGATTCATTCATCTAACGAGAGAAACAGGCGCGCTAGTTTGCCATATTCAATCTGGACAAAACGCTATACAATCAGTACCGCGAATTGCCCTCCGGACGGGTTTCGCAAGTCAGGGGGAATCCGCACGAGTTTCTCGAAAGCGCCAGAAAGAGGAGTTCAAATGCGCACGAATTCGTCGCTTCGCCGGATTAGCTGGACGCTGATCGGCTTGTTCGCCTTGTTTGGAAGCCTTTTGCTTTACGCGCAGGTTGCGGGAGAGGCTCCCGGCCAGATCCCTGCCGCGACGGAAGCCGCTGGGAGCAATGCGCCGGCCTTCCATTATTTTTCGTTCATGAACGACCCGGTCTTTACGGCGGGCGAACGGGCGGCGCTGTGGTTCGCCCTGGGAATCGCATTCCTTGCTCTGCTTTATGCGGGAATGCTCGTCCGTCAGGTGCTGCACGCGGACAAGGGCACCCCGAAGATGCAGGCGATCGCCGCGGCGGTTCGCGAGGGTGCCGATGCCTACTTGCGCCGTCAGTTGAAAGTGGTCGCTTTCATGATTCTGGCCCTGGTTGCGGTGCTGTTTTACAGCAAATACGCCGCGGGCGGACACAATGCAATCCACTACGCGTTCGGGCGCTCCTGGGCGTTTCTGATGGGGGCGATTTTCAGCGGACTTGTGGGTGTGGTGGGGATGCGGATGGCCACCACCGGAAATCTTCGCGTGGCCGCGGCGGCCGCCAACGTGGGTTTTGGCAAAGCTCTGATGCTGGGCTACCGTTCCGGCACCATCACCGGCATGCTGACGGACGGCCTTGGCCTGATGGGCGGAACCCTGATTTTTATGGCCTATGGGGAGCACGCGTATGAAGCGCTGCTGGGCTTTGGCTTCGGCGGAACGCTGCTGGCCCTCTTCATGCGGGTCGGCGGCGGCATTTACACGAAGGCGGCCGACGTCGGCGCGGATCTGGTGGGCAAGGTGGAAAAGGACATTCCCGAGGACGACCCGCGCAACGCCGCGACCATCGCCGATAACGTGGGCGATAACGTGGGCGATTGCGCCGGCATGGCCGCGGACATTTTCGAAAGCTACGAAGTCACCATCGTGGCCGCCATGATTCTGGGCTGGGCGAGTTTCGGCCACAAGGGCGTCATCTTCCCGATTCTGGTGCGGGCGATCGGCGTGATCGGCTCCATCATCAGCACGTACACCGTTCGCGCGGGAGACAAGGGCGACGTGGCGGAGGCCATGAAGCAGATCAACAAGGGGTTCCTCATCGGATCGATCCTCAGTGTGATCGGGTTTATCGGCCTCGGCTTCTTCTACCTGCGCTTCGACACCACCAACGCCAGCGCCTACGTGCTCTCAACCGTCCACTCGCTGCCCGCGTGGGCCAACTTTGGAATTGACGGCCTCGATATGCGGCCGGCGATAACCTGCTTCATCGGAATTCTGCTCTGCATCGCTCTCAACCGCATCACGGAGTATTTCACTGGAACGGAATTCGCGCCCGTCCACGGCATCAAGCGGAACTGCGACACCGGCCACGGCACGACGATCATTGAGGGTTTTGCCGTGGGCTACGAATCCGCTACCTGGACCGCCGTCGCTCTTTGCGCCGCCATTTTCGGCTCCGTGCTGGTTTATTCCACGACGATGCAGGAGGTGAACCCGATCTTCATCGCCTATGGCGTGGCCATGTGCGGCATCGGAATGCTTACCCTTACGGGCAACACGGTTTCGATGGACGTCTTCGGGCCGATCGCGGACAACGCCAACGGCATCGCGGAAATGGGCTTTGAAGAGAAGGACTTTGCGAGCCCGGCCAGGATGAAGGAAGCGCGCCAGACCCTGGCCGATCTCGACGCGGTGGGCAATACCACCAAGGCCGTCACAAAAGGGGTGGCAATCGGCAGTGCGGTGATCGCGGCTGTTTCGCTCTACGCCTCGTTTGTTACGGTGATTGGGTCCGGCGGCGGGGGAGAAGATCAGGCCCTGCCACTCGCGGTCTACGAACGCGTGGCCGCTCTGCTTACCATCGCAAACCCGAACCTGCTGATCGGCATGCTGATCGGCGGCTCGATACCCTTCATGTTCAGTTCCATGCTGATTCGCGCCGTGGGCCGCGCGGCGTATCTGATTGTGAACGAGTGCCGCATCCAGTTCCGCGACAAGGCGATCTGGGCCGGAACGAAGAAGCCCGACTATGCCAAGGTCGTCGACATCTGCACCGGGGAGGCACAGAAGGAACTGGTGGGTCCCGCGGTGCTAGGGGTCGTCTCTCCGGTGCTGGTGGGCTATTTCCTGGGCCCCGTCGGACTCGCCGGATTCCTGGGCGGCGCTATCGTGGCCGGGCAATTGCTGGCTTCGTTCATGTGCAATGCCGGCGGCGCGTGGGACAACGCGAAAAAGATGGTGGAGGACGAACCGCGCGACCTCGAAGCCAACACCGGCAAGGGCAGCGAAAAGCACAAGGCCAGCGTCACGGGTGACACCGTGGGCGACCCGCTGAAAGATACGGCCGGCCCGGCGATCAATCCCCTGCTGAAGGTGATGAACATGGTGGCGGTGCTCGCCGTGCCTCTCATGCTCTCCTACGATCCGGCGATTGTCTCAACGGTGAACCGGGCCGCGGCGGAGAACACCTTCCCTCTGGCGGTTCCCCTCGCCTACGTGGGCTGGGATCTCGGCCGGATTGTTGTCGTTGCCATCTGCGCCGCGCTCGTCGGCTGGGCGCTCTGGCAGAGCAAGCGAACCGTAACCTACTAGGCCCATCCTCGCCCGAATCGCGTACGCAGTGGGCGCGCTGAGAACGCATCCCGCGCTTCCGGAGTTTGTTCCGGAAGCGCGGGATCCAAGCGTTTACCGATGCCGGCGGCAAACGGTTTCCTCCAGGGCGGAATGCGTTTACAAACGTTCCCTGGTGCCTGGAGCGCGCTGCATTAGCGGCCGTCGTAGGCCTTTTGCAAAGCTGCGATGTCCAACTTGCGCATTCCCATCATGGCCTGCATCGCCCGGTTACGGCCCGCCGCGTCGGAACCGCCCAGCAATTGCCCCATAATTCGGGGAGTGATCTGCCAGAACAGTCCAAATTGGTCTTTCAGCCACCCGCATTCAATTTCCTTGCCGCCCGCGCTCAACCGCTCCCAATAGCGATCCACGTCTTCCTGTGTATCGCATTCGACGGTGAACGAAACGGCTTCCGTAAAGGAGAACTGGGGTCCTCCGTTCAGGCCGAAGAACCGCTGGCCGTCCAGTTCAAATTCCACCAGCAGAACGCTGCCAACCGGCCCTGGGCCGGCCTCTCCGCACCGGTTAACGGTGACAATGCGTGAATTGGGGAAGACCGAGACGTAAAATTCCGCCGCCGCTTCGGCCTGTGAGTTGAACCAGAGAAAAGGTTTGATCGTTTGCATACCCAGTTCCTTTCGCGGCCGATGCCGCTCTCCTTCATTAACCGCGCGGAAGAGCGCGCTTTCGACATGTCCGCTTGAAATTGGGCCGGAGGAGAAGCGGATTACTGAATGCGAAGGGGGGCTTCGCTATCCTCAAGGGGAGGTTACGTTTCATGTCCGACCAATTTCGAGCCCTGGTACTGGACCGCACGAGCGGCGAGTTCGAGTCCGGCATCCGCATGCTGCCGCTTTCGGCGCTGCCCGATTACCCGGTGCTGGTGCGCGTGCGCTACTCGAGCATGAATTATAAGGACAGCCTGGCGGTGACGGATCGCGGGAAGATCGTCCGGCGCTTCCCAATCGTGCCCGGCATCGATCTCGCGGGCGTGGTGGAGGAATCGGCCGATCCCCGTTTCCGTCCCGGCGATGCCGTACTCGTCACCGGTTGCGGGATCGGCGAAGAGGAATGGGGCGGATACGCCGGCTTTGCGCGTCTGAAGCCGGAATGGATCGTTCGGATCCCCGCCGGCCTGGACGCGCGGCGGGCGATGTCACTGGGTACGGCCGGCTTCACCGCGATGCTCTGCGTGGAGGCTCTGGAGCGGCATGACGTAACGCCCGATAAGGGCGACGTGCTGGTGACGGGCGCTTCCGGCGGCGTGGGCTCCATTGCGGTGATGCTGCTGGCGAAGCTCGGCTTCCGCGTGGTGGCGGTGAGCGGAAAGCCGGATGCGGCCCGGCAACTGCTCGCATACGGCGCGGCCGAAACGCTGCCCAGGGAGACGCTCTCCGAGCCCGGCAAGCCCCTCGAATCCGCCCGCTGGGCCGGAGTGGTGGATACCGTCGGCGGAAGCACCCTGGTGCGGGCGCTGGCGCAGACGAAGCTCTATGGATGTGTGGCGGCCTGCGGGAATGCGGGGGGCGTCACCCTCAACACCACCGTATTTCCCTTCATCCTTCGCGGAGTGACTTTGGCCGGAATCAGTTCGGTGAACCAGCCCCTCGCCGCGCGGGAACGGATCTGGCCGCGCCTCGCGAGCCTGATCTCCACGGAAGCGCTGGACCGCAACACCACGGAGATCAATCTCAACCAGATACACGATTACGCGGACCGCATCCTTCGGGGCGAGATTCGCGGGCGAATTCTCGTTCGTGTGGGCGATTAGCGGTGCGCGGTGGGAACCGAAACATCCGCGCGATCTGGAACTTCCAATGGCGGGACATGGATGACCATCTCGCCGCAAAACACAAAACCCCTTCCATTTGAGTACAATAGTTAATGGTGGAATTGGTTGGGAGGAATCCCTGCGCTGTTTCTGGACATCCGATTCTTTGATCCGCATTTCATTGCAATCTTGATTGTTTGATTTAGAAACATCGGACGTCCAGCCTCCGGCGGGCCTCTATGGGGCCGACTCACGCAGGCCATAGAGATTGGCCCTGGACGATGAAAACACAACAGAGAAGAGGAGCAGTCGTGAAGAACATGAACTTAAAACTCGGACGATTCGGCGTCATCCTGGCCCTTGTCCTGATGATTGGCGCCATCCTGCCGTTGATGGCACAGGATGAAGCGAAGATTCGCGTGCAGGCGGACCCCAGCACCGCCGGATTGTTTATCGACGGCAAGTACGTCGGGTCCGCGGAGAACTTTCATATCAGCAATTCGTATGTCGTGAGCCCCGGCGAGCACACCATCCGGTTGGTGGATCCCCGCTTTGAGGATTACGAAACGAAGGTCACCGCGGAAGCGGGCAAGACCAAGAAGTTCAATTTCAAGATGACCGCGAAGCCGGCGCCGCAGCCGCCGTTCGGCCAGATCCGCACGATCCAGGGCGCGAACAAGTTCACGGGCGTCTGGCTCAATGCGCAGTACGTGGGCCACGTGGACGAGTTCTCCAACGTGTTCCAGCGCCTGCTGGTTCCTCCGGGAAGCTACCTCATCCGTTTTGAGAACCCGGAAACCGGAGCCACCTACGAAGAGAGCATCACGATCAGCGCGAATCAGACCACGACCATCAATCTGGTCGGCAGAGACGTCTGACATTCCTCGAAACTTGCGACGAGAGAGGGGCGCGGTTCTCCGGATCCGCGCCCCTTCCGTTTTTGCAGCACCCTGCTTCGCTAAGCCTCGCCCTCGCCGAACCACGCCACCCGCAACTCCTTCCGCTGCGGAGCGGTGGAAAGCGAGACGAGGATCCCGAGAAGAAAGCTCAGGCTCAAGCTCCAGACGAACGGGTCAAGGCCCAGCCAACTGCGGGTGCCCGAAAGAACGTATTGCAGCAGGAAGCAGCCAAAGCCGCCAAAGAGCGCCGCATACGCCCCGGCGCGCGTGGCGCGCGGCCAGAACACCGCAAGAATCGTTGGCGCGATGAACGTGGAGGCCAATCCCGTGGACGAAAAGATCACGATGTATTGCAGATACTCGGGCGGACGGAAGGCAATCGCCAATGCCACCGCGCCGATCAGAAACGTCGTACCCTGCGACAGCATCTGTGCCTTGCGGTCCGTCAGCGCGTGGCCCAGATTGCGGTGATAGAGATCGCGCACAATGGCGCTTCCCGTAACCAGCAGGAACGAGCTGATAGTTGACATAATCGCCGCGAAGGGCGCGGCCAGCACCAGACCGGCCAGCCAGGTGGGGACGGCGGCGATGATAGTTGCGGGCATCGCCTGATCCGGCGTTGCGATATTCGGGGCCAGATAACGCCCTAGAATCCCCAGCGTCATGATGGAGGGGTAAAGCAGCAGCACATAGGCCGAGTTGATCAGCGTCGCCCTCGAAATCACGCGCTGGTCTCCCGACGCGAGAAAGCGGCTCATCAGCGCCGGCTGGCCGAGCACCGCCAGCGGCCAAATCACAAAAAACGAAAGCGCCTGAGAAAAGGGCAGGAAGTTATCCGGACCGGGCGGAGCCAGCAGTTCGGGCGATTGTTGCGCCAGGTACGCCGAAACCGGCGCGAAGCCCCCGGCCTTGTGAAGCGCGCAGCCAAGCGCCAGAAGAATGCCAAGAAGCATCACAATGGCCTGGAAGGCATCGGTCCAGGCCACCGCGCGGAAGCCGCCCCAGGCCGTATAAATGGTGACCGTGGCGGAAACCAGCAGCAGCCCCGCCCAATAGGGCATCCCCAGCGCCACTTCCATCACACGCGCTCCGGCAATGTATTGCGCCACCAGATACGCGACGTAAAGCAGCAGGGTGATCACGGCCAGGATGGCGCCGAGCCCGCGGCTCTCAAAGCGGTCCCGGATCAAATCCGGCATGGTCATGGCCCCGGTGGCCTCCCCAAGGAACGCGATCCGCTTGCCGAGGATGCCCATGCCGGTGAGGGTGATCACCATGAAACCGGCGATCCAGATGTGCGTCGACCAGCCATACTGCCAGGCGAGGGCGGGTGCGCCGATAAACGTGCCGCCGCTGGCCATGGTCGCCACCCAGGTTAGCGCCAGAACCCAGGCTCCGATGCCCCGGCCCGCGACGAAAAACTCCTCCAGAAAGCGCTGCCCGCGCGCCTTGCGCTGGGCAAGCCATGCCAGCAGAAACGTGATAGCGATGTAGAGGACGAACGAGAGCACAACGCTCACGCTTCGCTCAATAAGAAGAGCATCCGCGGAAAAAGTGTCAGGCATCGCTTCGCGAATCTCCCCGCTCTGTGTGAACCGGCCCCGGCGTGGCATCGGCGGCCTGGGCGATCAGCGCCCAGGAAAACCACGAATTCAACGCAAACGTCAGGATCCAGGGGAGCCCCACGCCCAGAACAAACCACTTCGGCACGCCCCACCACAGGACGGTTGGCCGCTCCATGCCCAGCCACCAGCTCACGCCCAGAACCCAGGCCATCGCCGCCAGCCACCCCGCGACGGCCACCCGCGCATCGCGGCGCGTCTGGCGGTAGTTTCGAAGGCGTTCCGCGCACGTCATACGGCCACCGTCTCCACGGGCACATGGGGCAGGTTCGCGGTGAAGAAGCGCAGAAAATTCCCGTGGAAAACGCCATCGATATCGGCGTCGCTGTAGCCGCGCTTCGAGAGGATGCCGCCGAGCCGCTGCAGGTCCGCGATGGTCTCGACATCCCGCGGACACTGCTCCGTGCCAAAGCCTCCGTCGAGATCGCTGCCGATGCCGGCGTGCCGGGAAGCACCCGTAATCTGGCAGAGGTGGTCAATGTGGCGGGCCAGGTCTTCGAGCGAGGGGTTTTCCCGCCGGGCGCAGCCGCGCGCGTAATCCTTCACGATCATCCAGGAATCGAGCACCACCCCCACGACGCCATCCCGCTCGGCAATGGCGCGGATCTGCGAATCGCTCATCTGGCGGTCGTGCGGCACGAGAGCGCGGCAATTGCCGTGGCTCACGAATACGGGGCGGCCGTAGTGGTCAAGCGCCTGCTCCACGGCGGTGTCGGCCGTATGCACGAGATCGAGGATGATGCCCAGGCGGTCAAACTCTTCCACCAGCGCCACGCCGTCGGGCCCCAGCGCGCCATCGCCGCCCGTTCCCATGGCGTAAACGCAAGGTCCGTAATGGGCCAGGCAGGCGGTGCGCAGGCCGTTCTCAAACCACTTTTCCGCTTCGCGCGGAGTGCGGATGGGGTCCGCCCCCTCCATGGAAATCACGATGCCGATCGGCGGCGGCACGCCGGTTTCCCGGTCCACGCAGCCGAGCCAAGCTTTCCAGCGGTCCGCGAGCATCGCCAGGTCTTCAGCCGTGCGCACGATCTTCGCTTCGCCGTCGAATTCGAGCATCCGGTAATAGGCCATCTGCCCTTGCGCCGTGGCGCAGGCAATGGTCTGGTTGGCGTAGTCGAGTTCCTCGCGAAGGATCACCGGCCCGTGCGTCCGCTTGGCGACGGTGGATACGGGATTGAGATCCGGCGGCCCGGCGGGCAGCGTGCGCGCAAGCAGCGTCCCCAGGCAAAGGCCCACCCCCGCCTTCCGCATTTCGACAAGGCTGGTGGTGCAGTTGCCCCTCCCCCGCCCGGTCATCCCTTTCTCCCGTTCGCGCAGCGTGGCTACGGGCAGGGTCTGGTCCCGGTCAAACGACATCGCATTCCAGGCCAGATCCAGATGAGCGTCCAGAATAAGTCGCATAGCAAATCGCCGATTTTCGAGTGTATCGCAGCGGAGGAATATGAATCGCCGCTCGCCGGCCGAGCGGGCGTCCCGGGTATTACGCCGCTTCGCGCTCGAAGAAGGCTAGCCCTTGCGCCTGGAAGTCGTCGAGAGTGGCGAACTGCTTATCGCAAGCATTCGTGATTCTGGACCGGTCTTTGTTCGAAAGCGCATTGAAATCCTGATGCACCGCAACGCTCCGATGGGGCAATTCGCGCTGCGCGAACGCCTGGCAGGCAATCGTCGTCAGCAGGGCCTTGGTTCGATCCTTCACTCCGAACAGGTAGATTGGCCGCGTGCCCAAATCAAACTGCCAATCCACCTCGTATGCATCCTGATCTGGAATCGGCAGGCCCGCCTTCTTCGGATTGAAGCGAGCGAAGTTGTCAAGGATGAATTCTTCAAGCATTTCATAGAACATGCTCTTCGTTGCTTCTCGGCGAAAGTACTGCATGCTCGAAACCTTGGCCGCTGTTTGCGCGAATTGCAGTACGGCCGGATAGAGGCCGGACATCTCCGTATTCAGGTAGAGACAGCCGTTCTCCTGAAGCACTTGGTTTTCAGCCAGGATGCTTCGCAAAACCCGCTGCCGGCTCTCCGTGTCGACATCGTAGGAGTACGAAAGCCGCATCAGAGTCATCCCTTCGTCGCTCACGCGAACTTGCGGCTGCCCGTTCTGAAACTCCGATAAAAAGATATCCACCATGTCCCCATCTTCATGAAACAAAGGAGCATGCAGTTGATACAGCCCGGGACGCCGCTGCCGGAACGCAACATGGCCGTTGAATTTTGTCTGCAAGTTTTCCAGAAAGCTCATTTCATTGTCTCCGGATCTTCAAACGGCAGATCCATCTGCCCGATATGATCGAAAAACTCCCCGTCTCCGGGAATCCTTGCGAGTTTCAAGAAGTACCACACAGCCTCTTCAAAAGACGCATACTCCTTAACGGCCTTGGCTCTTCGGAGCTTTTGAATGCCCAATTCAACGTCTTCCGCGTTCACCCAATGCACATGGGTATCGCTGTGCGGATGAGCGGGGTCGAAGCTGCGATTGTAATCTCCGTGCGGACCATTCACTCGCAACAAAGCCACCCGTCCACCGATGGGCGGGTCGTAATCCAAACCAATCGAAAAATTCTCCGGGAATCGCTCATTTCGCCGCAGGAAGACGTAAAAACAATGTCCTCCTTCCATGGATTCCGCGCGAAAATCATTGCGGGAATACCCCTCTTCCATTTTCATCTCTCGGCGGGGAGGATCCGTTATCCGCTTTGGGCAGGTAATCAAGTAATCCAACTCGGTTTGACTGTAAGCCATCGCGATTCCGCCGGCAACCACGCCCTTCCGTACGACATTCTATCGTTCCCGGGCTGCACGGCATCGGAGATCCTTTTCGC
>JBDIBK010000029.1:0-34503 GCA_039812845.1 Bryobacterales bacterium
TGGGGGCTGGCTCATGCCGCCCTGCGGGCTTAGCCGGGGCGGATTTTATTGCGGTTGAAGGAAACGGGCGCGATGCAGTGCGCCACAATGCCGCCGAAACGGAGGCGACGGATGTGGCGTCCTTTGGCTTTCCGCTTGCCGATACACTATTAGAGGAATGGGAGCCATGATGGAATCGATGTCCGATGCGGTGCGTGCGCCTCAGGCGGGATGGAAGACCTGGGCGAGCCACATCGCGGCCGGTTTGATGGCGGCCGCTTTTCTGGCCAGCGGGATCTACAAGCTCGTGATGCCGCTGGACTTCGCGGAACGGGCCACGCAGGTGCTGATCCCGGCGAACCTGAGCGTTGCGACGGCGGTGGCGCTGGCGGTTACGGAGACGTTCGCGGCCATCATGCTGCTGATTCCGCGCTATCGCCGGTTCGGCGCGGTGGTGATGCTGGGGCTGCTGGCGGCCTTCTGTATTTACATCGGCGTCAACGCGGAACGGCTGGCCGGCGAGGATTGCAGTTGCTTCCCCTGGATCAAGCGCACGGTGGGCCCCGTGTTCTTCGTGAGCAACGCGGTGATGATGCTGCTGACCGCGCTGGCCGGGCTCTGGAGCCCGCGCGGCGGGGCGTGGCTGCCTCCGCGGCCCATCGGCGCGTCAGCAGCCATTCTGGGCCTTCTGATCGCGCTGAGCCTCGGCTCCACGGCCTGGGGACTTTCGCGCGAATCGGGCATCGAAGCGCCGCCTTCCATTCACGTCAATGGGGCGGCGGTGGCGCTGAATGAGGGTCCGGTGTTTCTATACCTCTACGACCCCGAGTGTTCCCACTGCCTGGATTCGGCGCGGATGATGTCCACGTGGGATTTCGGCGCGACGCGCGTAATCGCCGTGCCCACCGTGAACCCGCAGTGGGGGCAGGCTCTGCTCGACGCCTCCGGGTTGAAAGCGGAGCTGGCGACCGACCCTGGCGACCTCAAGGCGCTGCGGTCTCTGTTCGAGTTTGTCTCGCCTCCCTACGGCGTGTTTCTTAAACGCGGGCGCGCGCGGGTGACGGTCCGCTATGCGGAATTCACCGAGGGGCTGAAGGCCAGGCTGCAGGCGGAAGGCTTCGTCGCACCGGACTAGGCCGCGCGACGGCGCGCTTCCCTTTCCCTTACAGGGCCGCGTCCTGGGCGGCCATCCATTCGAGCGTTTCGCTGTAGCCGCGGAGGCCGCGAACGGAACCGGATTCCGTCGTGCTGAGCGCGGCCACGGCGCACGCGAAGCGGGCCGCGTCCAGCGGAGGCATCTGCTTCACCATCCCGGCGAGAAAGCCGCCGACGAAGGTGTCGCCCGCGCCGGTGGTGTCCACGACATCGACGACGAAGGCGGGGACCACTTCGCGATCGTCGCCATCGCTGAAGAGGCAGCCCTGCGCCCCCAGCTTCAGAATCAGCCGCCCGACGCCGCGGCGGTGGAGCGCCGTGACAATCTGCCCGGCCTCGGTTTTGCCCGTGAGCCGCGCCGCCTCGCGGTCGTTCACGAAGAGCCAGTCGAGCAGGGGCAGGCAGTCCTTGAGATCTTCCATCCAGCGCCCCTGGGAATCCCATCCGGTATCGAGGGATGTAGTGGCTCCCAGCGCGCGCGCCCGTTTGAGGCTCACGGCCGCGAAGGGACGAAAGGCGGGGAGGGCGAAGGGGTTCGCCAGGTGATAGTGCCAATCGCCGCCGCCGTGCGTGCCCGCGAATTCGATGGGGCCCGGCATGGCGACGCGGTTCACGCCGGGCTCATGCAGAAAACAGCGCTCGCCGCGATGGTTGACGATGGCAATAGTGGTGGCGGTGGGATGCGACGGGTCTTCCTTCACCCATGGATCGACACCCGCTTTGCGCAGGGTCTTGATGCAGAGCGCGCCGGATTCGTCGTCGCCGCACTCCGAGATGAGCACCACGGGAACGCCGAGCGTGCCGATGGCATAGGCGGTATTCGCGCCATTCCCGCCGAGGCTGGGCAGGATGGAATCCACCCAGACGGTGGTTCCGAAATCGAGGGCATCCACGGATCGAACGACCGTATCGCGCACAAGATTGCCGGAGACAACAATCCGGCAATCCGATTTGAGTCCAAAACCCATACTGTTATTGTTCCGAGAGGAGCGAGGTCAAAAACACTCTGGAGATCGGCCAGCTTCCGTGGAGGACATTCTGTTCGGCGTCGAAGCGGCCTTTGGCCAATACGGAAGCGAAGTCCGCTTCTCCGGGGGTCGCTTTTTCCATGCCGAGCAGACGGTTCAAGAGCTGTGTCAGTTTCGTAAGGTCTCCCGCGAGCGCTTGCGCTTTCTGGGGCGTTTCACAACGGGCATCGAGTTGCAGAACGAACTCCTTCTCCGCCGGTTTGAGCACCAGTAGCGCCTCCTCGGTTTCGCGGAGAATGCGGGCAAAGCCGCGCAGCCCCGGCGACTCAGGCTCTCCATTATGCAGCGAAAACTTGCTGAAATGCACCCAGAGGGGCGCGGCGGGCGGCTTGGACAAGGGGTGTCCGGTTCCCACGGGATGGGTCTGCCGCATCTGGTCGGCTGCGTAGCGGTCCGCGGAAACGGCCAGCGCCATTACGCTGGGGCGCAGCGGGAAGAACGAGATTTCCCGGCCCGGCTGGCTGCCCCTAACCGTGCAGAAGCCATCGCGGCATTCCCCGCCTTCCGCCTTGACGAAGGCTTCGAGCTTCGGCCAATCGAAGCGCCCCTCGACGACGAAATACTTCGCCGTGGCGGTGAAAGACCACGTGAGCCGGTCCAGGTCCCTCTCCCAATTAAATCCGCTGCGCTTGATGAAGTCTTCGTACTCCGGCTCGTGCAGCGCCCCTGCATTCGCGGATGGCGCGAAACCGGCACTGCGAATGGCGGCGAAATCCACCTGGCCCACCGTGGCGTCCCTGGTGGGCAGGTGGCGAATGGGAGAACCGGTGCCGGAGGGGCCGAATCGGAGCCAGGCGAGCACCGCAATGACGATAATCGCGGCGGCCAGCGCCAGGCGCCGCTTGTTCCAGGAGATCGGCATGCATTAACGATCATGCCACGGCAACCGCCATCGCCGAGGAAGCGCGCCGGGATTCGGCCTCTCGCAGCGCGATGTAGGGCGCGATGGATCGCTGAAGGTTCGTGAACTCCTCAAAGTGGAGGCTTTGCGCGCCATCGCTCAGGGCCTGTTCCGGATGCGGATGCAGTTCGACGATGGCCCCGTCCGCCCCCAGCGCCACGGCCGCGCGGGTGACGGGCGCAATCAGGCTGCGCTTGCCCGTGGCGTGGCTTGGGTCGACGATCACGGGCAGGTGAGTAAGCTCCCGCAACAAGGCCACTCCGGCGAGGTCAAACGTGTTGCGCAGCGAGGTGTCGAAGGTGCGGATGCCGCGCTCGCAAAGGATGATCTGCATGTTCCCCTGTGCGGCGATGTATTCCGCGGCCAGCAGAAACTCCTGGATGGTGGCGCTCAGCCCGCGCTTGAGCAATACCGGCTTGCGGCTGGCACCGGCCGCCTTGAGCAGCGCGAAATTCTGCATGTTGCGGGAGCCGATTTGCAGAATGTCCGCATAGGCGGCGACGGCGGGAAGGTCGGCTTCGGACAGCAGTTCCGTGACGACGCCCAGGCCGTTCTCGTCGGCCGCGCGCCGCATGAGGCGCAGGCCCTCGACGCCCAGGCCCTGAAAATCGTAGGGCGAGGTGCGGGGCTTGAACGCGCCGCCCCGCAGCAGGGGCACGCCGGAGGCTCGCAGGAAGCGCGCGGTTACAAAGATCTGCTCTTCGCTCTCCACGGAACAGGGACCGGCGATCATCGGGAACCCGCCCGCGCCGAAGCGCGCGCCGTTCACGACGATATCCGAGTTCCACGGCTGGTATTGGCGGCTGACCAGTTTGTAAGGCGTGGAGATGCGGACGACGCGTTCGACGTTCGGCAGCGCCTCAAAGGCGTCGTTCGAGGGCAACTGCCGGGCCTCGGCAAGAATGCCGAGGATCACGCGTTCTTCACCCTGGCTGCGGTGCACACGGCAGCCGAACTGCGTGGCCCGCTGAATCACGGCTTCGATGTCGAGCGCATCGGCTTCGGGCTTCATGGCGACGATCATGGTGTTTCTCCCTTGGAATCCTCGTCGCCTGGAGGGGTCTCTGGAAAAGAAAAAACCCACTCCGGCGAGTGGGTTGGTTATTGGAACTCAGTTCGCTTGCGCGGATCTCAGCCCACACCAACCCTGGGGGCGCGATACCAGCGCCAATACCCAAAGCCGAAGGTGTAGGCCACAACCTGCATACGAAAGTCCAGAATATCCGGTAAAGGCCGAAATTGCAATAAGGCACCACGATTTTGTGGTGCTTTTCTTCGGAGGCGTGCCGGGAGTGGAGCGCAGGGCGGGGAGCGCGGAATCAGCTGCGCTCCACCCGGTTGCGGTTCGGGCGTCCCCGATGCCGCGCGGCCTATGCCGTGGCGCGAAGGGTCTTCGCCGCGGACACCATGTTGGAGAGCGCGGGGATGACCTCTTCCCATTGGCGGGTCTTGAGCCCGCAATCCGGATTCACCCACAAGCGCTCCGCCGGAATCCGCCGGGCGGCATTCCGCATGAGCTCGACGATGTGCCGCTCGGTGGGAATGTTCGGCGAGTGAATGTCGTAGACGCCGGGCCCGATCCCGTTCGGGTACTTGAAGGTGTTGAAAGCTTCGAGCAGTTCCATGTTGGAGCGCGAAGTCTCGATGGTGATGACGTCGGCGTCCATCCGGGCGATGGATGCGAGGATGTCATTGAACTCGGAATAGCACATGTGCGTGTGGATCTGCGTTTCATCCCGCACCCCGTTGGCGGCGATGCGGAAGGCTTCCACCGCCCAATCGAGATATTCCCCCCACTGGGCCTTTCGCAAAGGCAGCCCTTCGCGCAAGGCGGCCTCGTCGATCTGGATAATCGGAACGCCCGCCGCTTCGAGATCGAGCACCTCCTGGCGGATGGCCAGCGCGATCTGGCGGCAAGTGACCGAGCGGGGCTGATCGTCGCGCACGAAGGACCAGTTCAGAATCGTGACCGGCCCGGTGAGCATGCCCTTGACGGGCTTCCGCGTCAGCGACTGCGCATAGCGAATCCATTCGACGGTCATGGCCTTGGGGCGGCGGATATCGCCATAGAGGATCGGCGGTTTGACGCAGCGGGAGCCGTAGGATTGCACCCATCCGTTCTGGCTGAAGGCAAAGCCCTCCAACTGCTCGCCAAAGTATTCCACCATGTCGTTGCGTTCGGCCTCGCCATGGACGAGCACGTCCAGCTCCAGAGATTCCTGCGCCTGGATGCCGCGGGCGATTTCGGATTTCATGGCTTCGCGATAGTGCGCTTCATCCGTTTGCCCGTGCTTGAACTGGCTGCGCGCCTTGCGGATCTCGGCCGTCTGCGGGAACGAGCCGATGGTGGTAGTCGGGAAAGCCGGCAGCCGCAACAGAGCCGCCTGCCGGGCGGCGCGCTCCGCGTAAGGACTCTTGCGCGTTCCCATCTCCGGCGTGATCGCGGAAAGGGACGCGCTTACTTCGGGATGATTCAGCCTCTTCGAATGGCGGCGGCGTTCGATGGCTTCCCGGTTCGCTTTCAGTTCGTCCGCAACCGCATCCCGGCCCTGGTTCAATGCGGCCGCAAGCAACTCCAGTTCCGCCAGTTTCTGGATGGCGAAGGCGAGCCACGGCTTCACTTCGGCGTCCAGCTTATCTTCGCTTTCGAGATCCACCGGCACGTGCAGAAGGGAACAGGAGGGCGCGATCCAAAGGCGGTCCCCGAGGGAACGGGCAATGGGCTCCAGCCAGTCCAGCGCAGCGCCCAGGTCCGTTTTCCAGATGTTGCGTCCATCGACGACGCCAAGCGAAAGGATGCGATCCGGAGGCAGCAGGCTGAGGGCGGCGCTCACTTCCTCGCGGGCCCGGATGGCATCGAGGTGCAGCGCCTGCACGGGGAGTTCGCACGCGAGCGGCAGGTTCTCCAGGAGGGGGCCGAAATAGGTGGTGAGGAGCAGCTTCGCCTTGCCGGTATTGAGCGCTTCGTAGGCGGTGCGGTAAGCGGCACGCCATTCCTCGGGAAGATCGGTGACCAGGGCGGGCTCGTCGATCTGGATCCACTCCGCACCCTCCGCAGCCAGCGACTCCACGAGTTCTCGATATACGGGAATCAGGCGCGGCAGCAGCGCCAGCTTGTCGCTGTGGTCGCTCGCCTTCGCAACATGCAGGTACGTAAGCGGGCCCAGCATGACCGGCTTGGGATTGCGGACGCCCTGGGAGCGCGCCTCCCGCAACTGGCTGAGCAGCCGGGACGCATCGAGGGTGAATGCAGTGCCGACCGTCAGCTCGGGAACGATGTAGTGGTAGTTCGTATCGAACCACTTCGTCATCTCCCCGGCGTCCACGCCTTCGCCGGTGCCGGGAGCGGAACGGCCACGCGCCACGCGGAAATAGTTGTCGAGCGTGTCGCCTTGGAACCCGGCCGCGCGCTCCGGCACATTGCCCAGCGCGAAGCTCGTGTCGAGCACCAGATCGTAGAACGAGAAGTCGCCCACCGGCACGAGATCGAGCTTCGATTGGACGGCCCAGTGACGCCGCCGCAGATCCGCCCCGGTCGTTTCCAGATCGTCGCGTGAGGATTGCCCCTTCCAATACGCTTCGAGCGCGAACTTCAACTCCCGCCGGGCACCGATGCGGGGGAAGCCGAGATTGTGCGTTGTAACCATATTTCGTTTCCTTCTTCTTTCATGATGAGGACAGCGGCTTATGAAGTAAAATGGTCATTGTGCAACAGTAGATTAGTTTTGTTCATATATGAAGATGCTGGAACGAATTCATCTGGCGATCGTACTGGAAGTGGAGAAGCAGGGGTCCCTGACGGCGGCGGCCGGGGTGCTCTGCCTCACGCAATCCGCGCTCAGCCATTCCATTAAGAAGCTGGAAAGCCAGTTGGGCACGCCGGTCTGGCTGCGGGACGGGCGCAAGCTGAGGCTGACCCAGGCGGGCCGGTATCTGCTGGGGGTCGCGAACCGGGTGTTGCCGCAACTGGAACTCGCGGAAGCGCGCATGCGCCAGTATGCGCTTGGAGAGCGAGGGTCGCTGCGGATCGGCATGGAATGCCATCCCTGCTACCAATGGCTGCTGAAGGTGGTGTCACCCTATCTGGAGACCTGGCCGGATGTGGATGTGGATGTGAAGCAGAAGTTCCAGTTCGGGGGGATCCGAGCGCTCTTCGACTACGAGATCGATCTGCTCGTGACGCCGGACCCGCTGCTGCGGCCGGGCCTGCACTTTGAGCCGGTCTTCGACTACGAGCAGGTGCTGGTGGTGAGCCGCCGGCATCCGCTGGCGCGCGAGGAGTTCGTGCAGCCGCGGCAGTTGATGGAGGAAACGCTCGTCACCTATCCGGTGGAGATCGACCGGCTGGATATTTATAACCAGTTCCTGACGCCGGCCGGAGTGCTGCCCAAGCGGCACAAGGAGATAGAGACCACCGATATCATGCTGCAAATGGTGGCCAGCAACCGCGGCGTGGGAGCGCTGCCGCGCTGGCTGGTGGAGGAATATGCCGGCAGAATGGACATCGTCGCCGTCCGGCTGGGGCGCGCCGGAATCGCCAAGCAGATCTTCCTTGGCGCGCGGGCTTCCGACCTGGATACGGGCTACTTGCGGGCCTTCATTGAGACGGCGCGGCGCTTCTCGTCGGGCAATTCGCGGCAGTGAGGCGCGCGGGGCGTCGCGATAACGCCGCCGGACCTATTCGGCTGGGAAGACGATCACCGGGTGATACAGGCGATGCAGCTTGCGCTCCCCGATCGCAATCAACTCTCCGGCCCTGGAAACGGCTTTCAGCAAGGTGGAATTGCCGGTATTGAGAAAAGGCGAGGCGTTGAAGTCCCGGCCTTCGCGGATGTTGCGGATGAGCGTTTCATCGACGATTTCGGCGGGGATTCCGGGCAGCAGATCCGCCGCGGGAACCAGTTTCTCCCGGAGGCGGCCTTCCGCGGCTAGCTGAGCGGCGTCTTCGAGGGTGATGGCGCTCGCAAGGGTGAACGACCCGGAAGCGTGGCGGCGCAGCGATTCGAGATGAGCGCCCACGCCGACGGCCGCGCCCAGATCGTGCGCGAGGCTGCGGACGTAGGTGCCCGGCCCGCAGCGGACGCGCACGGTGAGCCGGTCCGCCTCCGCGCCAAGGATGCGAAACTCGTGCACCGTTACGGCCACGGGCCGGAGTTCGACAGGCTTCTTCTGCCGGGCGAGTTTGTAGGCGGGCGTGCCGCCGATTTTCTTGGCGGAGACGGCCGGGGGCATCTGCTGGATCTCGCCAAGAAAGCGCTGAACGATCAGGTCTTCAATGGCATCCCGGTCTATCTTGTACGGTATCGGTTCAGAGGCGGCTTCGCCTTCGGCGTCATAAGTGGTGGTGCTGAAGCCGAAACGGATGACGCCCTCGTAGATCTTCTCTTCGCTCGTGAAATAGCGGGCGAGGCGCGTGGCGGGGCCAATCAGAAGGGGGAGGACGCCGGTTGCCATGGGGTCCAGCGTGCCCAGATGGCCGATGCGGCGGGTGGCGGCGAGGCGGCGCATCCGGGCCACGACATCGTGGGAGGTCCAGCCGCTGGGTTTATCAATGACGAGTGCGCCAAACATTTTTCGTTCCATCCGGGAAGGTTCCGGGCACAACTCACAGCATGAGAAATGCCCGGCGAGGGGGCGAGATGCGGCCGGGTTGAGCCGCCTGGGACTGATCGCGCGCGAGCGCACACTGGCATCGGGTGCATCGCGCGACGGGTGCATCGCGCGTTATTGGCCGACGTGTTTGCGCCCGGCTACTTCGCCATGAGCGCGGACTGATGGGCGATCATCACCCATTTGCCGTTCGATTTCTGGTAGACGTGCGTGTAGGCGAGATCGTTGTTCACCTGCCTGCTGCCGTCGATGAGCACCTTGAACCGCGCGCGCGCGGTGAGAATCGCGGTGTCCCCGAAGAGCTTCACTTCCATGCGCGAAATATCGATTGACTGGTAATCGGAGGTGCTCTTTCTCAGCCGGTTCAGGAAGGCTTCGCGGGTATCGACCGCGCCGTCGGAATGAGAGTAGATCAATCCCGGAGAGGTGACCCGTTCGAGCGTGGCGTAATCGCTGTCGCATACGGCTTTGGCCCAGGCTTTGTCGAGGGCCATAATCTGATCTTGGGTGGCGTCGGCGCTAAGGTTCATGGTGGTAAAAGCGATCAACAGGGATGCAAGCAGAAATTTCCACATCGTTGTTGTATTTTGTGACGCCGGGAAGCCGCGCGTCAACCGCGGCGAGCGCGAGGGGTGCGAGGGCGGGAATGCAAGCGGGCCGGACCGTCGCGCGGCACGGTCACGGTACTTGACTCCCAAGATTCGATTGTGAGACATTCGACTTGCCGGAACGCCCTACACCGTGCCGTTTCCACAAGGTTTGTGGAAGCGCCCAGGAAGCGGGAGCCGCATCGCTCCCGGATAGATTCGCGTAAATTGGACGGAGGATCTCGATGAGTTTGAAAGTGAACGTGCGCCAGGTAGGTCAAGTGGCGGTGATCGATCTCAGCGGAAAGATCACTCTTGGAGAAGGTTCGGGCACGCTGCGCGACACCGTCGCCGAAGTGTCCGCCAAAGGGAACAAGAACATTTTGCTGAACATGGCCGATGTGAGCTACATCGACAGCGCCGGCCTGGGCGAGATGGTGGGCAGCTATACTTCCGTTACCACCAAGGGCGGCCAACTGAAGCTGGTGAACCTCCAGACGAAGCTGAAGGATCTGATGCAGATCACCAAATTGCATACCGTATTCCATGTTTTTGAGGCGGAAGACGAGGCGATCGCAAGCTTCTAGCACCCGTCCCACGGGTTCCCAGCGAAAGCCGCGGCGATTGCCGCGGCTTTCGCATTATGCGGCGGAAAAATCAGCGCGGCCCATTGTTTACGGGCACTTCGACGAAGAAGAGATCCTGTCCCGTGGCGGGGTCTTTGATCCCCGTGATATACAGGATGGCGTTTTCCCGGTAGAGAGCCTGAAAGTAAAGAAATCCCGTGGCGATCTCGCCAGGGGGGAGCATGCGCGCGGCGAAGGCCCGTTCCTGAATCTCTTGCGCATCGAGAGGATTCTTCTTGCGCCGCACACTCACCCTGCCCGGAATCGGGCCCGTGGAATCGAGCCGCGGGCGCTGGGCCGACCGGACGAACGGGACCTCTTGCGGCGGGATGGCGGCGGCGCGCGCCCGGTCCGCCTGATACTCGATGCGCATGCCTTCGAGGGTCACAGTTCGTTTCGAATCGTTCCGGATGAGGAGCATCACGGGCAATACGCCATTTTCATAAGGCTTGGCTTTGCCGCCGAAGGCGGATTTCGACCGCTCCGCGTCATGGTAAGCGTCGGCGGCGATCGTGAGGCCGCCGACCTTCTGGGCGTTTGAGTAGCTTTCCAGCGCTTCCGGCTTAAACTGGTTCTTGTCGGCGGCAATGGCCCCGGCCGCTGCGGCGAACAACACGATGAACTGGCGGCGATTCTGCATTTTCTTCCTTTACCGGCTCGTGGGCTGGGTGTTGCTGCCTCTACTTTTACCGTACTTCCTTCGACGCGTGTGGCGGCAGCGGGATTACATCCGGAATCTGCGGGAACGTTTCGGATTGCTCCCCAACGAGTTCAACCAGACGACGCACGGCAGCATCTGGGTGCATGCGGTGAGCGTCGGGGAGATCGTCGCGGCGGCGACGCTGATTTCGGCGCTGCGCGAGCGGTATCCGCTGGCCCCGGTTTACGTCAGCGTGACTACGGTAACGGGGAGGCGAGTGGCCGAACAGCGCCTGGCCGGGCAGTGCGACGGCATCTTCTATGCGCCGCTCGATTATTGCTTCTCGATTCGAAGCACGCTGCGCCGCATCCGTCCGCTGGTGCTGGTGATCCTGGAAACTGAGATCTGGCCGAACCTCTACCGGGAGGTGAAGAAGACCTTCGCGGGTCTGCTAGTAGTGAATGGCCGCATTTCCGAGCGCGCCTTCCCGCGCTATCGGAGGGCGCGCTGGTTTTTCGCCGAGGTGCTCTCGCTGCCCGATGCCATCCTCGCGCAAGATGAGGCGAGCCGCGCGCGTTTCGCCGCATTGATGCGGCCGGGGGATACGGTTCGGCTCTCGGTGGGGGGCAATCTCAAGTACGATCTTGAGCCGTCGAAGACGGCACCGCCAGCCGCGCTGACGGATTTCCTGGACCGTCTTGGAGCGACGCAGGTTTGGATTGCCGCCAGCACGATGCCCCCGGCGGCGGAGGGAGATCCGGACGAGGACGCCGCCGTGATCGTGGCCTTTGAGGCGCTGCGGGCGGAGTTCCCTGGGCTGCTGCTGATCCTGGTGCCGCGGCATCCGGAGCGTTTCACGGCGGCAGCGGAACGGCTGTCCGCGGGCGGGCTGGCCTGGCTCCGCCGGAGCGAACTGAAGGATGGGTCCACTCTGAGCCTGCCCGGCGTGCTGCTGCTCGATTCCATGGGCGAACTGGCGACGATCTTTCCGTTGGCCGATGTCGTCTTCATGGGCGGCACGCTCGCGCAACGGGGCGGGCACAACATTCTGGAACCCGCTGCGTGCGGGAAGGCGGTTGTGATCGGCCCCCACATGGAGAACTTCCCAGGGATCGCGGCCGATTTCCGGGAGGCCCGCGCGGTGTCCGCGATCGAACGACCGGAGGATCTGGCGGGCGCGCTGCGCGCGCTGCTGCTGGACGCCGATCTTCGCCGGGAGACGGGAGAGCGGGCGAGAAAGCAGTTTCTGGCCCGCAAGGGGGCCACCGCCCGGGCGGTGGAACGCGCCGCGCTGCTCTACGAGCATGCCGTGCCGCGGCCGCCGCGTTCCTGGTGGCACTACGCCTTCCTCTGGCCGCTGGCGCGGCTGTGGCAGGCGGGTTCGCGCTGGAAGCGGGAGCGGCAATCGGCCGCGCAACGCCAATTGCCCGTGCCGGTGGTCTGCGTCGGCAATATCACCACAGGCGGCGCCGGGAAGACGCCGGCCGTGCTCTGGCTCACGGAGCGGCTGCGGGAGTGCGGCCACGCCCCGGCGATTCTTACGCGGGGCTACCGGCGGGTGAGCCGCGAAGCCTCCGTGATCGCAGGGCCCGGCGAGAGCCTGCCGCGCCTCGTCACGGGCGACGAGCCGCAGATCTTCCTGCGCCGCGCGGCCGCCCCGCTCGGCATTGGCGCGTGCCGTTATGAGACCGGGATGCGGCTGCTCGAGAAGTTTCCCGCCGATGTCTTTCTGCTCGACGATGGCTTTCAGCACTGGCGTCTCGCGCGCGACTTCGACCTGGTGCTGATCGATGCTCTGATGCCTTTCGGCGAGCGGGATCTGGTGCCGCTCGGCCGCCTCCGCGAACCCATGCAGGCGCTGGCCCGCGCCGACGCCTTCCTTGTCACGCGCGCCTCGGCCAAGGGACGCCTGCGGGGAATCGACGCGAAGCTCCGCGCCATCAACCCCGCCGCCCCCATCTTCCGTTCGAGAGTGGTTCCGCTCCGCTGGGTGGATGCGGCGAATGGCACGGAACATGCGATCGAGGATTGGCGGCCGGAATCGCCGATGGCGTTCTGCGGTCTGGCGAATCCGAATTCCTTCCGGCAGACCTTGCGGGCGCTGGGCATCCAGACGCGGGCGTTCTGGCCGTTCCACGATCATCATGTTTTCGCCCCCGCGGAACTACGAAGGCTCGAAGCGTTCGCGCGCAGCGTGGGCGCGCGCACTTTGCTCACCACCGAAAAAGACTCCTGCAATCTGGAGCCGGATTGGTACCTCTCCATCCGCCAGACTCCGCTCTACTGGCTCAAGATCGGGACGGAGATCGAGGATGGGGACGCGCTGGTGAAGCTGATTGTCGAGCGCGCCGGGCTTTGATTGCTACGATTCGCGACGCGCCTTCCGATGGGGCTTGACGGGCGGCCACGCGCGCCCGCGATTGGCATGGGAGCGAGCGAGTTGGATACCCTGGATCACAGGGTTGCGCGCGGAACGTGTTTTCCAGAAAGGAACCAGTGCCCGCATTCGAATTGACCATCGTCGTTCTTGGCGTCGCCGTTCTGGCCGGATTGGTGGGATCGCTGACCGGGCTGGGAGGCGGAGTGATCGTAACGCCGGCGCTGACGCTCTTGCTCGGGGTGGACCTTCGCTATGCGATCGGCGCCAGTCTGGTGGCCCTGATCGCGACTTCGTCCGGCGCGGCCGCGACCTACGTGCGTGACGGCCTGACGAACATCCGCATCGGCATGTTTCTGGAACTGGCGACCACGGTGGGGGCGATTTGCGGCGCGATGCTGGCGGGCGTCATCCCCACGTCCACGCTGGCGATCGTTTTCGGAGCGGTTCTGCTGTATTCGGCATGGCAGGCGGGCACCGTGCGGCGGGAGCGAACGAAGGTATTTTCACCGACGCCGTTCGCGCGGCGCTTGCAACTAAGCGGCGTCTATCATGGCGAGGCCGGGGATACACCCTACTCCGCCTCTCACCCAACGCTCGGCTTTGGCATCATGTATGGGGCCGGGATCCTCTCCGGGCTGCTGGGAATCGGCTCGGGAGCGTTCAAGGTGATCGCGCTCGACCGCGTGATGGGAGTGCCGTTCAAAGTCTCGACCGCCACCAGCAATTTCATGATCGGCGTTACCGGCGTGGCGAGCGCGGCGATCTATTTCGGGCGCGGCTACATCCATCCGGCTCTGGCCTTTCCCGTGATGCTGGGCGTGCTTGGGGGCTCCACGCTGGGGGCGTTTCTGCTGCCGCGGCTGCCGGTGAAGCAGCTCCGGCGGGGATTCGCGCTGGTGGTGGGAGTGGTTGCCATCCAGATGATCGTGCAGGGTTTCCGGGGTCACCTATGACGAAAGACGACCATCAGCTCGAAATCCTCATCAGCCTGACGCTTCGCAGCGGTGTGGCGCTGGCGGTGGCGCTGGGCGTGATCGGGGGCGTGCTGTATCTGAGCCATCATGGAACGGACCGGATGGACTTCGGCACGTTTCTGGGCGAGGAGATTCCGTACTCCACGCTGGGCGGGATCGCGGAGCGCATATCCGGGCCGAACGAGGGGCTGGGAATCGCCCAGGTGGGCGTGCTGTGTCTGCTGCTGACGCCGATTTCCCGCGTGGCGCTGTCGATCTTCGGCTTCCTGCGCGAAGGGGATTGGGTGTTCACGGCGATCAGTTCCGTGGTGCTCGCTATTTTGCTCTTTAGCCTGTCGATGGGATAGCGGAATCGTTCCGGTGGCGCGGTTCCGTTCGGGATGGCATTCTGTTTCATCGAGGAACGCGTTCGGGGGAAATAGGCTTATGGCACACTATCGATTCGAAACCGCGGGGAAATGGGCGTTCGCGCTGATTGCAATCGGAGCGCTGGCGCTGAGCGGGACGGGGAACGCGCAGGTTTCGAGGACCGTGCCGGACCCCGGCAAGGGGCGATCCGCACTGCGGGTGATGACCTACAACATTCACCACGGAGCGGGCAATGAAGAATGCGCGCCGAAAGCGGCGGGCAGCGCGCCGGCCGCCGATTGCGGGCTCAACCTGGAACGGATCGCGGATGTGATCAGCGCCGCGAAGGCCGATATCGTGGGCCTGCAGGAAGTGGACCGTTTCTGGGCGCGCAGCGGCGGCGTGGACCAGCCGCGCGCGCTGGCGCGGTCGCTCGCGATGTCGGTCTGCTTCGGGCCGAACCTGCAGCTCCCCGCCGAAGGAAATATCGGCTCCCCGCGCGAGTATGGCACGGCGATCCTCAGCCGCTTTCCGTTGCGGGATTGCCGGAATGTGCATCTTTCCCGCGTCTCGGATGCGAATGAGCGGCGCGGATTGCTCTCCGCCGAAGTGCAGACCCCGAACGGAAAGATGCTCGTGATGGTGACCCATCTCTCCGTGGTGGCGGCGGACCGCGTGCCACAGACCGAGGAGCTTGCCAAGGCCGCGGCGGCTTCGCCACTGCCGACGATTCTCATGGGGGATTTGAATACGCGGCCGGATGCGGCCTCGCTTCGCCCGCTGCTGGCCAAAATGCGCGATCTTTGGACGACCGCCGGACGGGGGGACGGGCTCAGTTCCCCGGCGCATCCCCAACGGCCGCCGCGCAGCCGCATCGACTACATCCTGGCGTCGCCCGGAATCCGCGCCAGCGGCATCGACGTGGTGGTGAACGACACCACGCGGATGGCGTCGGACCACTATCCCATCGTTTCTCTGGTTCAGTTGGGCGGCGCGCGTTAGGCAGGCCGCGGGGGGACGAGCGCCCTACGCGACGTGCAGAACGTCGGCAATCTGCTTCTCCGTGATTGCGCCTTCCTTGATGACGCGCCAATAGGGCTCCGTAATATCCACCGTGGTGCTGCCGGTTCCGACGCAGCCGCCGCCGTCGAGCACAAGGCGGAGCCGGCCGTCCATTGTGCCAAAGACTTCGATACCGCTGCTGCAGGTGGGCTGCCCGGAGATATTGGCGCTGGTTGCGATGATGGGCTGCTGGAGAATTTCCACCAGTTTCCGGGCGACCGGGGTTCGAACCTGGCGCAGGGCGAGGCGGCCGGTGTTTCCGGTAACTTTAAGGGGGACCTTTTCGCCGGCGGGCACGATGATTGTGAGCGGGCCGGGCCAGAAATGGCGCGAGAGCTGGTAGAAGCGGTTGTTCAGTTCCTTGGCGAGGTCTTCCGCCATGAAGGTGTCCGTTATCAGAAGGGGAAGCGACCGATGGATCTCCCGGCCCTTGGCGAGAAACACTTTACCGATGGCGTGCAGATTATAGGGGTCCGCCACCAGCACGTAGAGCGCGTCGGTGGGGATGGCCACCACCTCGCCGCGGCGAATGGCGGCGGCGGCGGTGAGGAGCGCGTCCTCATGGGGGTTTTCCTGGTCAATGGCGATGAGGTCAGTGTTCACAATGGGTCCAAATTGCAAATTGTACTTGTTAAAGACTTTGGCCATCAAGAGCCGGGGCTGCGCGGCAACGCGACAGGGCCGCGCGCATGCGAGCGGCGCAAGGATGTTCGCCGATTTCCCAAAGATTTTGCCCGCGGTTGCGTATTTTGAGAAGGGCGGAGCGAAATGATAACTGCAATCGAATCCTCACCCGTCCGGAATATGACGGAAGCGAATGCGGAGATCTCCGCCGTTTTCCGCGAATATCACCTGCGGCTCTTTCATTATGCGCTGCAATTGGTGGGCGACCGGGAAGATGCAATGGATATCACCCAGGAAGTTTTTTTGCGCCTGCACCGGCACTGGGCGCGGCGCGACGAATCGAAACCCATCGGCGCGTGGCTCTACGCGATTACCAGAAACCTTTCCATTGACCAGTTGCGGAAGCGGGGAGTGCGGGCCGAGGCCGAGGAGAACCCGAATCTCCCGGACAGTCGCGTTCGCGACCCCGAAGGCATGGCATCTAATTCCGAACTCCGCGAAAAGCTCTGGGCCGCCATTCACGCGCTGCCCGATTCGCTGCGGGAAGTGATTCTGCTGCGGGACTGGCATGGGATGCGCTATGCGGAAATCGCCGAATTGACAGGCACGAGTTCCACGACGGTGACGTCGCGGCTCTACGAAGCGCGGCAACGGCTTCGAAACGAATTAAGGGGGTATCTCTGATGCCGAAGCAAACCCCGGAAGAAGTGGAACGCATGATTTCGGCGTACCTCGATGGCGAACTCACGCAAGGGGAGAGCCAGCGGGTGAGCCTACTGATCGAGGATCATCCCGATTACCGGCAGGCTTTCGAGGAGATGCGCCAATTGCAGCGGCTCACGGGCGCGATTCCGATGCCGCAGCCGCCGGACGAACGCATCCGCGAGATTGAACGCCAGCTTGCGGTGGCCGCGCCGCGCCGCATCGGCTTCTACGCAATTGGGGGCGGGCTGGCGCTCTGGCTGGCCTATCTGGCGCTGCTGTTTTTTCGGAACCTGCGGCTGCCCACCGCCGGAGAGGCCATCGCTGGCATTATTGTATTTGGCTTGATTTCACTGTTCGTTTCGGTGGCCGTCGAGCGCTGGCGGGAACTGCCGCACGATCGGTATCGGAGGATCCGCAAATGATCGTCGTCACGGTGTCTCAGATCGCCGGAAAGCGCGTGAAGCGGACGCTTGGGCTGGTGAGAGGAAACACGGTGCGCGCGAGCCACGCCGGCAAAGACCTTCTCGCGGCATTCCGGAATCTGGTGGGCGGGGAAGTGCATGAGTATACGAAGCTCATGGCGGAGAGCCGGGAGCACGCGCTCGACCGGATGGTGGAAGAGGCCCGGAGCCTGGGCGCGGACGGCGTGATCGGCTTGCGAATAACCACGGCGGAGATCGGCAGCGGCCTCGCGGAGATCATGGTCTACGGCACGGCGGTGGTGCTGGAGGATGCGGCGTCGCCCGACGGCGAGGAATAGCGAAAGGGCCGCCTCGGCGTTACTGGGCCGCCGCGCCGTCACTGTTTCGATTGGGGCCGGGGCCGCAACCGTGCTTGGGCTGGGCGACGCAACCGTGAAAAGATGGGAATGTGCTTCGCATTGAGCGGCGTCGCGTTGCCGGCGGCCCCAGGACTCTCGCCGTAATCCCGGGCGCCTACAACCCGCCCACGAACGCTCATGCCGCCCTGGCGGCGCATGCGGCCGGGATGGCCGATGAGGTCTTGTTGCTGCTGCCGGAGAACCTTCCCCACAAAGACTTCTCCGGCGCAAGCTTTGAAGCGCGCTTGCGCATGCTGCGGCGGGCGGTGGACCATGAGCGGGTAGGCGTCGGCTCCACCAGCAACGGCCTGTTCCTTGAGATCGCGATTGCGTGCCGCGCGCGCTTTCCCGAAGCGGAGATTTCGATTGTGTGCGGGCGCGATGCGGCGGAGAGAATCCTCGCTTGGCCGTACTCCGAGGAAGGCGCGCTGGAACATCTCTTCTCGCTGGCGAAGCTTTGGGTGTATGACCGGCAAGGGGCGTTCGAAGTGCCGAAAGCGTTTCAGGAAGCAATCACCGCCTTCCCCTTCGAAGAAAACCTGCAGGCGCTTTCGGCCACGGAGGTTCGGCGGCGGATCGCGGCGGGCGAGGAATGGCGCGAACTGGTGCCCCCGGCGATTCACGAGGAGGCGGAGCGAATCTACGCGCGGGCTGGCCGCTGAGAACGAAGCGACAGTTGGCGTGGGAAGAGGCTATTCAACTGGCGGGCCGCCCTGCAAGAACGTGCGCAGACGGTAGCTCCGGCTGGGGTGCCTCAGCTTGCGAAGCGCCTTCGCTTCAATCTGGCGGATGCGCTCCCTGGTGACGGCGAAATACTGCCCGACTTCTTCGAGCGTGTGCTCGCTGCCGTCCTGCAGGCCGAAGCGCATCTTGATGATCTTTTCCTCGCGGGGGCTGAGGCTCTTGAGCACCTCGGCGGTCTGCTCGCGCAGATTCAGATTGATGACGGATTCGGAAGGGCTTGCCGCGCGGCGGTCAATGATGAAATCGCCGAGGTGCGATTCTTCCTCTTCGCCCACGGGCGTTTCGAGAGAAATGGGCTCCTGCGCCACCCGCATGATCTTGCGCACTTTGTTGACGGCAAGTTCCATTTCCCTGGCAAGCTCTTCGGTGGTTGGGTCGCGGCCGAGCGTCTGCTGCATGGCGCGCTGGGTGCGCACGAGTTTGTTGATCGTCTCGATCATGTGCACCGGGATGCGGATGGTGCGTGCCTGGTCCGCGATAGCGCGCGTGATGGCCTGCCGCACCCACCAAGTGGCATAGGTTGAAAACTTGTAGCCGCGCTTGTAGTTGAACTTCTCGACGGCCTTCATCAGGCCGATATTGCCTTCCTGAATGAGGTCAAGGAACTGCAATCCGCGGTTTGTGTAGCGCTTTGCAATCGACACCACCAGGCGAAGATTGGCCTCAATGAGCTGCTTCTTGGCGACTTCGGCTTCCGCCTGTCCGCGTTCGATCAGCCGCATGGTGCGCGCAAGCCCGGCTGAATTGGTTCCCGTGCTGGCCTCCTGCGAGGCGAGGCGATCCTGCAGGTCCTTCAACTGCTTGCGCAGCTCCCGTTCCAGGCCGCGATCGGTGAACTTGCCGCTGGTGAGCACCACTTGCAGCCGCGCGATTTCCCGTTCCGGGCCGGCCATCGCATCGAGCGCGGATCGGACCTCTTCGGACAGGGTGCGATAGACGCTGGAGGAGAAGGGCAGTTCCCGGAAAGCGCGGGACATCCGCACAACCATCCGGCCCACGCTGGGGAGGCGCTCTTCGCCGCGCTTCCGGCCCTTCGCGGAATCCTGTTTCTCCCGAAGCAGAATGGCATTGTATTGGGCGGTGACGGAGCCTACAGCCTTTTCGAACTCGAGGAAAATCCGGTCGCTGGCCGATTCATCGGGCACCTCTTCGGGAAGCACCAGCACATCGTAAAGCGCCTCACGGTTGCGGGAAACGCCGTCGAGAATCCGCTCCAGGCAGCGAATCGCATACGGGCAGCGGGAGAGTGCCTTGGCGACAATTCGCTCACCGTGCTCGATGCGGCGGGCCAGTTCGATTTCCCCGTCGCGCGTGAGGAGCGCCACGGTGCCCATCTCCCGCAGGTACATGCGCACGGGGTCGTTGGTCTTGTCCGTGCCGTCGGAGGCGCTGTCGCCGTCGCTCAGATCGTCGCGCTCCGCGCCACGCCGCCCCCCGCCCGCGCGGCCCTCCACCAGAAGGTCGGCGTCGGAGGATTCAAGGTCGGCGAGAATCTCGTCGAGTTCGGGCTGGTTGTCGCGGTCGTTCGAAACGAGGTGGTTCACCGCGCTATAGAGGTCGTAGCCGGAATCGCCGGACGTTCCGTCGTCGTCTCTAATTCGGCCGATATTGTGTTCGATGGACACTTAGGAACCAACCTCTATCCTGGGGACTCCCCCAATTGGCGTCATTGTACAACATCGGTATCGGGAACACCGTCCCTGCGCGGCGCCCTTTGCAGGCGGTGCGAAATTTAGATTCCCCGTCCTGAATCGGACTCCCTCATCCCGTTTGGCCCGCGTCGAGTTGCGCCAACTGGCGCGCCAGCGTCAGAGCGGTTTCAAGGTCGCCCGACAGTTCCGCCTCCCGGATGCGTCTCTTCAATTCGCGTCGAAATTCACTGAATTGGATCAAATCCAACTTCTGAAGGCAAGCAATCGCCTGGTCTCGGTTCTGCGACTCCTTATAGATCTCTTCGTCCAGCAAAACCTCCGTCAACATACTTTTCGCATTCTCGTCCAGCCTTGCCTCAATACTGCTGAAGCGAAGGGCCTCCCCGGCGCGGTGGGCTTTGAGCATCGCATCGAAGATGGGGGCGGTGGGAAGGCGCTTCCATCCTTCGAGCTGGCCGAGGATGCCCAGGATTTCGGCGGACGCTTCCGGCTGGTTGAGCAGGCAGCCGATCAGCAGGCGTTCGAGATGCCCGGCATCGCTCGCCGGGGCGGCCAGACGTTCGCTGGCGCGCCGCGTGGCCGACGCCTTGAACTCATCGAGCACCATGCTGCGCTCCAGGCCCAGATAGGAGGCCACTTCATCGGCAAGCGCCGCCCTCCGCAGCCGGCTGGGAACTTTCTGCACCGACGGCAACAGAAACTCGAGCGCCTTCACCCGGCCCGGCGCGGTATGGGTATCGAACTTCATCCGCGCGCGGTCGGCGAGCCACAGGAAGTAGCCGCGCGCATTGTCGATCGCTTGGAGGTACGCTTCCGCGCCGCGTTCCCGCACATACTCGTCGGGGTCGAGGCCATCTTCGAGATGCAGCACCCGCACGTCGAAGGATTCGTCCAGCATCACCTGGATCGATTTCTCGGTGGCGTTCTCTCCGGCGCGGTCGGGGTCGAAATTCACGACGACGATATCCGTGTGCCGCTTGATGGAGCGCACCTGCTCTGAACCAAGCGACGTGCCGCAGGAAGCCACCGCTTCATGCGCGCCCGCCGCCCACGCCCCGATCACGTCCATGTAGCCTTCCACCAGAACGGCGCGGCCGCGCTTGCGCATGGTTTCGCGCGCCCGGTGGAAATTGTAAAGCACCGCGCGCTTCTTGTAGATCTCGGTTTCCGGAGAATTCAGATACTTGGGCTGCTCCTCCGGGTTCAGCACGCGCGCGCCGAAGGCAACCAGCTTGCCGCTCTCATTGTGGATGGGGAAGGTGAGCCGGCCGCGAAAGGTGTCGTAATAGCCGGACCCGGAAGTGCGCGGCTTCACCAGCCCGGAGGCTTCGAGCATCGCCGCTTCCACGCGCTGCTTTTCAAAAACCCGCACCAGGTCCTGCCCGCCCGCGTTCGCATACCCCAGGCCGAACTCCTGTGCAAGGCTTCTCGGGATACCGCGGCGCTCGAGATACTCCCGCGCGCCTTCTCCGGCGCTCGACCACAGGTTGCGCTCGAACAATTCCTGGGCGGTCTCATGGAGGCGATAGAGGGAAGACCGCTTCTTCGCGTCTTCGTCGGAGTAGTCTTCCGTGCGCGGCAGCGGGATGCCGTTGCGTTCGGCGAGCGCTTTGATGGCCTCAAAGAACGTGAGGCCTTCCATTTCCATGACGAACTTGATGGCGTCTCCGCCCGCGCCGCAGCCGAAGCATTTGTAGAACCCGTGGCCGGCGTGCACGGAAAATGAAGGCGTCTTTTCCGTGTGGAACGGGCACAGCCCGACGTAGCGGTCTCCGTTGCCTTGCCGCTTCAGACGCACGTAATCTCCCACGACGCGAACAATGTCGATCTGGCTCTTTACTTGCTCTACAAAATCCATGTCACCCGCGGCACAGGGAACGATCCGGGCATGTGCGATCTCCGGGCGGGAGGGAATGTTCCACCCGCCAGGATTGCGCGCCTCATTCATTATCGCCCCGGCCGTTCGACGCGGATGCGAAGCGAGGCTGGAACCGAATGGCCCAGACGGGGCGGCCGGGAGTGGGGCGCCAGCCCTGCGCAGCCAGCACTGCGCAGCCAACACTGTGCCGCGCTGCTGGTAGAATTGTGGCCGTTATGCCCATGTTGCGCATTGCGCTTGCTCTCTTGTTCGCGGCGGTCGCGGGCTGGGCCGCCCCGCGCTTCGACGCCGAGTTTATTTTCCCGCTGGAGCATTGGCACAACCATTCCTCGTCCGTGGTTGAATTGCCCGGAGGCGATCTCTTCGCGGTTTGGTACAACGGATCGGGAGAGCGCACGGCGGACGATGTGAAGATCGAGGGGGCGCGCTGGAATCATAGAACGCGCGCGTGGAGCAAGCGCTTCCCCGTGGCCGATGTCGCGCACTTTCCGGATTGCAACCCGATCGTCTGGATCGATCCGCAGCGGAGGCTCTGGCTCTTCTGGCCCACCATCGTCGCCAACGAGTGGCATACTTCCATCCTGCAATACCGGATCTTCGCGCAATACCCCGACGCGGCGAAGCCCGTCGAGTGGCGGGATGGCGGCATCATCCTCTTTGAGCCAAAAAACTTCGAGGCGAGAGTGAAAGCGGTGGTGGAGCCGATGCTTGCTTCCGCCGGCGACGAGCGCACGCGCGAATATCTGAAGCAGACCGTGACGCGCGCGGGAGACAAATATTTCCGCCGCATGGGCTGGATGCCTCGCACTCACCCCATCGCGCTTCCCTCCGGCCGCTTCATTCTGCCGCTCTATTCCGACGGCTACGACTTCTCGGTGGCCGCCTATTCCGACGACCAGGGCAAGACCTGGAACGGCAGCGAGCCCATGATGGGATGGGGCGCGGTGCAGCCCTCGATTGTCCGGAAGAAGAACGGCACGCTGGTGTCCTGGTTCCGCGACAACGGCCCGCCGCCCCAGCGGGTGCTTCGCAGCGAGTCGAAGGACGACGGAGTCTCCTGGACGGTGGCCGCGGATACCGATATTCCCAATTCGGGCACCAGCGTGGAGGTGATCGTTCTGCAAGGCGGCGAGTGGCTGATGGTGAACAACGATACGGAACGCGGCCGCCACTCGCTGGCCGCCTGGATTTCCGACGATGAAGGCGCAAGCTGGAAGTGGAAGCGGCACATCGAACTGGACAACCGCGAGGAACAGGCCGGTTCGTTCCACTACCCCTCCGTGATTCAGGCGGCCGACGGTGTCATCCACGTGACGTACAGCTGCTTCCTCAACCACGTGCCGGCTGGGCAGCCCCGCAAGAGCATCAAGCACGCCGCGTTCACTGTGGACTGGGTGAAGGAGGCGGGCCGCTAAGGGCGGCGGACGCGCATGGAATCCTACGCCGATTACGCCCGAAATCTGATCGGCCTGTGGGCCGTGGTGGACCCCATCGGTGCGGTGCCGCTGTTTATCGGCCTGATGCCGCATGCCACCGCCGAAGATCGCCGGCGCACCGCAAGGCACTCGGCGATTGCCGTGGCCATCATTCTGGTTGGCGCCATGTTCGCCGGCGCGCCGATTCTCAGCCTCTTCGGCATCAGCATTCCCGCGTTCCGCGTGGGCGGCGGCATCCTCATTCTGCTGATGGCGCTCGAGATGCTGAAGGCCAATCACGGCCGCGCGCGGCACACCGATGAAGAGGACGCCGAAGCGCTGGAAGCGGATTCCATCGCCGTGGTGCCGCTGGCGATTCCCCTCATGGCCGGGCCGGGCGCGATCAGCCTCGTCATCGTCACCGCCAATCACGCGCGGGACTGGGTGGATATCGGCGCGCTGATCCTGAATTGCCTGATCACCGCGTTCAGCGTCTGGGTTTGCCTGCGCCTGGCGAGCACCATCCGCCGCTTGCTGGGCGCAACCGGCATTAATATCGCCATGCGCGTCATGGGGATGATTCTCACCGCGATTGGGGTGGAACTCATCACAACGGGCTTCAAGGAGCTTTTCCCCGGCCTGATTCGATAACGCGCGGCTATCGCGGTTTTTCCATCACCACCGCGTACAGGTTATCGCGCCACTGTTCGATCGTTTCCAAATGCCGGAAGCCCCCGGCCTCCAGTTCTTCGCGCAGCAGAGCGATGGAAATGCCGTGCCCGCCGCGATTGGCCGGCACTCCCGCCGGCACGCTCCAGGAGCCTCCCGTGCGCGGGCGAAAATCGATCACCACCAGCCGCCCGCCGGGCTTGAGGTTCCGGTAAAGGCTGGCCACCATCGCCTTGGGGTTGGTGAAGTGGTGGTAGACGTCGCGCATGTAAATGCCGTCGCAACACACGTCGGGAAGCTTCGTTGAATCGGCGCTCGACGCGGTCACCTTCACCGTGGCCGAATTGCCTCTGGCGAAGCGTTTCTGCATGGATTCGATCTTCGCCGGATCCAGTTCCGTCACCAGCACTCGTCCCTCGGGACCCAGAAGCGTAGCTACGGCCACGGCCACGTCTCCGTCTCCGCCGCCGATCTCGCCCACCGTGGCGCCGGAGCCCACCCGCAGTTTCTCAAGGATTCGCCGCGCGTCGTCCTGAGCGTCATTGGATCGCAGGGGAATGCTTCCGCAGGCAAGCAGCAGCCCGCAGAAGACCATCGCGGAATAGAGAGCACGGAACCGAAACGAGGCGGCGGATTTCATGGCGCGCTCCAAGGGCATACCCTATTTTGCACACGCGGCCGGCGCTTCGCGAAGAATTGTCGTCACGTTCGGGGACCGTTGGCGCGCTCCACGCTACGATGGGAACGATGTCCGCATTGTTGAGTTGTCTGGGAATCTCCAAGTCTTACGGAGCGCGGCCGCTGTTTCAAAACTTCAGCGTTCACCTTGCCGACGGGGACCGCCTCGGGCTGATTGGCAAGAACGGCAGCGGCAAGAGCACGCTGATGGAGATCCTGGCGGGGTTGGAGCATCCGGATACCGGTGACGTGGTGCGCCGGAAAGGGGTGCGCGTCGGCTACGTCGCCCAGGAAACCGGCTTTGCGGAGGCGGACACCGTCTGGAGCGTGCTCGAACGGGGCATCGCGCCGCTGGCGCTCGAGGATCTGGAACGGGACCGGAGCCTGCATATCCTCATGGGAAAGGTGGGCTTTGCCGATCCTTCCGAGTCTGCCCGGAAACTCTCCGGCGGCTGGCAGAAGCGGCTGGCGATTGCGGAGCAGATTGCCGGAAGGCCGGATTTGCTGCTTCTGGACGAGCCCACCAATCACCTCGATCTCGAAGGCATCGAGTGGCTGGAAGGCTTTCTGAAGAACGAAGCGGCCAGCTTTGTGGTGGTCAGCCATGACCGGCTGTTTCTGGAGAACGTCGTGGAGCAGATGGCGGAGTTGGGGCGCAACTTTCCCGATGGTATTTTTCGCGCGCCGGGCAACTACTCTATCTTTCTCGAAAAGCGCGGGGAGTTTCTGGCCGCTCAAGCCTCCTACGAAGAATCGCTTGCCAACCGCGTGCGCACGGAACTCGAATGGCTGCGGCGGGGTCCGAAAGCGCGCGCCACCAAGGCCAAGGCCCGCATTGACCAGGCGCATCGCCTGATGGACGAACTCGATACCACGCGGGCGCTCAACAAGACCGGCGCGGCCCAGATCGATTTTGAATCCACGGACCGGCAGACCAAGCGGCTGCTCGAAGCGAGCGGCCTGAGCAAGTCGTTTGGAGAGCGAACGCTCTTCCGGGACCTATCCTTTCTGCTCACGCCGCGGATGCGCCTCGGGCTGGTGGGCGCGAACGGCAGCGGCAAGAGCACACTGCTCCGCATCCTGCTGGGGCATCTTGAACCGGACGCCGGGACCATCCATCGCGCGGATTTCCTGAAGCCCGTCTATTTCGATCAGCGCCGGGAGCAGCTTGACCCCAGCCACAGCCTGCAGCAGGCGCTGGGCGCGCATGAGGATTTCATTCTCTATCGCGAGAAGTCCATCCACGTCGCTGCCTGGGCGCAGCGCTTTCTGTTCGATAAGGAGCAACTGCAATCACCGGTGGGCAGCCTTTCCGGCGGGGAGAACGCGCGATTGCTGATTGCGCGGCTCATGCTGGATCCGGCGGATCTGCTGCTGCTCGACGAGCCCACGAACGACCTCGACATCCCCACGCTTGAAGTGCTGGAGGAGAGCCTGACCGAGTTTCCCGGCGCGCTGATTCTTATCACGCACGACCGTTTTCTGCTGGACCGAATCTGCACCCACGTGCTCGGCCTCTTCGGCGATGGGGAGTGGGGCCTCTTCTCGGATTACTGGCAGTGGCAGGAGGCCCGCCACAGCCGGGAAGTTGCCCGCAGGAAGCAGGCGCGGGCCAGCGCGCCGCCGGTTTCCAGCACGGCGACGGCCGCGCAGAACCGCCCCGCAAAGCTCTCCTACCTGGAGCAGCGGGAGGCGGACGGCATGGAGGAACGCATCCATCTGGCGGAAGCCCGGCTGGGGGAGGTGGAAGAGCGATTGAACGATGCCGCGGTCGTCTCCGATGGCGCACGCGTGCAGGAATTGCTCACCGCGCAAGCCGCGCTCCAGACGGAGATCGAAGCGCTTTACACGCGCTGGGCGGAACTCGAAGAAAAGCAGGCGGGCGCGGCCGCCGTCTGATGCAAGGCGCACGCAGCGCCGCCCGAAGGAAGAAAAGATTCCTTCTTAGGAATTCCAGGTGTCGAAGAGGTTCAGTTGGCGGAGCTTCAGGTAATGCCGGTCGTGACGCCTCCCCTGGGGATCGAGGCGCAGACCGATGCGGCCTCCGAAGCGCTGCGCGGCCGCTTCCGCGATCCGGTCTTCCAGATTGCCCTGCAGTTGCGTGGTATGGGCGTCCCGCTGCACCCAGCGCCGCGTGAAGCGGTTGAGCTCCTCCTCAAGCTGCGCGGAGGCGCAAAGCCATTCGCCGCCCCGCAGGATGGCCTTGTTCTTCCCGATTCGCAGCAAGACGCTCACTGGCTTTCAGGATACTTCGGATCTCTATCTTCCCGAAAATGGGAGACTTTCCGAGAGGGCGAAAACGCCCCCTCTCTGGGCAAACATTGTTTCCTTGTGCCAATTGCGATACACATGCAGTAGGGAAGGAGGCCTAGCGATGCGGTTAAGCGCCCCGCGAGCGTCGATTCCCGCTGCGCCCCAGCCCTCCGCCGGTACTCACAGGATTTGCGGGCCAGTCCGTCGCCTGCTCTGCTCCCTGTGCCTGGCGGCGCTTTCCCTCTGCGCACAGACAGCCCCCCCCGCACCCGCGTCTTCCGCGCCCTCATCGCCGGTCGCAAGCGCTTCGGTGTCACAAGCGGTGGTTACCGTGGATGTCGACGGCGTCGTGCATCCGATCACCGTGGAGATCCTGCGGCATGCGATCGCCCAGGCCGAGAGTTCCGGCGCGGCGGCGGTGCTGGTGCGGCTCAACACGCCCGGCGGCTTGATGGACGCGATGCGCGAATGCGTCGAAGTGATCGTCGCCTCGAAAGTGCCGGTGGTCACGTATGTTACGCCCAGCGGGGCTCGCGCGGCTTCGGCGGGCTTCTTTCTGCTGGAAGCGGGGGATATCGCGGCCATGACGCCCGGCACCAACACCGGCGCGGCCTCGCCCGTGCTGATGGGGGAAAAGATGGACCCCGTCATGCGCAAGAAAGTGGAAGAGGATGCCTCGGCCAGCCTCCGCAGCATCGTCACGCGCCGCGGGCGCAATGCGGAACTCGCGCAGAAAACGGTGCTGGAAGCCAAAGCGTTTACGGAATCCGAGGCGCTGAAAGAGAACCTCATCGATCTGGTTGCCGCGAGCGATGCGGCCCTGTTCGCCGAGATCGCCAAGCACCCCTACAAGAACTGGGCCGGTGAGGAGCGCGTGCTGGCGATCTCCGCTCCCGTGTTCACACCCTATGAGCGCAGCAGCCGCGAACGGCTGATGTCCGCGGTGAGCGACCCGAATCTTGCCTTCATTCTTACCATCGCGGGCGTTCTCGGGATCTATGTGGAATTCACGCATCCCGGCCTGATTCTACCCGGAGTCGCCGGAGCCATCGCGGCGCTCGTGGGGCTCTCCGCGCTCTCCATTCTTCCGATCAATTGGATGGGCGTGGCGCTGCTCGTGCTGGCGGCCGCGTTCTTCATCCTGGAAGCGAATTTCGCTTCGCATGGCATTCTGGGCGCGGGCGGCGCGATTGCAATGGCGTTGGGCGCGATGCTGCTGGTGGATAGCCCCATTCCGGAAATGCGAATTCGCTGGGGAGTGGCGCTGGCGGTGTCTCTCGGATTCACGGCCATCACGGTCTTCCTGCTCTCCCTGGTTCTGCGGGCGCACCGTTCCAAGGTGCTTACCGGCGCGGAGGCATTGCCGGGACGCCGCGGCATCGCCGTCGAGGATCTGGCCCCCGAGGGCCGCATCTTTCTCGACGGGGACTATTGGAACGCCATCTCCTCCGCGCCGGTCGCCAAGGGGGATTCCGTCCGCGTGAAGCACCTCAGCGGACTCACTGTCTATGTCGAACCCGAAACGGAGCATCCTCCGTTTCCCACGTAACCCTTAACCTGCTTCTCACGCAGTCAATGGAGGCGCGCGCTGTGGAACCGATCACGATCATCATTGCCATTGTGGTGCTTTGGGCCCTTTCCTGCATCAAGATTCTGGCGGAGTATGAACGGGGAGTGATTTTCCGCCTGGGCCGCTTGCAGGGGATGCCGAAAGGCCCGGGAATTATCTTCGTCTGGCGGCCGATCGACCATCTGGTGCGCATGTCCCTCCGCGTGGAAACGCTCGATGTCCCTTCGCAGGATGTGATCACGCGAGACAACGTGACCGTCAAGGTGAATGCCGTCGTCTATTTCCGGGTGATCGATCCAAACAAGGCGGTTGTCGAAGTGGCGAATTATCTCTACGCCACGTCGCAGCTTGCGCAGACCCGCTTGCGCAGCGTGCTGGGCGAAGTGGAGCTTGACCAGCTTCTAAGCGACCGCGAGCATCTCAACCTTCGTCTGCAATCCGTGCTTGACCAGCAAACGGACCCCTGGGGCATCAAGGTGCAGATGGTGGAGGTGAAGCAGGTGGATCTGCCGGAGCAAATGGTGCGCGCCATTGCCAAGCAGGCCGAAGCCGAGCGGGAACGCCGCGCCAAGATCATCCATGCCGAGGGCGAGTTCGGCGCCGCGGCGCGCCTGGCGGACGCCGCCGAGCTGATCCAGAAACAGCCGGCCGCCCTGCAATTGCGCTATTTGCAGACCCTCGTGGAACTGGGCGTGGAGAAGAACTCCACAATTGTTTTTCCGGTCCCGATCGATATGGTTAGCGCGGTGACGAAACTCATTGAACAAAAGGCTGGTATAAAAGAGTAGTTACGGAAACATCCCTCGCCGATTCTGTTCCCCGGCCGGGAATGTTGCGTATTGAGGTTCCCTCCGCCATGCCAAAATCGGACGAAGGCCACTACGAACTCGTTTTGGGAAACCGCCAGTTGTTGAGCGGCTTCTTTGTGCTGGTAATTCTATTCGCGATCTTCCTGACACTGGGCTACATCCTCGGGCGCAACTCGGCCGTGATGAGCGAACCGGGATCGGTTGCGGGGGCGGCGGGCAGGGTCTCGCCAAGCGCCGCCGCTAATGAGATGCCGCAAGCGGCGAACCCGGCCGGACGCCCCGCCGCGTCGGAGAGCGTGCCGGAACCGGTATCTCCGGCCACGGAGACGCTGCCCGCGGCGACACCCGCAACGCCGGTGCAAAGCACGCCCGCCGAGAAGCGGGAGGCATCTCCGGCCGCCGCTCCAGCGCCAGCGCCGTGGCACACCGCCACCACCGAACGCACTCGCGAGATTCTGAGCGGGAAGATTCAGCTCATCACGCCGCGCAAGGGGGATATGTTCCTGCAGGTGGCCGCCATCGGGCGCGCGGAAGCGGAAGTGATGGCGGAGCAGCTCAACAAGCGCGGATACCGGGCTTTCCTCTCGGAAGTGCCGGACAAGAACCTCTTCCGTGTGCTCATCGGCCCGTTTGAGACCTCCGCCCGGCTGAATGAGACCAAGAAGAAGCTCTCCGGCGACGGGCTCCCCAGCATCGTTCAGCGTTACTAAGCCCCGGTCTGGCAGCACGCGGCGATTTGGGGTGTGTGTGTGTGGTCGCGGCGAAAAAAACCATTCGCGCGGAAAGTTACCAATTCCTTCTAAGAGATTGTTAGAGAATCGGTTGGGCCAGAATTGGATTTGGACGGCTTGTCCGGTTTGTCCGGATGAATCCGGACAAACCGGGGGTGGCTTTGGACGCGATATCGCTTGGGCTGAGCCTGACGGCCCAACACGGCGCTTCGTTGGCGCGGGCGTGGGGGCCGCCAGGGTGCGACTGCGGATTCGGATTTCAAACAGCTTGCGGGCGAGCCTGTCAGGGACGGTTTTCTTTCCCGTCATCGAGACGCGGTTCTCCCCGCGATTTGATTATCCGGATCGCGGTGGCAAGAACGAACCATGAATCGAAGGCGTGGGGATGTGAGCGGGCTAAGTCATGCAGACTCAGGCTTTTATGGACCGCAAAACATTTGTACAAGTTTGTGACAACCGGATAGCACCCCATCCGTGAGATACGGGAATTGGGCAGGTGCTCCTTCGATCTGGAGCGCTTTTCCGTTTGGAATCCATTGCTTCGATATTAGAAAAAGCCGCGCCTCTCTTGAAAATAGCCGTATCCGATGGGTTCTGAACAGGCTGCCTCGCGGAACTTTTCATGATCGTGGGTGAACGCGCGGTTCATGAGGCCGTGCTGTCCCTTTTTTCGTTTCCGCTGCGTAACATGGTGTGCACACCCCACCGCAATTGCTCTCGCTATCCGTGCCATCACAAGGATAGTGGCCGAACCGACCGCCTTTTCTCACAGGAACTTACGAGGTTAAGTGCTCCGTCCCCGAAACCGAAGTGCTCCGTCCCCGAAACCGCGAAACCGAAACCCGCGCACCCCGGACGCACCGACGCACATTTGTATTGACATCGAGAATAACCCGTGCTAGTTTCACTCTGATCACGTTTGGTGCCAATGAAGGGAGATCTAAATGAAACAGAAAGAAAATACCGTACCTCTAGGTAGGGCGGCACTGTTAATTGGACTTGCCGTTGCAGGATTGTCGAATCATGCAACCGCTTGGGATCCATGGGGACCTTGTCGAAGCTGGTTCGGTGCCTGTACGCCAGGTGGCAGCTGTGGCGGCAGTGAAGGAGGATATAACAAATGTTGCGTCCAAGTTGAGGGCGTGTCTTGCGGCTGTCAAGAAGTCGCCAGCGCGTGCTCCTAGACAGAGCCTGGTCGCGAACAGGAGCCGATTGACTGTGTGGGTTCGATTTCTAATTGGCTTATTTGTTGCTGGGATTGCGGTTGCATCCCAGTCCGAGAATGTGCGTGTGTTGGTGGCAGATTCGAGTTCCGGACTCCCCATTCCTGGAACCGTGGTTGCCATTGTCCGAGATGGGGAGCGCCCAGCGAGCCTGGAAACCGACTCCGAGGGTGGGATCGCTTTTTCTGGCTTGCGGCATGGAGACTATTCGCTTCGTGCCGAGAAAGCGGGCTATGTTGACCTGCTTGACTTGGATGGCCAGGGCCGCCGTCTGACCGTGGCCGCATCGGGTCTTCGCGTTGAGATCCGCCTCTGCCGTGCCGCTTCGATCTCCGGGGTGGTCCGGGATTGGGATGGCCATCCTGTGCAAGGAGCGATGGTCTTCGCCATGGTGCGACGGGATGCTGGAGACGCATCCCGTCTCGCTCGCTATGGCGAGGCGCGGCGCACGGACGAACTCGGACGCTATCGCTTGTTCGGGCTTCCGCCTGGACACTACTCCGTCGGCGTCCTTCCCAGGCGGCGCAACACCATGGAGGAGACGCTTGCGCCTGGCTTCTATTACGGTTCCGCCGATCCAAGCGCGGCCGTTTTTTTTAAGCTCAGCGCGGGAGACATTAGAACGTCGGTCGATCTGACTGCCCCACTTGCGACGAATGCGTCCATCACTGGGACGGTGTCTGGGATATCGAACGATCCCGGGCCAACGCGCGCGGCAATTGCCCTGGTAGCTCGAGGCGGGTTGCAGCCACTGATCGCCGCGGTATTGACAGAAGAGGACGGCACGTTCGCGATCTCCGACGTGGCCTCCGGCGAGTACGACCTGCTTGCATGGGCTCCGTTTGCGGGTTGGGCTTCCCCATGGCGCTCATCGAAATCCGAGGTGAAAGCCGCGGCAACAAGAGTCTCACTGTCTGGAGGTGCGGTACAAGTCGGCTTGACGTTGCGCCCCATCGTTGGAGTCAGCGGGCGCGTTGTTCGCGAAGGGTGTATCTTGGGCGATCAGGCAAACATCGGCGAGGAGGAAATCGCGTTCCGGTCTGAGGATGGCTGGCCCGACGAGTGGATGCCTGGGGTATTCCCTGAAGGGGATCGATTCCACGTGAACGGGCTCCCTGCCGGGAATTACAGGATTGAGATGCTGAACCGCCGGAATCGTTGTGTACTGGCAAAAGTAGTTGTGGGAGATCAGCCGACGTCGCCGGGTGCGGCACAGAGAATTGATGGCCTAGCCCCTCTGACGCTCGTGCTGACCGCGGGCACAGGCAGCATCTCGGGAGTTGTCACAACAGCAGATGGCCAGCCCCTGACCGGAATCGCGCTGCTGACGCCCATCGACTGGGATGGAGTCTTGGCAACAGCAAAGATTGATGAAAGAGGACAATACCAGTTCCGTGATGTCCCGGTGGGACGTTACCGCGTCATCGGCCTGAAGAAGCTGGACACGATGGATTTCCTTGATCCGGATGCAGCAAGGAATCTTGGGGCGAGGCTGGTGGCAGTGGACGACGGAGCGGAGCTGATCGTTGATATGAAGGCAGTTGAAGACTGAGATGTTCCTTTGGAGAATCTATGATTCGGACAGTCCTGTGGATTGTGTGTATGCTTTCCGCTCTTGGTTTCGCGCAGGCGCAGCAGAGTTGGGAGGTGAGCGGCACGATACGCTCGGACTCCCGGCCTGTCAAGGGCATAAGGGTTCGGATGTACGGGAACTCACCGGTCGCGTCCGCCCTCACCGATAGCCAGGGCAGTTATTCGATCAAAGGAGAAGCGCCCGGCCAGTACAGGATTGAAGTGCAAAAGAAGGAAGACATGAGTGCGCCAAAGCCGCGGATTTTGACGCTGGTTGCCGGTGCGCGCGTCAAAGCCGACTTCCTGATCCCTAAGACATCCGTGATCGCCGGACGTGTGCTGGATCGGGATGGGCACCCAGTGACGGGCCTCATCGTAGAGGCGTTCCAGAAGACGATTGTGGACCGAAGAGTTCGGATGAGAGCACGAGGCGGCGACAGAACAAACGACCTTGGGGAATACAGAATTCCGTTCCTCTCGGAAGGGGCCTATGTTGTCGCTGTTACTAACAAGACGGCGCAGACGAACGTGCGGAAGCCGGGAGTGAGCACACCAGCCGGGCTGGCCTATCCGCCAATCACGTTTCACCCGGCTTCGCGCGAATTGCGGACAGCCGAGGTGCTGGTGCTTCGCCAGGGGGTGGAGCGTACGGGTATCGACATTACACTCCGCAAGGAGCCGACTCAGTGTGTTTCCTTCACCATCGGTTCCGGATTTCAGGGCGGGCGTGCCGGAGCCGCGATTCGAGAGCGGCTCGGCTTCGTGGGTCCCATGGTGAGTGATGCGCGAGTTGCCGCGGGAGAGTCCTACGAAGTCTGTGGCTTGCCCGCGGGAAAGTTTCAGCTTACGGCGATTAGCATCAAGGAAGGAACAAAAGCGGAAATCCCCGGCGGTGTGGAACTTGCCCGAAACCTGCAGATCCTTGGATATGGCGTCGCTGACGCAATGCTGGGCAGGGAGGACCTTGACATGGGCACCGTGGAGCCACTCCGCCTTTCAGACGTGCAAGGTGTTGTATCGGTAAAAGATGCTTCGCGGGAGCAGCCAATCCCGAAGGGGATCCGGATCAGACTCGTCGCGTCCGAACTGCAGGAGCAATACGCCGACCGGCGCCCCGCGACGGCCGGAGACGACGGGGCCTTCACATTGAAGCAGGTCTATGCGGGTGACTACGCCGTCCGGGTAGACGTCCCGGAGGGCTACTACGTCATTGGAGCGAGCCAACAAGGCAGACGCGTGCTAGACGGAGGCTTTCGCCCCGAGAATGGGCAGCTACAAGTCAAGCTAAGCCCTGAGGGTTGCCGTTTGGCGGGACGGGTCCTGGATAGAACGGGAACTGCGATTTCAGACGTCTCCGTCATCCTTATTCCAGACGACCCAAACGATCTGATCGGCCCCCATGTCACGCAGTCCGATCAATACGGAATGTATCGCTTCGAACGGAACTTAGCTCCGGGCTCCTATCGGCTCGTTGCCCAAGACGGCCTAGTGAGTGGGCAGCCCAGCGATGAGGCAATCATCGCCACGCTGTCGAAGCACGGCACAGAGCTAAAACTGAGCCCGCGCGAGTCGAAGTTGCTCGATGTGACCGCTCAGTTAGCGCCCTAGGAAGGATCAATTTGTAGGGCACGGTTGGCCACCGAGAATCACACGGCCTATAGCATTTTGGGAGTATTAAGCAATCATGAGTTCATGGCACATCGCTCTCAATTGGGTCGCAGGCCTATCGCTCAGATCATGGGCAAATATATTGATAATCGTGTTTGCACTTGGCATCCTCTATCAAAATGTCAACGGCTCTTCTGACTTTTTAGTGGCCGCTGGCACGGGGGCTTTGCCCCTGCGACCCCAGGATTTGTCGCTTTGGTG
>JBDIBK010000030.1:0-34349 GCA_039812845.1 Bryobacterales bacterium
AAAGCGTCCTCTCCCAAACCCTGAAAAATGTCGGCCAACTGCATAAACCGTCAGCGTACCATACGGTTCGAGTTACAATAAGGAGTTTTGGGCTTTAGCAAATGAGTAACATTATCGTGCTGGGCGCCCAGTGGGGCGATGAAGGCAAAGGCAAGATTGTCGATCTCTTTTCGGAACGCTTCGACGTCATCGTTCGCTACCAGGGCGGCCACAACGCGGGCCATACCGTTTACGTCGGTCCGCGAAAATTCGTGCTTAAACTGATCCCGGCTGGAGTGCTGCGGCCAGGGAAAATTGCCGTGATCGGGAACGGTCTGGTGGTGGACCCCGGCGCTCTGATGTCGGAAATCGCCAGCCTGCGCACAAGCGGCGTTGAAGTGGAAAAGCAGCTCGCCATCAGCGACCGCGCCCACGTGATTTTCCCTTACCATCCGCTGGTGGAAAAGCTCAGCGAAGCGCGGGAGGGCCGCATCGCGATCGGCACCACCTCGCGCGGCATCGGGCCGGCCTACGAAGACAAAGTTGCGCGCCGGGGCCTGCGCGTCGCGGATCTGCTCGACCGCAAATTCTTCCGCGAGGCATTCAAGGCGATCGCGGACGACAAGCAGACCGTGCTCGAAGCGTTCAAGCTGGGCGACCGGATTGACGCCGGGGCCATCTGCTCCCAGTACGAAGAACTGGCCGAAATGATCCGGCCCATGGTGACCGACACCGCGCTCCTGCTGAACCGGTATCTGCGCGAAGGCAAGACGGTGATGTTCGAGGGCGCGCAAGGAACGATGCTGGACGTGGACCACGGCACCTACCCCTTCGTCACCAGTTCGAACGCATCGGCGGGGGGCGCATGCACGGGAACGGGCGTGCCCCCGACGCGCATCGACGGCATTCTGGGCGTGTCGAAGGCCTACATCACCCGCGTGGGCGGCGGCCCCTTCCCCACGGAGATTCACGGCGAGCGGGGCGAGGCGATCCGCGTGGCCGGCAATGAGTTTGGCGCCGTCACGGGACGTCCGCGCCGCTGTGGCTGGTTCGACGTGCCCCTGCTCAAGTACACCGCCGCCATCAACGGCTTTGACTCGCTGGTGCTCACCAAGCTCGATGTGCTCGACGGGATGAAGGAAATTCCCGTTTGCATGAAGTACAAGCTGCGCGGCCAGGAGATGGAATGGCTGCCAGCAAACATCCGGGATGTGGAGGCGCTGGAGCCCGTTTATGAGGTTGTCCCCGGTTGGGAGGGAACCACCGCGGGGGTAACCCGCTATGAGGATCTGCCCGCCGGTGCCCGCGCCTACGTGGAGTTTCTGGAAGCCGCTACCGGGGTGGAAGTGGGTTGCGTGGCCACGGGACCGGAGCGGGAGGAAACGATCGTTCGCCCCGGCTCCAAGCTCGCCAAGCTAATCGGAAAATAACGCGATTCCAGCGCGGGCTACTTCGAGTGCGCCACCACGCCGCGGGCGAGATCCGCGCTCTTGACTTGAGCTCGGGCCGCTTGCTCCGCCATTGCTTCTTCGTCGGCCGGCTTCAATTCCCGCCACGTGTACATGATCCGGCCCACGACGGTAAACGTTCCCAGAACGGCGATCACCCAAAGCACGGGTGCCATTTTGTTGAACAGAGAGCCGATGATCAGCAGCACAATCCGCTCCGGCCGCTCAAGAAAACCCACCTTGCACTGTGGCAGGAAGTTTTCGCTGCGGGCGCGGGTATAGCTGATCATGATGCTCGACATCATGACGATGGCCGTCAGCACCACGTAGACGTTGCGGTTGGCGTTCCCGTAATAGATCAGCAGCCCGATCAGCAGGACGAGATCGCTGTAGCGGTCAATCACGGAGTCAAAGAAGCCACCGAACTTCGTGACCTGATTCGTCTGGCGGGCTACCCGGCCGTCCACCATGTCGAAGATCCCCGCGCCGATGATGACCAGCCCCGCCTGCCAGAAGCGCCCGGTGGCGAGCAGCCAGGCACCCACACCGTTGATAATCAGCCCGATAAAGGTAAGGACGTTCGGGTGAACTCTTGAAAGCGCGAGTGCGCCGACAATCCTGACCAGCAGCCAGTTGCAGGTCCGCCCGATTGCGCTTGTATAGGTCATGAGAACTTCGCCTTCGCGCCTAGCCGTCGTGGACCGTCTTGAGCGAGAGAATTTCCACTTCTTTCACTCCGCCCGGAATCTGAATGCGAACGATATCGCCGACTTCCTTGTTCAGCAGACTCTTGCCAATCGGTGAACTCGTGGAAATCAGCCCCGCATGCACGTCGGTTTCTTCCGACGTGGTTAGGCGGTAACGCACTTCCTCGTTCTTGTCGAGGTCGAGCACCACCACCGTGGAACCGAGGCCGACCCGGTCCCTCGGAATCTTCGTCATGTCGATCATCGACAACTCGCCCAGCCGTTTCTTCAATTGGGAGAGGCGGGCATCGACGAACGACTGCCGCTCTTTCGCCGCATGGTATTCCGCGTTTTCGCTCAAATCACCGTGCGCCCGCGCCTTGGCAATTTCCTTGGGGAGTTCGCTCCGCAATTCATGGTCGAGAGCGGCGATCTCGGCTTGCAGTTTCTTCTTGAGTTCTTCCATGCGGAATTAGGTTCCCTCGCCCGGATGCCGCAAAAACGGCATTACAACAATGGCGGAAACGGCGGCGCCGTATCCCGGCTAATGTTTCGATTGTACCGCGAGCGGGGCGGGGATTCCCGGCGAAACGCCTCTCGCCGCCCCTGCCCCGCCTCTCGTCCCCCGCCCCGCTTTCGGTCTCGCCGGCTAGAGCCCGGTCTCGTCACCGCACACAAACACGCGGATGCCCAGTTCGGCAAATGCCGCCGCCTTGGCGGTGAGCGCGCGCCGCGCTCCGGCGAGATCCGGCGCGTAAGCCACCTGGATGTGGTTGCTCTTGTGCTTGGCCATCATCTGGTCTCGCGAAACGCCATAAGTGACCGCGTGCATGATGGGCCACTGCGGCGTGGTCGCCTGCCAGCGGCGCTCCGTCTCCTCGGCGGGCAGTTCCACGACCTTGGCCAGCCCCAGATCCGCGTTCAGCACGCCATCTTCCACATAGACGCGGCTCCAGACCACTTCGCCCGGCTTCGAAATGCCCTTGATGGTGCCCCCGCCCAGCGGGAAATACATCGGCGGCTGGCGTTCGCTGGTGACGCCGGCCCATCCGCCAATGAGGTGGGCGGGAGGCACGGCGCCCGAAATCTCGAAGACCCAGACGAACTCGGACTTTCCGTTAACCGGATATGCTTCGCCCCAGCGGATATCGTGCAGCGTATTTTCCGGAGGATAGCCAAGCTTGCGCCACACCCGGTAGGTAAGCAGCCCGTCCAGACCCGCGCATTCGTCCACTTCATTGAAGTGCGGGAGCGCCTCGCCCTCGAAGAGCACCTTGCCGGTGCTTTCACACGTTACCGGCGGACGCTCGACGTTGTTGAGCGTGCCTTCCACCAGGTCCGACGCGGGGCAAATATCCTTCAGGCCCTGCTGGTATTGAATGCCAACGGCGGCGCAGCCGAACTCGGCCGCAATCCGGACGGCGGCAATGTACATCTTGCATTGCGAGAGAATCTGCGCATCGGTGAGTTCGGTCTCTTCGTTCGTTCCGGTGCGGAACGTCACACCCCGCCGGTCGAACCAGTCCCGGACTCCCTGGGCCTCCTTGTCGCTCACCCGGCGCATCGCGGCGTAAAGCGCGCTCTGGCTGAGACGCTCCTTAAACAGGCCGGTGGGATGCAGCAATTCATCGGGAATGATGGCGTTGTACATGCCCATGCATCCCTCGTCGAACACGCCCATAATGGCCTTGTCGCTCCGCAAGGCGGAGGCGACATTACGGCCGATGGCGGCATCCGCTTCGGGCAGTTGCACATCCTTGAGCGCGCGCACATGGGAGAGATCGTGCCGCACCGGTTGGCCACCGAGCCACGCGCGCAGACCGTTCAGGAATGATTCGTCGGTGAAATCGTCGCTCCAGAGCGTCGAATATTCCACGCCCGCCTTGGTGAGGCTGCCGTTGAGGTTCAGCATCCCCACCAGGCCCGGCCACTGGCCGCTCCAGTTGGCCACGGTCAGGATGGGGCCGCGATGGGTATAGAGCCCGGCCAGCACGTGGTGGCTGTATTGCCAGACCGCTTCGCAGACCACCAGCGGCGCATCGGCGGGAATCTGCCGGAAGATTTCCATCCCGGCTTTCTGGCTGTCGATGAAGCCATGCCCCTTTATGGGATCCACCGCGTGGCCGCGCTTCACCTCCCGCCCCAAACCGCGGATCGCGGCCATCACCGCCGCCTCCGCCTCCTGCTGCGCGGGCCAGCAGACCCGGTTGGCGCTCAAGCGCAAATCGCCGCTCGCAATCAAAATCACCGTCTCGGACGCTGTCGAACTCGGCACGGAATCAACCTCCAAGGGCCTATTCTGTCATCCTTTGCCGCCCGCCTGCCAGCAAGGGTCAAGTCTGCTGGACAGTATGAGAAAATTGTCGCTGCGGTTTCTCCGGCGCCGCCAGCGTGCCGGGCGGGAAGGGCAATGATGATTCGCAGGAATTCGATGAGAACGGCGACGCTGTGCGCGGCAATGGCGCTGTGCCTGGCGTGGGCTCCGCGGTTGAGCGGCGCATCGCTGCCGGGCGCCTATTTTGAGCGGATGGCGAAGAGCGTGGCGTTCGTGCAGGAAAGGCTGGATGCGAACGGCCCGAATCTGCGCGCGCTCGAAGAGGGCGGCGGCGGACTCCACTTCCCGTACGCGATTCTTTCCCCCGCCGTTCTCTACACCAAACAGCACAGCGCGAATCCGGATTACCGCAACCCGAAGATGCTCCAACAGGCGATCGTCATCGGGGACCTGCTCGCGACGGCCAGCGAAGAGCGCTACTTCGAAACCCGCCTGGACAGCGACTGGGACACCTATATGTGGATGGAGGCCTACCGGCTGCTCGAGGGCGAGTTGGGCGCGGAACGCAAGGCCCGCTGGCGCAAGGAGATCCTGCACAACGTGGGCATCGTGGAGGAGTGGGCGCGCCCTCGGAAGGACTTCCCCTGGTACAACACGCCGTATATCGGCACCTCCACCAACCACTATGCGCTTTACGCCATGAACCTCTTCCTCGCCGGCAAAGTGTTCGGGAAACCGGAACTGGAAGCGCTCGGAAAGCACATCTACCGGCGATTGGTCACCACGGAGCAGGCGGAGGACGGCTATTGGGGGGAGCACAGCCGCAATGGCCCAACGATCGGCTACAACCACCTCACCACGGCGGCGGTGGCACTCTACAGCGAACATGACGGCGATCCGGACGCGATTCGCGCGCTGCGCAAGGCCACCGATCTGCACAAGTGGTTCACGTTTTTCGATGGGACGAACGCCGACGTGATGGACGACCGCAACCGCTATGGACACACCGGATCGACCGGCACCTTCGGCTTCTCCCGCTTTCCCGACGGACGCCGCCTTGCCGAGATGCAGGCGGACACGCTTACGACGAATCCCCGCCCCGGCAATTTCGGGTGGGTTGCGCAGAACGCGCTCTATTACCACGAGGGGCCGCTCGCGCCGATTCCGCAGGATGAAGAGCGCGCCTACCGAAAGCTCAACATCACGGCGGGCATGCGCAAGGCCGGACCGTGGATGATCGCGCTCTCCGGCATCATCGACACTCCGGCGCCGCTGAACCGTTTTTACCTGGACAGGCAGGGCAACGTCAGCGTATTTCACAAGGATTTGGGGCTGATTATCAGCGGCGCAAATTCCAAGAATCAGCCGGAACTGGCCACCTTCGTCGAAAACACATCGGGCACCGTGCTGCACACGCCGATGAGCAGCCGCTTGCAGATGAACCCGGAAGGCGACCGGCTGTCGCTGGCTTATCTGCGATTTTTCAGCGATCTCGAAATCCCCGAGCCTTCCGCTACCGAAGTGAAGCTGAAGTTCAGCATTACCGGCAAGTACGAACCGCCGGAAGCGCGGCTTGCTTTGCAGCTCTGCCTGCATCCCGGCGAGGAACTGGTTACCGGCACGGGCAAGCGCTTCGTGATTGGCACGGATCCGCTCGATCTGGATGCGGCCACCCTGGGCGGAGAGATCCGGCATCACGGCTGGACATTGCAGCTCGATCCCGGCACCCGCATCACGTGGCCGGTGTACCCATATAACCCCTATCAAAATGCCAGGGAGACGACGCTCGACCACGCCGTGGCCGCGATCACCGTTCCCCTGAAGTTCAAGGGCAAATCCGGCATCCGGCCGAATGACCAGGAGATCCTGTTCACCCTTACGGCATCCGGGAAGCCGTAAACGGCAAGAGCCGCTGCGCGCTCATTGGCTATCCCGCGGCTATCCCGCGCGTGTGGGGCGCAGCGGGATCGCGGCGCGGTCCGCGGCGGGCGCGGAAGCGATCGGCCAGAGGTCAAGCAGGGTAACCCAAACGAGCAGCCACAGCACCTGGGCGGTGAGCAGATGGAGAATCTGCATCCAGCCCGGCGCGGCGAGCATGATGTTGATCGCGCCCAGCGCCAGTTGAAACAGGACAGTGTGCTGCCAAGACTTGAGCAGCACCTCCAGCCTCCGGCTTTCGGGCGCGTCCCGCTTGAGCTGCCGGCGGATACCAAGGCTGACCGCCAACACGATCATCGCGGCGACGACGGCCACCAGCGGGTGCAGAATGCGCAGCCGCACCAGGAAATGCTGGCCCATCGATAGGTCCCCCCGCAGCCCGGCGATAAGGCTCCCGTCCAGGGCGGGCTGCTTCGGGAAGAGCGTATCTCCCAGCGCGGTGACCGCGCCGGTCACGCTGGTGAGCATGAGCACCACCACCACACCGGCGAGCAGGCCGCGGGAAACGCGCAGCCGGGGAATCGCCCTGGGCCCGCCACCCGACCACCAGGCCACCGTGGACGCGGCCGCGAGCAGCAGCATTGTGTTCACGAGGTGCAGGCTGATGACGATGGCCCGCGAGACGGAGGTATCCCCCGCCACCAGTTCTTTTTTCACCAGCACGGCTCCGATAAAGCTTTCAACGAGGATGAAGAAGAGCGTCGCCAGCGCGGCGTAAAAGACCGGGCGGCTCACGCGGCGCGCCCACACCGCCAAGATCAGAACGAGCAAACCGCAGAGGCCGCTGGTGATACGGTGTGTGAACTCGATGATGGTCTTAGTTTCCGGCGCTTGCGGGATGATGTCTCCATTGCAGGTGGGCCAATGGTTGCCGCATCCGGCACCCGCCCCCGCGATGCGCACCCAGGCGCCGAACAGGATTACCACGACAAGGTAGGCGACGAAGAACCAGGCGAAACGAGAGAAGCGGTTTGTGGAAGACGGCATATCGAGTGAAAATCGGGCTCTAACCAGAGTAACGCGAGAGCGGGGCGGCAGCGCCGCGTGCAACTCGCTTTCGCGGATCATCGCGGCGAGGGGCGGGGAAATTCGCGGAAAAGGACAACGCGCGGACAGCGCGTACGAAGAGTTGCCGTGCGGGGGCCGAGGGGCTCGGGGGAGTGACTGCCTTGGGGATCAGCAGACGCTGTGCGGGTTCGCAGCCTGAGGACTCGGCCGCAACCCACGCCTGTGATCGGCGCCCCGTTTCGACCCGGTTCCGCACGGCAAACCGGAATCATCTCCGCATCCAGTCTAACTCCGATTCCGCAAAATGAAGCAGTTATTTGGCGGCGAACTCAAAGAACCCACTGAAGCGGGAGAAGGCCGCCTATTTTCGCGCTTCCCCGTGCGGTGCGGCATCGGCCGCGTGGGCGTTCTTGAGATATTCCTTGACGTAGTTCTGCAAGCGGAGCGGCACTTCGTCGCGGCTAAGATCGCCGCCCGTATCGCGGTGCGCGGCGCGGACGTCCCGGAGGTCGGTGCTGAGCGTCTGTTCCTTCTGCGCATGCACTTCCATCTTCATCTCGCCTTTCACCTGCTCCGCGCGCTGGCCGAGAATCTCCGCGATCTTGCCCATGGCCTCGATCTGCCGGGCGGCGGCCAGATCCTTGTTGCCATCCTCCGCGCCCGCGCTGGCTGGGGCGTCGGAGGCTTGTTCCGTTGCGTTGGCGTTGGTCTGCTGGTTCACTTCGCGCGCATTCTGCCCGCCTTGGCCCTGCTGGGAATTTTCGTTCGCCTCCGCATCCTCGCTTCGCTGCTCGCCCTCGCGGTTGCTCGAATCGTCGGAACCATCGCCGGCTTGATCGCTGCTCTTTCTGTTGTCTTCCTTCTTGCCCTGTTCTCCGCGCTGCTCCATGGTTTGGTTGTCGCGGTTGGAGAGCTTATCGATCATGTTGTTCATGGCCTGCTGGAACTTGTCAAAGAGGCTGTCGTTCTTCCCCTCTCCCTTCCGCTGGTCGCCATCGCGCTTCTGCCCGTTCTTGCCCTGGCTTCCCGCCTGCCGCCGGGGGTCCTTCGAAAGCTGTTCGCGAAGATTCCTGGCGGCCTCCGAATCGGCGGATTCGGAATCGCCCTCCTGGCCCGTGCCATCTTCCCCGATGCTGACGCCGCTCACCGGAGGCATATCGTTATAGGTGCCGTCCAGGCGTTCTCTCGAAGGGTCGTACGGTGGCTGGTAATCCGCCAGCGGAGAACGCTCCGGGTTGGCTTGCGGCTTGAACAGTTCGTCGCCCGTCATCGGCGGCGGCGTCCCCTCGCCATCGATGAACGGAATATGGAGCGAGGAAAGCTGCTCCTCAAAATTGAGATCGCCGGCGGAGAAATAGCGGTAGCCGAAAAGACCCACGGCAATGGCGCAAAGCAGAAGCGCCCCGAGGTGGACGCGGCCGAGTTGAATGGGGAAAGCTTCCGAAGGGGAAATCCGCTGGAGCGCTTCGGCCGCCTCCCGGCGCTGCCGTTCGATGAGCGGCTGCATGCGCTCAAGGCGGGGAGAGGCTTCCCTCCCGGATTGCGCGAAATACCACGCCGTGGAGATGGTATCCGGAAGCGCGAAGCGACGGTCAAGCACCTGCGCGGTCCCGTACGTATCCAGCCATTGACGTCGGACGCGCCACGCCACCCAGGCCGCGCCGGCCAAACCGAGCGCGAGCAGCGGAGCGGCGCTCAGCACCTGCACACCAAGCAACAGGAGCACGCAGAAAAGGGCCGCCACCAGAGCGAGCGCCGAGCCCGCCTCGCGGATCAGAAGCGCGACGAACCGCTGTCTGGCGGCACGGCGCAGGGCATCGGAAAGGGCAGGTTGCGTGGCCAATCGATCTCCGGTGTGCAAGGGATGGCGGAAGTTGCCTAACCGTCTATTGTAGCGCCCGCGCGAAGCCGATCTATTACAGCGCCCGCTCGGCTTCGGCCCGCCAGCGATACCGCGGCAAGAGTGCAATCCGAGCAAGCATACTCCCTATTTGCAAGGCTAATTCCGCTATAATCAAACCTATCAGCCATGAAACCCACGGAAAAAATCTGGTTTAACGGTAAATTCATCGCCTGGGACGATGCGCGGATTCACGTGCTCTCCCATGTGGTCCACTATGGTTCCGCCGTGTTTGAAGGGGTGCGCTGTTATGAGACGCCGAGCGGCCCCGCCATTTTCCGGCTTGCCGAGCATTCCCGGAGAATGGTGGAGAGTGCCAAGATCTACCGCATGCCCCTGCCCTGCTCCGCCGAGGAACTGAGCGCGGCATCTCTTGAACTCGTCCGCGTCAACGGACTGAACTCCTGCTACATCCGCCCGATCGCGTTTCGCGGCTATGGCGAGATTGGCGTGAACCCCCTGAAGAATCCGGTGGACGTCTACATCGCCTGCTGGGAGTGGGGCCAGTACCTCGGCGACGAGGCCATCAACCACGGGGTGGACGTATGCGTTTCCTCCTGGACGCGGCCCGCGCCGAATACGCACCCGAGCCTTGCCAAGGCGGGCGGCAACTATCTGAACAGCCAACTGGTGAAGATGGAAGCCATCGCCGACGGCTACGCGGAAGGCATCGTGCTCGACCATACCGGCGCGATCAGCGAAGGCTCCGGCGAGAACATCTTCGCGGTGCGCGACGGCAAGCTTTACACGACCCCGCTCACCGCTTCGATTCTGCACGGGATCACGCGCGATTCGGTCATCCGCATCGCCCGCGATTTCGGCTATGAAGTGGTGGAAGCGGCGATCCCGCGCGAGTTCCTTTACGTGGCCGACGAACTCTTCTTCACCGGCACCGCCGCCGAAGTAACGCCCATCCGGAGCGTGGACCGCATCCCGGTAGGCCACGGCGACCGCGGCCCGGTGACGGCTCGGATTCAGAAGGAGTTCTTCGATCTGGTGAACGGCAAGGTGCCGGACCGCTATGGCTGGCTCTCGCCGGTGAGCGTCGCGGTGAACGCTTAGCGGATGCGCCGAAAGCGCTTGGCGGTTCCGGCGGGAATCCCGCACGCGTAAGAGCCTTTGATTCGTTATCCCCCGTGACGCCATCGCGGCGTCCACGGGGGATTTTTTGTTACGCGCGCGATGCCGCCCCCACTCTCCCGCCGTCAGGATGCGGACATTCGCATCGGGCGCGGGATGAAATACTCCCGGTGCACGGGCGGGCGTCCCGCTTCCGCCGCGGAGGCGTCGCTTTCGAACAAGCTCTCAAATTCGCGTTCGCACGCCAAAAAGCCAGCCACAATGGCGGGGTCAAACTGCGTCCCGGAACCTTCCAGAATGATGCCGCGGCTCTTCTCGTGGCTGAACGCCGGCTTATACGAGCGGGCGGAACGGAGAGCGTCGTAGACGTCCGCGATGGCCATCAGGCGGCCGATCAGGGGAATGGCTTGGCCCGAAAGTCCATAAGGATATCCCAGCCCATCCCAGCGCTCGTGATGGTACAAGGCGAGGTCGATTGCCATCTCCAAAAACCGTTCGTTCGGAAATCGCCGGTAAATCTCACGCAGAATTTCCGCGCCCACGGTGACGTGCCGCCGCATGATGCGATGTTCTTCCGGGTCGAGCGCGCCGGGCTTCGACAGAATGGATTCCGGCACCGCCAGCTTTCCAATGTCGTGCAGCGGTGCGGTCCGGGAGAAGTTCTCAATGAACTCTTCGTCAATCGCAGCGGTAAAGCCGGGCGTGCGTGACAACTGCGCGGTGAGCACGCGGCAAAACGCCGATGTCCGCTCCAGGTGGCAGCGCGTCTCCACCGCAAACTGCTCGAGCAGTTCCAGCACCGCCGCGGAAGATCCTCCGTGAGCGCCTTTGGCTGCGAGATGCAGCAGACCCAGCGACGAAACCATCTCCCTGGCAAATTCACGCGCCCGGAAGGGGTCCGCATCCTGCTCCGCGCTTGCGCGGTTCGTCAGGCAGTGGTGAAGCCGGTCGCCAAGGGCATTCGGCGGGAACGGTTTGGGGATGAAATCGGACGCGCCCAGATCGATGCAGCGGTCCACTCTGGCGCGTTCCGCGAGCGCGGAGATCACGACGATCGGCATGCGGTCAAACACCGGGTTCGCGCGAACCTTTCGCAGCACCGTCTCGCCGTCCACGCGGGGCAGCATCAGATCGAGGATTACCATGTCTGGCGGGGACGCGTGAATCTCATGAAGTGCTTCAAGGCCGTCGGCGGCGAGAACGGGAGTGCACCCGTTCATGGCCACCTGCTCCCGAAGCAGCAGTCGATTGGTATCGTGGTCGTCCACGATCAAAACACGTGCCTGTCTTGCCAGAGCCATTCTATCTGCCCCATCCATGGGCAGCCCGCCGCGCGAAAAACCACTTGCCCGGGACGAGCCCCACATTTTCCTGTGGAATCGAAATTACGCTTCCCGCCACCCAATGCCGGGCCTCGCGAGCGCCAACCTGATGCAGCCGGACTAACTCCTGGAAGAGATTCGTAATTCCACGGCGAATGACTGCTACGGTCATCGACGCCGCTCCCGGAGCGATCCATGCGAAAAAGATATCCACAACGCCGCTCCGGAGCCGGCGAAATTTAGATTCTGCAAACCCAAAGACTTCGCCAGCAAAGTTAACATACCTTACGCGAGCAAATTGGGATAGTCCTGTTTTCAGGAAATAGGACGGTTTCTCCGTATCTTCCCCTACAAACGGGGGGAGATTCGCGGCCTAGAGGTCGCGCACACAGCGAAAACTGATGTTCGTGGTGGCGCTGTCCGGCGTGTTGGAAGTCCGGGCCGCCACCCGGTAGCGATTGCAGTAGCTCTTGTGGCAGAGATAGCTGCCGCCCTTCATCACCCGGTTGACGCCGGAAGCGGGCCCCTGCGGATTCACGCGGGTGGCAGTGATGTGGTGGGTGGGATGGAACCAATCCGCGCACCACTCCCAGGCGTTCCCGGTAATGGTGTGGAGCCCGTAACCGTTGGCGGGAAAGGCATCCGCGGGAGCCGTGCCCACATAGCCATCCTCCGCGGTGTTCACGTGGGGAAACTCGCCTTGCCAGATGTTGCAAAGGTGCTCGCCGCCGGGCGTAAGCTCATCGCCCCAGGGGTAGGTCTTCTGCTCCAGCCCGCCGCGGCTGGCATACTCCCACTCGGCTTCGGTTGGCAGGCGCTTGCCGCGCCAGTCGGCATAAGCGGCGGCGTCGTTCCAGCTTACGTGAACCACGGGAAAGCTCTCCCGCCCCGCCACCGTGGAGTCCGGCCCTTCGGGCCTCCGCCAATGCGCGCCGTTCACTTTGCACCACCATTCCACGCCGGGAGCGGTAGCGTCGACAAGGTCGGCGTAGCGCTCCTTGGGGATGTGAAGCTGAAAGACGAAGGACCATCCGAAACGTTCCGATTCCGTGACGTATCCGGTGGAGGAGACAAACTCCGCGAACTGGGCATTCGTCACGGGATAGCGGTCGATATAGAAAGGGTCCAGCGTCACTTCCCGGATCGGCCCCTCGCCATCCTGAGGGAAGCCTTCATCGGACTCGGTGCCCATCAGAAAGCGGCCGCCGTCGAGCTTCACCATGTCTTCATTGGAACCCGCCGTGGCGCGCCGCCGCTGTTCGGACGCCTGGATGGAGAGCACCAGCCGCTCCGCGCGCTCCTTGCTCGGCACGCAGCAGGGGTGGGGCCGGTCCACGGAAAGGATCTTCGGGAACTCCGCCATTCTTGTTCCTTACCCCGCCGCCGAAGCTTTGCGAATGTCGGCCTTTTCTTTCAGCGCATCCACGTAGCGCTCCATCTCTTCACGGCGCGCTTCGTCGTAGAGGTGCCGCTCAATCTGTTCGCGCACTTCGCTCAGCGGACGAATGCCCTCCGGATGCCGAGCGACGAGCCTTGCGATGTGGAAGCCGAAGACCGTGCGAAAAATGGGGGAATTTTGTCCCGGCTCCAGCGCGAAGACCGCCTCGTCGAACTCCTCCACCATCGAACCTCGCGCAAACGTGCCGAGATCGCCGCCCCGGCCCGGGCAATCGGATATTGAATCGGCCACCGCCGCGAAATCTTCCCCGGCCGTCAGACGGCGCAGCGCTTCCTCAATCCCTTCCCGCGCGGCCTCCTCGGCGGCATCCTCATTCACATGCTTGACGATGTGCGAGGCCTGAATCGTTTCCGGCGTCAGAAACTCTTCCCGATGTTTGCGGTAGAAATCCGTAACCGCCTTCTTGTCCGGCGCCTTTGCACCCTCGGCCACCTTGGCCAGCAGCCGCTCCACACGAATCTGCGTTTCGACATCGCGCTTGAAGGAGTCCGATCCCGCCTCCGTATCGTTGCCCGCTTCGGCGGTCTGGTAGGGCCGCATGGATTGGATTGCGTGGAGAATCTCCTCTTCCGTCACCGCCACCCCGCTTCGCAGCGCCTCCTGCCGCAGCAGCGCCTTCTCAATGACGTTCTCACGCGACCACTCCCACAACTGGCGCTCCGCCTCCACCGGGTCCAGATCCGTCATCACTTGCTCAAACTGCGGGCGCAAAAGGCTGGCTTCCTTTCGGATCTCGCTCTCTTCAATTAACTCTCCATTGACAACGAAAGGCATCGTCTTTCCTGCTCCAGTCTGCTTAATCCGGCACATCTTGAAACGGAACGTCCATCACCGGGAAGCGCTGCCAGCCGAGATAATCGAAGTGCCACCACTCCGTGGGCAGCGCGGCGAACTTGTAGCGTTCCATTATCGTGCGCAGCTTCTGCCGGTTGATCAGGATGCCCGCCGGAAGATCGATGTTGCTGTAGTGGGCCTTCTCGCTGAAGTCGTCGAAATCCGTGGGCATTTCGACGCGCTTGCCGTAGCTGTCGAAGAGCCCCACGTCGATCGCCGCGCCCCGGTTATGGCGCGAACCCTTGGCCGGATTCGCCACATAGGCTTCGTTGGGAACAATCTCCCACATGCGCTTCTGCACGGAAAGAGGGCGGTAGCAATCGTAGATCACCAGTTCGAGGCCATCCTCCTTCAAATCGCGCTGCACCTTGGCAAGCTCCTCGGCCACTTCCCGGCGCAGCACGCACCGGGCCTCCGGATACAGCACGCTCTTGGTGAAGTTATTCGGCGTGGCGTAGCGAATCTCCAGGCGGACATTCGGGATCACGTCGCGCACATCGATGAGATCCTCGGGCGCACCCGGTCCGCACGCCGACAGCAGCAGCAGAGCGGCAAGATACAGGCATCCGCGACGACCCAAACTTCCAAGCACCCGCATGACAATTCATCATGCCACACAGCGGTTTCGCTCTTCCCCTCCCCGCGAGCGAACGCGGGATGCCGGCCCGCCAGGCTATGGGAAAGCGGGCGGCTGAAAGACGGAAAGAATATCCGCGATCATCGCCTCACGCGTGGTGAAGCGCGTTTCGTCATAGCAGCCCAGCGGATTCTCCACCACGTTCACCAGGCACTTGTTGCAGTAGGTGCAGGGCACGGGCGGGCGGTCCATCCCCCGCTCAAACATCCGGGGCAGGTCGGGGTTGGCGATCAGCGGACGGGCCATGCTCACGGCGTCGCAGCGGCCGCGCTTGATTGCGTCGCGAATGACCGATGCCGTCTGGAAGCCGCCGGTACAGATCACGGGGATGTTCACGGCTTTGCGAATCGCCTCGGAATCGGCCAAGTTCAGCCCCTCGATCACATCGCCGCGTTCTTTCAGCCAGCGCTCCCGGAAGAGCGCGCCCGTAATGTCGTTGCGCAAGAGAAGGAAATTTCGAAAGGTGAGATCGCCGCTCGAAATCATGGAATCGTAGACGCGAATGAAATCCGCCACAGGCAGGTCTCCCGCCGGGTTGCGGGGGTGCGGGAAGCTGCTTCCCCCGGAAACGTGAATGGCGTCCACACCGGCCGCTTCCAGCCACTGGCAGACCTTCGCGGAGTCCTCGATTGTATTTCCGCGCGGTTCTCCCGCCGACATCGCGTTGTTGTTCTCCGTGGCGCTGATCTTCATCTGGAGATGGAAATCGTCGCCGCAGCGCGCGCGAATGCTTTGCACGATCTCAATCACGAAGCGGGCGCGGTTCTCCAGGGAGCCGCCATACTCATCACTCCGGTCGTTGATGGCGGAACTCAAAAACTGCGTGATGAGATACCCGTTCGCGCCGTGCAGTTCCACTCCGTCCAGGCCCGCCTGGCGGGCGCGCACGGCCGCCTGGCCAAACTGGCGCACCACCTCCTCGATCTCCAGCTTCGACATCGCCTTGGCGCGAAAGCCGTGCAGGGGATCCCGCTTGTTGGTGGAACTCCAGCTTTCGGGCGCTTCAATGCCCGCGATGTCGCGCTGACGCCCGCCGTGGCTCAGTTGCAGGATGAACTTGCATCCATGCTCATGCACGCGCCGGCCCAGTTCGCGCCAGAACGGGATCTTATCGTCGCGGTCGATCATCGCGTAATTCGGGAGGATTCTTCCGCGAACGTGAACGGGGGCGAAAGAAGAAATGATGGCGCCGACGCCGCCGCGCGCGAAGCGCGTCTCCCAGTTGATCCGCGCCTGCGTTCCAGAACCGTCGTAGTTGTCGAAACGGCCCGACATATTCGAGCGGATCAGCCGGTTCCGAATCTCCAGATTGCGAAAACGCAGCGGCTCAAAAAGAATGTCGGCCATGGGCGGGCTCCTTGTCAGAACGTCTTGACGTATTCGATCAGCGCGCGCTTGTCGGCATCGCTCAGGTCCTTGCCGAAGAGGTGCCCGCGGTCTTCCACGAAATCCGGAGCGAGATTGCGCCGGAGGAGCGTATTGCGGAGCAGGCCGCGGCCGATCAGCCACCCGAACAACCGGGTGAACAAGCTGTCGTTGCGCATGGTATTGAGTTCCGGCGCGTTGATGCTGGCCAGCAGCTTCACTGGAGTGCCCTGCACCACTTTCAGGCGGTAACCGCCGCTGAGGACGAGTTCACTCGGGACATCCGTCGCCCACACCGAAGCCGCTCCGGCACGCTTATCCGGCCACAGCAGTTTCTCCATCGCATCCTCAAACGCCGCCATTCTTCCCGCGACGGAAGGATCCGCGTTGAAGAGGCCGAGCGCGTTGTTGTGGAAGTACGGAGCGGTGGCCCACACCCCCGCCAGCGTCGGGACGCGATAGTATCCCAGCCCGCCTCCCGGCGGAGTGAACGATATGGGTTTCGACGGCTTGACCGGGTTGTAAAGTCCGGTCAGCGCGCCCACGGGCGCTTGCAGCTTATAGGTCTTCGAGGAAAACTCTTCCCAGACGTGCCCTTCGGTGGCATTGGTTGCGAGAGCCCTCGAAATGTTCGTTCCGATCTCCGCCACCGAATAGCGGCGGTCGTTCGAGAGGAAGTTATCGTCGAGAAAATCCGGCTTCGCAACCGCTTCGCGAAACCAGGCGATGCGTTCCGCTTCGCCCGTGATATTGGTGGGCGGCTGCTTGCTGGAGTGGCAGGTGGCGCAGGCGTCCGCGAACGCGCGGGCGCCCTGGCGAAGCATCTCTAGGCTGGCATTGAGATAGGCCGCGCCGCCCGGCGCATCTTTGAGCAGCGCGGGCTTCACCGTCTTCAGGAAGGCTTCGGCGTTCGCCATGCGCGCTTCCGTGGCGCGCCAGTCCGCGCAATCCTTGCGGGCGAGCGCGATGCGGAACGGTTGCTGCTTGCGGGCCACTCCGTAGATCGGGTCGTGCAGCGTCGTCCAGTAGTCGGAACACATTCCGATGTTCACGTACACGCGCAGCGACGCCCCGGCCGTGCCGATGGAATCCGCGCCATCCTTGAGGATGTGATGCACGGGGCGCACGCTTCCGTCCGCCATCGTTTCTTCCGCGCTCGGGCGGTTCGCCAGATAGACGATGGAATTGATCGCGTTCGGGTTGAAGATATGGTCCGTCGCGAAGCGCGAGGTGTCGGAGGTGCCGGCCGGCTGCTTCGTGGCGACATGCCAGCGGAAGTCTTTGTTATCCAGGGTGAGGGAGAACAGGGTTCCTTCCTTGAAGTATTGGTTCCCGATTGCGGGGGAGAGGTTGCTCCATTCCGGCTTCTCCGGGTCGGCCGGCGGCTTCGTGGGGTTGAAGCCGATGTGGCAGAAGCCGCAACTCATCCCGATCAGATACGGCGGTTCCACGGAGGCCGGGTCCTTGCGGTATTTCTCCGCGTCCCACGTAACTTTGTCGAAGTTCGGATTGGGAAACTTCCTTAATCCGATAATGCCGGAGGATTGGCTTGGGATCCCGTCGATCTTTACGTCTTTGCAGATATCCATCCAAAGCCCATACTCATCGGGGGACGTGGCCGCCACGCAATCCGGATCGTTGATCACACCCATGGTTCGAAACCGCGCCGCGTGCCGCCGGGAATCGACGTACTGCAAGAGGTCCGTCACCCCATGCGTGATTTTGGCCGTGTAACGCCAGAACTTCTCTCCCCCGCCGGTCCAGAAGTACCAGGTATTGCGCCCTTCCCGCTGTTCCGGCGTCAGATGTTCGCCGCCATATTGGTAACTATTGTTAACGGGAGAGTATTGCTGGCCCAGGAGTATGGCCGTCACCGCCAGAAACACCCCCAACTTCACCCATCGGAAACACATCGCCCTCATGGATGAGAACTATAAAGCAAATGGATGAGAATTACGAAGAATTCGTTGACTTGTTACGCGAACCGTGCCGGCTTGTTCGAATTGAGCCGGTAATGCTGAGTTCCGCGCTATATCTACCTTGGTGCCGACGGACTCCACCTTCCATATTTATCTATTGGTATAAACAATGAAACGAGGTCGCGTTTAGGGAAATGCTCCCAGCATTCGCGTGAACACATGAGCGGGCGTTCTCAGGAATCGGTCACACGCCCTCGTCCCCTTTCATTCCCAGCCGCGGCATCATCCGCAGTTCCGGCTGCGGCCTTGGCGCGCCCTCGGCCAAGCGGCTCTCCCGCGTCCAATCCGAGCCCACCTTCAGCAATTCCGCGATGGCGACCTTCGCAAACGCTCTCTGGTCGTCGTCGAAGCGGTAGCTGGCCGGATCTTCCTGGGCTGTGCGTTCCATGAGTTGCTCGTACGAGCGGAAGGGCCGGGCCGCAGCCGTGTCGGTGTAGCCGCGCAGGATCTTTGCGAGAAACTCTTCGAGTCCCGCCATCGTGGAACGGAAGCGGACCCAGCGGTGGTTGTCCCAGTTCATGGGATGCGTGCTGCCCGCGCGGAAGCGGCCCGCCAACTGCCGGCCAGCTTCCCCGCCCCGCGCGCTTACGGCTTCAATCACCCCCGCGGGCATATTCAGGTTCAGGCCGCCTTCTTCGGGCTTCAGATAGACATGGGCCACCCGGTCGCGATAGCCGGGAATGCGGATCTGCCGGTTATCCACCCAGTTCTGCATCGCCGTGAGGATGGACCCCGCGAAGCCCGTAACCGCGCCCAAGCCTCCCTTCGGACGCCCGTCCGCGCTCAGGTCGAAGCGGTTCCACGCTTCCAGGATGCCGCCCTGGTTCCTTCCCGGCAGATAGACCATCTCCGGCTCCGGAGGCGTGCCGCCTTTTGCCACCACACCGCGCTGTTCTTCGTTGCGCAGCGGATCCCACGCCAGCAGGTTGATGGCAAAAGTGGGCCATCGCGGCAGCGGGGAATCGAACAACTGCACGGGGAAGTTGTTGCAAATGCCGCCGTCGGAGAACCAGCAGACTTCCGGCTTGCGGTCCACGCCCCCGCGGCTGAAGTCCACGGCGTAGAGCGGGATCGCGCTGAAGAGAATCGGGAAACTCAGGCTCATCCGGGTGGCGACGATCACCGGCAGGTTCGCCGCGTCGGGCATGGCGACGAAGCCCTCGTGCCGGTCGGCGGCGGCGCTCGGATGGGCCAGCATCCAATCGACGACGGGGGCCGGAAAGAGCCGCCGAAACTCCTCCTCTCGGAAGTAGAAGATGTGCTGGTCAAAGGGCAGGCGGTACGGCCTTCCGTGCGTAAGGCAGGTGGTCATCATCTCCAGGCAAACCCGCTTTTCGCCCTCCGGCTCCGTATTCTCCCAGAGGTCGCCGAAAGTGAGCGGCTCCGTTCCAGGCTTCCCGGCGTAATCGTTAATCAGGGAAGCCAGCCAAGGTGTTAGGGAATCCCCGCCGATTTTCGGGTTGGGCATGCCCGTGCAAAAGCCGAACAGGTTGCCCCGCAGCTTCTTGAGATCGCCCCGAACCAGAAGCGCGATGGCGAGAACGAAGGTCGCGGCGAACACCACGAGCACAGCCAGCGCGGCGGCCGCCCACTGCCATCCTTCCGCGTTCGGCACCAGAGCGCGGAAGAACAGCGCACCCGTCAGCAGACTCAGCCCGGTGGCCAGCCAATAATTCCGAGCCAGGCCGGAGACGAGTGCCCAGATGGGCCGCCTTGCGCCAAGCATTCCGGTGAGCACCCGAAAGAGCCGCGCGAATCGTGGCTGTGGCTGGAAGAGCGTGAACAGGAACGACCCCTTCCCGCCCGCCCCGGCACCGCCCAGGATCTCGGGCAATGCCTCCAGCTTCCGGAAGCTGTCCAGCCCCTTCCGGCGGCCATGTTCCGCGGCCGCCGAGACCGCCGCCGCGATCGCGCCCGCCGACGTGCCGCCGATGCTTCGAAAGGAAAAATCTTTCGCCAGTTCACAGACGGCCTTGGGATAAACAATTCCGCTGGTAATGCCGCCCTTCATCACCAGGTCACAAAAGCGCTCCGGTATCTCGCCCATTTCGCCCCCACGGTGCCTGAAAACCTGTCAATCTCGCAATACATTCCAAAGAAGCGGCATCCACACACACCGGGGCTCAACCCGGGGGCGGTTCTCCCGATTCACCGGCTCCAAGATGGGAATTCGCCGGCATGCATGCGGCGGCAAATCGCCCGCCTCTCATGGGCGAGTGGACGCAGCGCGTGCAGTTCGTTAGAGTAGGCTTTTTCAGCGCGGGATTCCGCCGCCGAAAGAGCGTGGCGCCCCGGCTATTCGGTGCCGCGCGCCATTGGACAAGGATGAAAAGAGACACACGATGAGGACACCGCTAAACGTCAAACTGTACCGGTCAGAACTGCCGATCGTGGAAGACGGCGCAGGCTCCAGCGTTCAGGAGGCCGCCGAGGCGGGAGGCGGTGTACTGCGCTGCTTCCCAAGCTTTGTCGGGCGCAAGTTTTGCCTCCCCGGCAAGAACCTGGAACTGGCCGACGAGGACTACTTCCCGGAAGGGCCAGGGGGCTGGGCGATCGACGAACGCTGGAACGGCAGCGCCATCCTCGCCGACACCGGCAACGGCATTCATGGCGAAGGGCTGTGCCATTTTCATCATCCGGACGGCTACCTGATTCCGATGGACGCCGCCGTGCATTCGGCTCCGGCGTTCATGGTGGGGCCGCTCTACCGGACTCTGGGCGGCACGGGCTTTTACAACAAGGAATTCGACAACCTTTACCCGCTCGGCCACCACATGCACCCCTTCAAGCCGGAGGCGTATAACTTCAACCCGTGGCGCAACAAGCGCTATCGGAACGACTGCCATACCTCCGTGGGGCTGATGGAGTATTTCACTGAGGAAATGCTGGCCGATTGCGTGCGCGATTTTATCGCGGGAAAGAACAACCGCATCCGGAGCCACGCCCGCAACCTGCTCATCCGCATGGGCACCGGCTTTCTCACGCCCACCCGCCTGCTGCACGGCCCCGCCGCCGTCAACACGGAGGAGCCCCAGCGCGACCGCGACGATTTCCGCTTCTACCAGAGCCACGTTCTGGCACCGGAGGGCGAGGTCTTCCTCGGCCAGGACCTGCTCTACCGGCACCTTGACGAATCGCTCACCGGGGAGGATCGCGTCCAGCGCCTCGTCTCCGACATCGACCTGCGCGCCAACAAGGACCCCTTCGTGATTGAGAAGCATCTGCTGCTTCCCATCGTGGACGAAGCGGCAAGCCAGGGTGGTTTTCACGACGAATGGCGCGTCTACGGCAAGCCGAACGGCGATGAACTGTTCAGCCTGCGGCAGTTCGAACTGGCACCGGGCGCGGAAACCGTGCTCACCGGGCCGGCCGCACTCTGTATTTTGCACTTTAGCCACGGCAGCGGCATGCTGGGCAAGCACAAGGTGGAAGTGAAATCGGGCATTCGGCTGGGCGAAGCGCTGGACGACGAGTTCGTGATCCCCTACGATCCGGCGAAGGCCCTTTCCGGCGTGAAGCTGGTGAACACGAGCAAGACCGAGCCCCTGGTGGGCACGCGCTGCTGGGGGCCGGAAGCCTGGGGGCACAAGCTGCCCAAGGCCCCGTTTGAAACCTGGCCGCGGTAACCGCGATTGCTCCGTCCGGCGGCGCCGCCATCCGTATGTCCCCGTCCGTTTTGCACCCGGCTTCGCACGCGGGAGAGAATGGAACGGGGAGGGGCGATGGTTTCCGGGCGGAGCATTTTTCTCAAAGGCGTATTCCCGTTTCTGGCGCTGATCCTGGTGGCCTTCATCGCCGTGAAGGTGCTGGTGAGGCCGTCGGACGACGATCCCGTGGTGATTGACCCGGCTCTGATGGTGCTGGTGCCGCCCGAGACCCAGCTATTGCTGGGCATCCGGGTGAAAGAGATCACCAAAACGCCCGTCTATACCCTCCTTCGCCAGAAGAAAATTCTTGAACCACTCGAAGAATTCGTCACCCGCACGGGCATCAACCCGGATAAGCAGCTATATGAGATGCTCGTCACGTTCGATGGCGAGCAGAGCCTGGTGCTGGCGCGCGCGAAATTTAATGAGGAAGCGGCGCTCGAACCGGATATCAAAGGCCCTGGAATGCAGCGCTTCGACTATGGCGGGCGGATGTTTATCGGCAACGAACAGTTCGCGATCGCGTTCGTCAACTCCTCCACCGGGATGCTCGGTTCCACCGCGTATCTGCGGAAAACCGTGGACCGGCTGAACGCCGGAACCCTGGGAATGCCCGACTATTTCAAGCGGCAGCAGCCATTGATCACGCGGGCCAATTACGTCTGGATGATGACGCGTGGGCTCACGCCGGAGATGCGGGCCTACCTGCCGTCGCAGGGGAACGCCGCGAATCTCCTTCGCCTCCTCGACGGGATGCAGGGCTCCAGGGTGGCCGTCGATCTGCGCAACGATATCGTCATCCGGGCTCATGCCGGCATGGATTCGCCCGCCTCCGCGGAACAACTGGCGTCCGCGCTCAAGGGCCTGGCGGGATTGGCGAGGCTCACCACATCGAACGAGAATCTCGGTCTGCTGAAGGTTTACGACAGCCTGGAGACCAAGGCCACCGGTTCCGCCGTGGATGCAAGCATCCGCATTCCTCGGGCGGAGGTGGCAAAGTTCGCGGAAAGCCTCCCGGCAGGGGCGCTCCAGCCCGGCTATTAGCGGAGGCTCCCCGTATTTACAGGTGGCTGACGGAGAGGGTGAAGCCCGCCCAATGATGGGGATGCCGCCATTGGGGATCGCTTCGCAGCTTCAGGGGAGCGTTCCGCATCGCCTCACGAAGCGAGACACCGTTCTTCAATTCTTCGTAGAATGCCTCGTGAAACGCGCGACGCGTTTCCGCCGGCACATTCCAGCGAGGAATCACCACGTTCGTGACGCCGACGTAATGCAGCAGATTCGACGCGCGCCGCCAGATCTCCCGCGTCTCCGCGGCCCCTCCGCCGTCGTATTCCACATCGAGCACGCCAAGCGTGCAGTGCGGGAAGGTGTGCGGATTGTAGCCGGGAAGCGGCAGCGTGACCGGCTCCGACCCGTCGATCGCAAAGTGCAGGCACGGGCAGCGCACCGCTTCCGTCAGTTGCGTCCGGCAATGAAGCACCTCCGCCTGGAGAGCCAACTGGCTGAACTGCTCGCGCGTGACCGATGCCCCGCAAACCAGATCGTGATTTGGGAACACACGGCTGGCGAGCCGCGGGTGCCCATCCTGGGGTGAGGCTGCCTCCGCCGCACCGGGCTGTGCGGAAAGGGTATCGACGATCAGCAACCGGGCTTCGCCGGAGATGGCTTCCACGGTGGGCACCGTTACCCGCCACGGGAAATCCGCGGCATTCCAGATGGGAAACCGCTCCAGCAGCAGGCCGCCTTCCTCGGATTCCAGCGCTCCCACGGGAATGCACCGAAGCTCTTCCGAAAAATGAACGGCCAGGCTTCGCGAAGGTTCAAGAAGAGGCAAAATCGGCCCGAGCAGAACGTGGCAGAGGCAGCGGCTCAGCCACTGGATGCGCTTCGGATTGCTGCCCGGCTTCTCAAGCAATGCCAGGAACTCCCCAGACAGCGCCTGAATCTCGGAGAGGGGCAATCCCGCCTGGAAAAAATGCATACCCCGGTCGTCCGCCGCCCAGATCGAGACGGCATCCCGCACGCTGGTAAAAGAAACAAACGTTTCACCCGTGAGGCTTTTCAAATGCCTGCGAACGGAACGGTCAAGACCGAGAGGGGAGATGGCCCCTTCGCCGGACCGCGCGAGGTTTCGCGGCAGCCTCTCCAGAGAGGAAAGTGGGGTGTACGGAACACGATCGGGCGCGGTGACGGGCATACATTCACTTTCGCTGTGAAATGCGCACTCGGCTTCCCGGTGCTATTTCGGAGACAAAGCGGGCGCGAAAACGCCCGCAACTCCGTTCCAGTTAAATCCCTATACAAGGTATGGCGTCGTTCGGCTGGATTTCACGACAAAATGCAACAAATAACCGCGCGGACGGCGCGAGAGGGCATGCATCGCCGGTTGTGGCGTGAGCCGCCGCTCCATCTTGGGGTGCCGCGCGAAAGCCGCGGACGATTCCGAAGATCGGTCCGCGGCCATTCTCACGAGTGCCCGCGAAAAGGCGTACAGGCCTTGAATCCGCGTGCTTCACCCGCGGTATTGCTGTTGCAGGAATCCCTGGCGGGTGCTCTGGGGCGGTGTCACCAGCCCGATCTTCACCAGCACCGTGTAGGTCCAAGGCGCGTGGTTCTTCATCATCGTCAATTCCTGCTGCAAGCGGAACCCGCCGTTCGCCAGCAGGCTGGGGTTCGTGATCGCGGCGCCCATTACCGGGAACGCCTTCGCAAACTGGCTGCGATGATGATCGTTCACCCAAAAATGATGCGCGGAGAAACTGTTGTTCCCCGTCCGGCCGTCCCGGCCCAGCATGCCCATCGTGGAACCGTGCATATTGCGGAAGTCGGCCATATACATCCGGATGCCGGCGTAGCATTCACACACTTCGATGTGTGAGAGCTGAATGCCGCCGTTCAGCCTTGTGCCGTGCTTGCTCAGAAACTTGTGCGCCAGATACCACACCAGCTTGCCGAGCGGCGTGCCCCGCATGACTCCCGAATTGTGCTCCCCCGGCACGGAGATCACCTTCACGCGCTGATTGGGAATCTCTTCGGAGTGCGACTGGATCGCACCGACGTTCACCGGTTTCATGATCTTCCGGTTCTCATCTTCCGCCACCACCGCAAAGTAGTTTTGCACGTTCGGCGGAATGGTGTTCTTCGACGGATCGGCGCGGTTTCCGGGGCCCGCCACCGGATCCGCCGCAAAGATGTTGATGCGTATCCCGCGTGTATCCCGGTCTGAAGCAATCGCGTTTGAGAGCATGTGGCAGGTGACCGCGCCCCGGCTCCAGCCCGCCATGTTGATCACGGAGATTGGGCTTCCGGCGTGGATGAACTTGATGATCGCCATCGCGTCCCGAACATTCTGTTCCCAGCCGTGGCCGGTGATGTTGCCCCGCAGTTGGCGGAAAATCCCGGAACCCGGCGTTCGCGTATCCGGATTGTTCCCCTTGGGCGCGCTTCCCGGCCCGTCGCAGATCATCCACGCATCCTGTGGAGTCACGCTGTTTGGCTTCGCCTGCATCCCGGCCGTAATCGTCCCCAGATACCCGATCAGTTCGTCCGTTCGGTCCCGATTAAAACCCGTCCCGCAGTTATAGACGGTGAACACTTGTGCCATTCTGAATCCCTCCCCAGTGGGCCTTTGTACCGCGGGAAGAGCGGGGAATGTCCGGCGGAACCGTTGGCGGCCTTCCGGCGCGCATTGGGGGACAAGAGCCACAACCCGGCGCTTCTCGCCCCCATCGGGAGCCCAGCACAGACACACCTCGCGCTCGATACGCAGCCGGATTTCCGCCGCGCTTAAAGCTTTCTATTCCTTGCGATGAACTCACGATAACAGCAGCGGCGGTTTCGCCACAAGCATAGAGAGCAGCAACAAAGTACCCGGGGTTGTGCGCGTCTTCTCTCCCTCTTCGTCAAGGAACGATCCCGGAGAGCGGCAGCGGCTCGCGCACGGCGTCCCGGAAACCAAGCGGCGTCCCGGAAACCAAGGAGCAGATTCAGCAAGCCGGGTTAAGGCGCTTCCTCGTCCAATTCCCGCAGCCGCAGCTTCACCTCGGCCGCCCAGCCGGATTCCGGCTCCAGGGCCAGAAACTGCGTGTAACGCCGCTTCGCCTGCGCATGGAGCTTCGCGCGCTGCGCCACGGTGCCCGCATTGAAGAGCAGAACCGGATCTTCCGGGCTCGCCGCGAGCGCCGCCTCAAAGAGGTCAACGCTTCTCAACAGGTCCCGGGTCTCCCTGGAGCTTCGGAAGAGCAGATAATTCCCGTAGGCCAGAGCGCCGAGGATCTTCGGATCCTTCGGCGCGAAGAGCCGGAGGCGCTCCAGGATATCAATGGCCTGCAACGGTTGCAGACGAAGCAGGCAGACCTCCGCCATGGCGAAGAGCGTATCCGAATCGGCCGGCTGACGCTGGAGTTCCGCCTTCAGTTCCTCTTCGTAGGTTGCCAGGTCGGCCGCGGTGAAGTCGTAGCCCTCCTCCATCGGCCGGGTTGCCCGGTAAGGGCGGTATCCGGCCCCGGGGAACCGGAGATCCACCTGCCGGTGTTCGGTGGCATACGCACGGATGATCCGATGCGATTGGTCCCCAAAATCAATCTCAAAGAACCAAATGGCGAAGAGTGCGGCAATGGCGACCGTTGCTGTCGCCAGTGTCAGAGTGCCCATTCGCCGCCAGAGCGCGCGGCGGCGCTTGCCCGGCCGCGAAGAGGGCTGAGGACGTTCTTCGTCACCCGCGCGGGCGGAGCTTTGGCGTTCCAAAGGAATTGGCATCTCGTCCATTGAGTCGATTTCTCTCACCATAGCAAAGTGTCCGTCCGCGGGATCTTCGCTCGAACCCGCGTGGTACCGTTTGGTTATGGTGGATGTAAACCCGTTCGAAGATGCGCTGCAAGGGTCCCGGAAGATCCCACCCAGCGTTCTGGTGATCTTCGGCGCAAGCGGAGACCTGACGAAGCGCAAGCTGGTCCCGGCCCTCTATCGTCTGTTTCACGATGGGCGTCTGCCCAATTCCTTCTTCGTGATCGGCAACTCCCGCACGGAGTTTACCGACGACACGTTCCGCGAGAAACAGCGTGAAGAGTTGGGGGAATTCCTCAAGGATTTGGAGATCGACGAAGAGGAATGGGGGCGCTTCGCCAAGCGGCTGCACTACATTCCGGGGAACATGAAGGATCCCGCGCTCTATAACGCCATCGGCGCGCGGATCGACGAACTCACCGGCGGCGTGCCGCATGAAGTTTGCTTTTATCTCTCCACGCAGCCCAGCTTCTATCCCGTGGCCGTGGATATGCTGCGCGAAACCGGGCTCAACAAGGGGAACGCGCAGCGGCGGGTGGTGGTGGAAAAACCGATCGGGCACGATCTGGATTCCGCGCGGGAGCTCGAACGGCACCTGGAAGCCGCTTTCGACGAATCGGATATCTACCGGATTGACCACTATCTCGGCAAGGAGACCGTGCAGAACATTCTGGCATTCCGCTTCGCGAACGGCATTTTCGAACCGCTCTGGAATCGGCGATACGTGGATCACATCCAGATTACGGCCGCGGAATCGATCGGCGTGGAAGGCCGCGGCGCTTACTATCAGGAGACCGGGGCGCTGCGCGACATGGTGCAGAACCACATGCTGCAGGTGATGGCCACGGTAATGATGGAACCCTACACCCGCTTCGGCGCCGGCCCGGTTCGCGACGAGCGCGCAAAGCTCCTTCGTTCCATTCGGATCTTCAAGCCTGAAGAGGTGCCGCAACACGCCGTGTGCGGCCAATATGGCCCCGCGCGGGTGGGCGGGGAAGACTTGCCCGGCTTCCGTCAGGAAGATGGCGTCACTCCCGACTCCCAGACAAGAACCTACGCGGCGGTAAACCTCTTCGTGGACAATTGGCGGTGGAGCGGCGTGCCGGTTTACATTCGCACCGGAAAGCGCCTTCCAAAGCGGGTGACGGACGTGGCCATCCAGTTCCGTGCCGCCCCCAAGAACATGTTCGCCACCATCGCCGGCGATCGGGATGTCGCGCCGAACTTGATGATTCTGCGCATTCAGCCGGATGAGGGCATCTCCCTGCGCTTCCAATCGAAGCGGCCCGGCAGCGGCATGCAGTTGCGCCCGGTGGGCATGGATTTCAACTACGGCACCAGTTTCGGCACGCGCACCCCCGAAGCCTATGAGACGCTGCTGCTCGACGCCCTGGGCGGAGATCCCACGCTCTTCATCCGCAAAGACATGGTGGAAGCCAGTTGGCAGGTGATCATGCCCATCCTCGACAGCTGGCAGGACAACAAATTCGATTTCCCCAACTACGATGCCGGCACCTGGGGCCCGAAGGAAAGCGACGCCATGCTCGCGCGCCACGGCCACCAATGGAGGCGGCCATGAACGCGGCCCGCGAAGTGGTGCAGCCGGAGAGGCTGCTCACACAACTGGAATCGCTCTGGACCGAGTTTGGCAAGAGCGGAGACTCCGCGGAGAGCGGCCTGCTGCGGGCCTGTTCCCTCACCTGGATCACCGTGGTGGAGGGGGACGACGCCTCCGTCACGGAAGCGGATGCCATGCTGGCGGATGTGATGCGGATGAATCCCGCCAGGGCCATCGTCGTGCTTCTGCGTCAAGGCGACGAGCGGGGCCTGAAGGGTTCCGTTTCCGCGCAGTGCTGGCGGCCTTTCGGGAGCAAGCGGCAGGTGTGCATTGAGCGTGTGCTGCTGGACACAACCCGCGCCGGTGCGTGCGACCTCCCCGCCGTGATCCGGGCGCTGATCGTGGCCGACCTTCCCACCGTGATGTTCTGCCGGAATGCGCATCTTCTGACGATTCCCGGCGTGAAGGAGGCCTCCGGCCTCGCGGATCGCGTGGTGGTGGATATGGCGTGGCACGGCGCGGAATGCCGTGACGTCTGGCCGCGAATGCCGGAGTTCGGCAGCCTGGTTTCCGATCTGGCCTGGGACCGCATTCGCGGATACCGGGGTGCCATGGCCCAGTATTTCGATACGCCCGCCAACCGGGAGCTGCTAAAGGATCTCCGCTCGGTCCGGGTGGTGACGCGCCCGGAACGCCCCGCGCCGGAAGCCGCCTATCTGCTCGCATGGATCCTTGGCTCCCTCGGCTATCAGCGGGCGAACGGGCTCGAATGGCGGAAAGCGGACGCCACGGTGCGGGCGGGCTTCCGCGCAATGCGAGAGGACGAACCGAATCCGGCGGACCCGCGCATCCATCTGGTGGATTTCATCGGCGCACGCGAAACCCTGCGCTTCACCGTGGCCGCGCGCGAACTGAGCGTCACGGAGACCGCGAGCGCTTCCGAGATCGTCGTTCCGGTTCCCGCACTGGAGCCGGATACCGCATTGCTTTCCGATGAAATGATGGTAGAGCATCGCCGCCGGACGTTTGAGAAGCATCTGGGCGCAACCGTCCGCTTATTTGAGGAGCCTGTCTATTTTGCTGACGAACAACCACATTGAGATTTCAGAAACGGTCGGCGAAGCCGCGATTGCTTGCGCGGCCCTGATGGCGGAGCGGCTGCGCCAAGCCCTGGAGGAACGCCCGCTGGCCACACTCGCGCTCTCCGGCGGAAGCACTCCGGCAAAACTCTTCCCGATTCTCGCCGCCTCTCCCCTGCCCTGGGACCGGATTCACGTGTTTTTCGCCGATGAACGCATGGTGCCGCCGGATAACGACGCCAGCAATTACCGCCTCGCGCGAAGGCTCCTCCTCGAACCGGCCGGCGTGCCCGCCGCCAACATTCACCGGATCCACGGGGAAAGCGATCCGGAGGAGGCCGCGGACGCCTACGAAGCGGAGATCGCCGCCACCCTGGGGCTGGACGCGGAAGAGGACGAGATCCCCGTGCTTGACGTGCTTCACCTGGGCATGGGTCCGGACGCCCACACGGCCAGCCTCTTCCCCGGCGAAAGCGCCATCGACAATCTCGACGACCTGTGCGCCGCCGTCTACGTCGGGAAGCTCGACGCCTGGCGCGTTACGCTGCTGCCCGCCGTGCTGCAAGCCGCGCGATGCACCGTGTTTCTCGCCGGCGGCGCCGACAAGGCCGAACCGCTCCGCCAGGTGCTGAGCGAGCCGTACGATCCCCGCCGCTTTCCCGCGCAGCTCGTCCGGCACAACCTCGAAGTGCGCTGGTTCCTTGACCGCGCCGCGGCATCGAAAAAGGTCTGAACGCCGCCATTGCGCAATGCGAATGCGTGACCGGCACAGCGCACCCGCATCGGGTACTACAGTACCCTTTCGTCTGGTACCGTGATCCCGGCGCACCGTCAAATTCGCCATCCATATCTGGAAGCCCATGGTTAACATATAGATAGCGCTATACTGGGTGATGTAACCGCGCGCTTTTCAATCCGAGAGAGGTGCGTAATCCGCGCCGGAATCGATGCTTCGTTCAAAATGAGCAGCCTTTATAACGCATTTTTCGGCTTTACGGAAAACCCGTTCAATCTGACGCCCGACCCTGTCTTCCTCTACCGCAGCCACCAGCACGAGGAAGCGCTCTCCAATCTGATTTACGGCGTGCAGAGCCGCAAGGGCTTTATCGCGCTCACCGGCGAGGTGGGCACCGGAAAAACCACCCTTCTGGAGTGTTTGCGGGACGCTCTCACACAGCAGCGCATCGATTTCGCCACTATCTTTAATTCGCGCCTCACGGTGGCGGAGTTCTTTGAGATGGTGAACTACGACCTGGCCCTTGGCTGCAATCCGCCCACGAAAACCCAGGTCCTGCTCGCGCTAAACGACACCCTTCTGCAGAACACGCGCAACGGAAGCACGACGGTTCTGATCGTGGACGAATCGCAGAATCTGAGCTGGGAAGTGCTGGAGGAAATCCGCCTGCTCGGAAATCTTGAGAATCGCGCTGGAAAACTGCTGCAGATCATCATGGCGGGGCAGCCGGAGTTCGATCGAATTCTGGACGACCCCACTTATCGCCAGTTGAAGCAGCGGGTCGCCCTCCGCTGCACGCTGCGGCCCTTTGGCGAAAGCGATACCCGGCAGTACATCTTTTCGCGGCTCTCTACCGCCGGCTGCGCGGATCCCGCGGCGCTGATGCCGGACCACGTCATCGCCGAGATCCACGTGCGGACGCAAGGCATCCCGCGCATCATCAACTCCGTCGCCGACAACCTCCTGCTCATTGCCTTCGCGATGTCGGAGAAGCAGGTGACGATTGCGATGCTGGATGAAGTCAGCAACGATCTTCGCCTCGAATGGGGCACGCAGCGAGTCAGCCGGGAGCGCATCTTCGACGACCAGCACTACCCCCACAAGATGGCCGGTCGCCGCGAATAGGCCGCGTCAGACGCCGCAGCGAAGGCTCGGCAGCGCCGATTTCCTGGATCCCTTGGCCCGGCATCCTCGCGTCAACAGCCGATTCACGGTACACTACAAAAGGTGAGCGCCCGTAGCTCAGCTGGATAGAGCGTCAGCCTCCGGAGCTGAAGGCCATTGGTTCGAATCCAATCGGGCGTACCATTTCTTCCCTTTCCCGCCTCCTTTCGATTTCTTCCATACCGCAAATTTTGTGCGAAAGCTATCGCGCTCCCACAATCACATTCACGGCGTTGCTCTGCTTCCCTTCCTGATGCAGGCGCAAGGCGTAAACGCCTGGAGCGAGGTTCTCCGGCACCTTGGCGTTCACTTGGTAGAGCCCCACGAATCCGGGGGCAATCCCGGCGTAATCCACCAGCATCGGCTGGCCGTCGATGCTGGCGCTGACCGGCTTCTCCGTGCGCGGCGGAACGCCCCGGCCGCCCGGCGTCAGCGGCCCCAGGCCGGTTGCGAAGATCTCCACAAACGCACCCGGAAGCGCGGGAACGCGGTCCGTCTTTTCTCCGGAACCCGAGCGCAGCACCGCCCCCAGGTTGGAGCCGCTGTCGAAAAAGATTCCCGGATCACTGGCCAGCAGAGGTGCGTCAAACGCGGGGCTCACGCCCTCCTCCGTTTCCACCACCACCCTGGCCGTGTCACCCGTCACTGACGGCGGCGTCACAAAGTTGATCTGGAGATCGCTCACAAAGAGCAGCGCGGCGCGAACGCCGTTCACCTTCACGCTCGTCCCCGCCAGTTCGACAGGAAGCGGCTGAGACGTGGCCTCCGCGGATTGCCCCGCGCCGAGCGATACACCGAACAGCGTGGCCAGGCTTCCGGGGCTGACACCGGCGCTGAAACTGGCGCCGTTCGTGGCTGCCTGAACCTTCGGAACAAGCGCCTCCACGGCAATCAGGCTCTTCTCGGAAGGGCCGCGGTTCGCGGCCAGAAACACGGTCGCCCGGTTGGGGTCGCCATCGCCAACCGTCCAGCGGAAGCTGGCTTCGCCTTGCGCATTCGTCAAAGCGGTGGGGGGATTCGCCGAACCGCCGGTGGAGGGCTCCAGGCGCACTTCCACCCCCTGATACGGCAGCCGGTTCCCATCGAGGACGCGCACGGTTACGGGCGTCGTGGTCTCCCCATGCAAGGGCGCCTGATAGCGCGAGCCGGAGACCAGTTCCAGTTGAAGATCCGCCACGCTGCGCACAGCCATGTTCACCGTCTCGGGCAGATAACTGTCGTCGGCTGCGCTGATCGTAACGGGGCTGACGCCGATATTCGCGGCGCTCACCGCAATCGTCACGGAATTGGCGTTCGCGGGAATGGCAGCCGTCGCCGGAGCCGTTACGGCGTCGCCGCTAACCTGAATGCGTAACGGCACTGCGGAGGAAGAAGCAACCGCGCGCCGCACTTCCAACTCGCCCTGCGCGCCGGGAGTGAGCCCCGCCGCCGGAAACACGCTCGCCGAAAGCCCCGGCTTCAGGGAGGTGTCGGCAATCGCCAAGTTGCCGGTTCTCTCGCGGAAGAATGCCTCAAACGCGGTACGGAAACCATTGAGCTTGTCGAGCTCGGCTTGCGATGCCGTGGCATTGCTCGAAATCAGCACGAACGCGAATCGAAATCGCTTCTGCGATACGGTGTGGTCCGGAATTCGGGGGCCATTGGCGGCAATGATGTTGTAGATGCTGAAATTGCGCGCGGGGCCGAACAGCAACTGGCCGCGCCGGGGGATGCGCGTTCTCGATGTCGTGGAATCCACGTAATACAACTGCTGCTCCACCCCAACCGCCTCCCGCCCGACTAGCCCCATCAGATAGCGGTCCAGTTCTGAATACCGCACATTCGGAGCGTCGGTAATGAACTCGTCCAGCTTCCCGGTGGAATTGATCGTGTTGCCTTCGAGGAAGGACCCGTGCGAATTGAAATTGAAGGACCAGTGGGCATCGGCCGTCCCCAGCAGGTTGTGCGTGATGCCGCCAGGCTCTTCGAGCAGCGGAAACGCCAGAAAACGATGCCCCGCCTCATGCGCCAGGATGGAGAGCGGCGTATCCTCGGAGGCGGCCCGCGCGGCTACAATCCCTGTCGGGCTGTCCGGGTACTGCGACAGCGGACCCATATTCAGCACGGCCTGCATGCGGTTCGTCGATCCGAAAAGCGCGGCACGGTCCGTGTCGAAATCGCCGATGCCGCTCACCTGATTGCGCACGGTGATTTCATACGCCACCGCGCCGGGGCTCGCGCCAATGCCCAGATTGTTGTAGAACACCAGATAGTCGTAGTCGTCCGGCTGCGATTGGAAGAAGACCTGCGCCGCGCGGGCAATGTCGATCTCCCCGTTGGTGACGTCGCTGAAGATCTCCGCGATGGAGCCTGTCTGCGCTTGCGCGGGCGGCTGTGTGAAGGAAATGAGCTCCCCGTCACCCGCATTCCGGCCCGGTGTGATGCCCATCACGAAAAGGCCCGCCGGCGCGCGCCGGTGCAGAATGCCGATGCTGCCATCGGCGGCCAGACGCACCTGGAAATCCACCTGCAGGGTTTGGCCGATGAACTGAGAAATCTTCACGTAGCTGAAGATGGCCTCAGTATTGGTGATGAAGACATAGAGCCCGGCACCCGGCGGGCTGAAGGATGGGTCAAGATCGAGGCCCGCGCCCATGATCTTTGGAGGACCGCTTAGAAAATCGGAATACTCCAGGTTGTCGCCTTCTGGAGACGGTTCCTCAAAGCTCAAGAAGCCGTTCGAATGCACGTAGATCGTCTGGTAAGTCTTCCCATAAAAAGGGAATGGAAAAGGCAGTGAAAATTCCCGGGCCTCATCGTCTTCCAGGCTCCCGAGTTGCCCTGGCTGAATAAGGTTCACCGCGGGGGCCAGAAGCGCATCATCCCGGTACGCGGTGGTGGCCGGGAACTCCACTTGGTAGGCGGTGGCTGCGGCGTTCGCCGGCCCAAACAGGGTTCCGCGCTGCAGAAGCGCCTCGGGGAAAGGATTGCGGGCGAGCGAAACCCCCGCCCCGGTGCCCATCAGCAGGATATCGCCGGAAACGGCGGTTGCCGCCCTTTCCAGATTCACCGTCCCCGATGGCCCGGCAACCGAGGTGCGTCCGGCCCTCAGCAGAGCCGCCCGGCGTTCGCTTGCCTTGCGGTGGAGGAATTCCTCTTGCCTCTGCGTGGCGGGAGAAGTGCCGCATGCCAGCGGCTTGGCAACGCGCGCCGCGAACTGGGCGGAAAGGCTGGCGGCAAGCACAAAGCCTGCCACGATGAGGAAAGTAAATCGACGAAAATGCATAGATCCACCGCGTATTTGGCAAGGCCAACCCACATTCTTGCAGATTGCCATGCGCCCCCCTTGTCTCACCGGAGAATGGAAACGCCCGAGGGCTGCCGTATTCTGGAGGGGGCACCCGCCGCTGGTGGAAAGGACGCGACCAAATGCACATCGAGTACGAAACGGGCGATCACGAACTGGGCACGCTGTTTGTCGGGGGAAC